>CAZPBO010000029.1:0-26888 GCA_964584815.1 uncultured Planctomycetota bacterium
GGTTGTGGCGACAGAGGAAATTTTATCAGGTGCAACAGGTGACCCTGCGGACAGGCTTTTGCGGTGGTTGAGGGCGGAGTGGCGTCGGGCGAACTTTCTTTTTCTGCTCCTTATCGGCACACCTGACCCGTATGAGAAGCCTGTATCACTTGAGTTGATAGGGCTACCGTATAGATACCGCACGACGGTGGCTTCCTTGGTGATGGCGGGGGGATGGGAAGAATACGACACTGACTGTGACATAAAGGAAGATGGATGGATTGCGCTGACAGGTGAGCAATTGCGTTTTGGGCGTGGGGGTGTTTTGAGCAGCGCGAAGATTTTCTCTGGCGCGGCGGGGGAGATGGAGTTGGCGGTTGTGCGGCGCGACGATGCGGGATGGCGTTTTGTTGCGCGGCAGAAGGTGCGGTTTGAGAAAGGATGGTCGTTCCCAACGCTGCCGCCGCTCAAAGTCAGAAAAGGCGATGTTCTGGCGTTTCGGGTGCTTAAGGGGAAGTTGCGGGGGTGGCGTGCGGAGAAGGTGCTTGCATATCGTCTGCGCCTTGAGGGGGGAAAGGTTGAACTGGGCAAGCCGCTCAAGGCTCTGCCAGCCGTAATGGTGCGTGGCTTTGCGGAAAAGCAAACCGACAGGGTGGGCACACTGCCTATGAAACTGACATATCCGATGGGGACATACGCGTCCCTCAACCTTGCCTATAACTGGGACCAGCATTACCGTGCGGTGCCAACGGATGCTTGTTATGCTGCGCCTGACGGGCAATGGGACGCTGATGGGGACGGTTTCTTTGCGGAATCGCTATATAAAATCGCGCATTGGGATGATGTGACAGGGTTTTATGAGTGGGGCGCAGGTGATGGGGATGTGGTGCTGCCTGTTCTGGGTGTGGGGCGGATACCGTTTGATGTGGGGAAAGAGCGGGGCGCGGTAGAGGATGTTCTTGAGCGTGCGATGAGTGTTAAGGTGGCGCCGCGACTCCTCGTAGCAGCAGAATCCCTCTCCCCCATCACAACGCTTGAGGGACTGCCCGCTGCGTTGAAGGACGCCTTACCTGGTTGGCGTGTCCAGTCCATTTATGCTGAGAGGGTTTTCTGGGGGAGGGAGCCTGCCCCATCGCGCGGTTTTGATGTCACGATAACCAAGGAGCAGATAAAGCGCGACCCCTGCATCGCAGCGGACATCCTTACCGACACCTGGCTTGAGTTTATGCCTGGTGTGGTATTGGTGGCGAGCCACGGCAACCGCGACTTGGCGGGATATCTTCTTCCCCTGCGCCGTCCGCCATTGAAGGTCGGCAAACCCTTCTACGGCTGGTTTAAGCGTCTGCGCAATGCGCCGCCCGTGGTGCTTGTGACCACCGGCTGCAACACAGCACAGCCTGAGCGATACTTTCTTGGTCGGCGCGCTTGGCTTGAGGGAGGGCACAACTGGGAAGAACGCCCCTGCGTTTTGGAAGAGGCGCTGAGACGATTTGCGGTTTGCGCTTTCGGCAACACCCGCGGCGCTTGGTTCACCCACGGCTGGCTCTCCCCCCGCGACGGCGGCTGCGTCTCCCTCTCATATTACATCACACAGAACCTCGCCAACGGACAACCCGCGGGTATCGCGCTACGCAACGCCATTTGCAGATACGCCACACTCTTTTCCGCCCAGTTTACCGATGCTCAGAATATTTTGAGTTCCGTGCTTTACGGTGACCCCACATACTCGTTGAACGGTGATGTTCCTGTGGTGGCGGAGGCGGAGTTGCCGCAGGCAAGGACAGGCTATCCTTACAGCAGCGGTATCACGATTCGCGGTCCGAAAGCAGCCAAAATTGAGGTGAGCGGACTGCCGCCGGGGCTGAAATGGGACTCCCAGAAGCGTCTGATATCGGGCATCCCGACAATGGCGGGGAAATTCTTTGTGCGCATTCGTGTAGAGGCAAGTAGCGGAGCCTGGGCGGTGTATGATGTGCTTTTGAGGGTGGTTCCAAGCAGACGCGGCGGCAAGCCATTAGCGCTCAAAAGGTTGCACAGTCTGCGTCTTGCCCCCAACTCCTTCCGCCGAAAAGGCTTTATGGCGACGCCAAGTCAGTTGGTATCGGAGCGTTCCTGGAGCGCACGGTGTTTTGCCACTCTCAAATATCCGATAGTTCTGCTCGGTTCGGCGAAACTAACATTCTCCGCACGCTGCGATTTGGAACCATCTGCCGATATCTTCTGCGTTGAAGCCTCCCGCGACGGCAAAAACTGGCTCCCGCTCTTCATAAAGTGCAGCAACACCTTTAAACTGGAGCCAGTGACAGAAGACATAAAACCGCGCTGGATTCGCTACACTGTTGACCTATCAAACCTTGTCGGCAAGGCGGTGCTTCTGCGATTCCGCTATGAGGCAAACGAAGTGTTCAACAGAGAGCCGCGTGAAGGCGTCCAAATAAAGGAGATGACTCTTGAAGGGGAGTTCTGCATAGGAACAGAGCGCGGTGGAGAAGGAGCCAAATTGCTGGTTCAGGATGGTGTGCCGGTTGGGTTTGTGAGCGGTCTTCTTGCGCCGCCAGAAAAGTAGGAGAAGTGCTATGCGGGAGTGGAAGACGGTTTTGGTGATTGCGACTGTTGCGGCGCTGCTCGGTGTTGCCGTCTGGCTCTTCCTCTCCCCCAAACCGCCAAATACTCAAGTTGTGCAGCCACCTCCCACAGAGCAAGAACCTACAATAAAACAACCTTCTCAAAAAAGCCCTTCTCATCCGCACAAAAAACCGCAGGACAATGTCGCAGGACCCGACCTGTCAAAGTTGGGCAAAATATCGGGGAAGGTGGTCTGCAACGGTGCTGGTGTTGCGAATGCGTTGGTGCAGGCAAAGTTGGGCAGGCAGGTTGTGGCTTCGGCAAGAACAGACGCGGGTGGGAACTTCACGATAAAGTTTCTGGCTGCAGGTGTGTATCGCATAACAGCCCAAAAAGCGGGTTATGCTGAGGGCAGCATTGGCGGCATAAGGTTGCAGGAAGGGGAGGAGTTGAGCGGTGTCGTTGTGGAGTTGGAGCGTGGGGGAGCGATAGTGGGGGAGGTTTTGGATGAGGCGGGGCAACCTGTTTCTGGCGCCATCATATATGCGTGGCTTTATCGCGGCAGACGCGTGGCGCAAACCTTCAAAACCGCAACCGACGAACAGGGACGCTTCAGACTGGACAACCTGCCACAAGGCAATTATCGCCTACGCGCAACCGCAAAGGGATACCTCAACGAGCACCACTACGAGGACACAACCGTATCAGCAGACCAAGAATCGGAGGTGAACTTTATGCTGCGAAAAGGAGCGTCCATCTCCGGCACCATCACCGATGAGACGGGCAATCCCGTCCATAGAGCGCGGGTGACACTTGCCAAGACCGATGGCACCGCGTTGTTTGCCCATCAAACCTTCTCCGACAAAAACGGCTCCTTCAGTCTCACCGGACTTCCTGAAGGCACATATAAACTGAAGGTATGGCATAAGGAGTATCTGCCGCAAGACGCGGGTCCCTTCACCGTCAGACCGCCAGACGAGATGCGCGATGTGCGCATAATCCTCGCTCAAGGAGCCACACTCAAGGGCATCGTAACGGACAGCGACGGCAATCCGTTGGCGGGTGTCACCGTCGCCGCCACATCTTCTGCCCCATACCTCTACCGCAACACCGTCACCGACAAAAACGGGCGCTTTGTCATACGGGGACTTCCGAACACACCACTTACAGTCTCTGCCACAGCAACGCGCGGAAGATTCCTTTCGTGGGTTAAGCGCAACATCCGCCCAAGCCCCGACGAACTACGCATTGTCCTCACAAAAGGCGCCTCTCTTGAAGGCGATATCGTCGCTGACCAACCCCCTAAGCGTTATCAGATTCTCTTCTACCTCATAGAAGGAGGTAGAAAGCGGTTCGCAAAACAGGCTTTCCTGCAGGGCGATACGCATTTTGTGATAACAGGCATAAAACCGGCACGATATGCCGTCAAAGCGCGTGCTCAAGGTTACACCGACTCTGACGAGCAGACCGTTGACCTCACATCAGGAAAAGGGTATGTGCGTCTGACACTGCGCAAAAAATAAAAGGGGTGGCGGCAAAACCGCCACCCCTTCACATCCGCAAGCAAAAACTTACTTCGCAGGTGTTTGGGCATTCGTGTCAAAAATGTCGTCAGAATTCGCACCTCCAAGTTCCGTTGTTGTCAATTCCCCGCCATCTAACACATCGCTGCTTGCGCTGCCTGTATAATCCTTCGTCTTATTCGGACCACATGACAAAACAATAAACCATTTTCTAGGAGCATTATTATTGGTATCAAAGTAATAGTCGTTGTCCCAGGGGTCCTTCTTGATGTTAGCCAATATTGTATTGTCAGCACCAGCAAGGTCCTCCACCCAATCGGGAATACTGTCAGAGTCAGAGTCATGATTAGTGCAATTGTCGTCATAGGGAAGGACGCTTTTGTCAAGATAGTAACTTTCCACAGCGACGCGGATGGTGTGGACATTGCCTTCAGCGGCGGTAGTCTTTGAAGTTCTGCCCCAGCCGACGACGGTGGGAAGAATAATTGCCGCCAACCCTGCCAAAATCGCCAACACCAACAGCAACTCAATCAATGTGAAACCACGCTTCATAAAACAACCCTCCAAAAAAGCCAACGACAAATCCTGACACTACAATAATACTCTGTCTTTAGGGTGTGTCAAACCAGTTTTAATGTTGAACCTGAACCACCCCTTGTAACTCTTTGAAGCAGTGGGGGTTATAAAGGGCACTGCAGAACAGAAAAGTTTTTCTTGTTCTGCGTTGCGGGATATGGGGGCTGCCTTTTGAGGAGCAGCCCCCGCATTCTGTAAGGTGCTGTTAAAAGCCGAAATCGTCTTTTTCCTTCTTAGGTGGAGCAGGTTTTTTCTCGTTTGGTTTTTCTTTTTCTGGGGCGGGTTTTTCCTTTTTGTGGCGCTTTTTGGTCTTGAGTTTGGTCTGTCCGACAAGGAGCAGGTCGCTTTTGCGGACTTTATAGAGTGTGTTGCCGAGGAGGATGATGACGGAGTCTTTTGAGAAACGGATGACGGCGGGGAGTGGGGGTGTTTTTGGGGCAAGGCGTTGGCGCATAATATCAATGAGTTTTTGTGGGATTTCGTCTTCGGTGATGGCGCCGTCGCCGTTTCTGTCAAGTCGGTCAAAGAAAGGCGCAGGACCTATCCATTCCTCTTTTGAAATTTTGCCGTCGCCGTCTTTGTCCAAGCGCTTTATCATATCCGCCGCGGTCACAATTTCTCCACCCTCTTCCCCTTCGCGGAGGTTGCAGGAAGCGACGGTCTCCATCGTCTCAAGGTTCACTTTGTAGAGTGTGGCGCCAATAAGCACATAGGCGAAGTTTCCGTCAATCTCCATAGCGAGTGTGGGGACGCGCGGGACGCGTGGTCTGCCTCTGTCAGGGAACCGCAGACGCTGGCGCTTCTGACGACGCGGCTTGTCAAACCCCTCCTGCGCAAACACCAACCCACAACAAAACAGAGCACAAAGGGCAAATAAACGCATAAAAGAACCCTCCAAAAGCCCTTATGAGCCATTAAACGCCGATTTCGGGCAATGGTTTCCAGCAGAGTAAGGAAAAGTTTCAATGATGGGTTGACGAAGTGGGATAGGAAAGGATAATATTAAAGTGAGGGTGTAGGAGGTAGTGTATGAGGTTGGGCTTGTGGATGATGCTGGCAGCGGGGTTGGGGATGGTTATGGCGGCAGGATGTGGTGGGGAGGCACCCAGAAGCAGGAGTAAAAGCAGTCGCTGGAAGCGTCTTCAAAAGGAAGCGGAAGAATACTGCAGGAAGGGAGATGAGAACTTAAGAACAGCGTTGAGGAGGAAAGAGGAGAAGGGGCAGAGAGCAGCGGACCCTTATTTTCGGGATGCGCGGGAATACTTTCAGCGCGCTCTCGGCATATATGAGGAATTGAATCGTCGCTTTCCAGGCAAGTTCAGACCGATGATTAAAGAGATTCAGGATAGGCTCTACACGATAAACAAGGAGTCGGGGTTCAGCGGATGAGGGGTTCTGTCTGGTTTGTTCTGGTGGCGCTGTTGTGTTTTGCAGGGTGTGGGGGAGGCACAAGTGGCGGACAGCGTCCGAGAAGGCGGCACAACCTTTCCTCCCCGAAGAGGGTGCATCTCAACCGCGAGCAGGTGCTGGAAAAAGCGCGTGATTTAATTGATAAGGGATGGTTTCACTGTATGAAGATGCGCGAGGCGGAAGGTGCCGAAAAGAGCGTCCACTGGAGAAGAGCCAAGGAATGCGCCGATAAGGCGTTGTCTATGCTCCGAAAACTGAACGCTCAACTTCCTGACGATGACGAAGTGCAGACAGTGATGCAGAAAGGACAGCGCCTGATGGAGGCGATTATCAAAGATTCGCCTGTGCGATGAAGTAGTGGGAAGTGTGCCGCCTTATGTGGGTAAAAATATGGGGGAAGGATGGAGGTTTATGTGATGGAAGAAGAAAATCAACAGCAGAAACAGGCGCAGGAGGAGAAAAAGGAAGGGGGTAAGGGAGCGGTGGCGTTCGCCGCGATGTTCGGACCACCTGTGGTCTTTTTCACACTGGTAATCCTTTTTGGCGGACCAAAAGCCCCGTCTTCTGGCGCAACAGGTGTTAAAAAACCCATGCCCACACCTCCAGGGGTGCGGAACTGGGATAAGGTTTGCGCGACACTTGACGAGTTGCTCTCCCGCACAAAGCAGTTCGCGATAAAGGCGCAAACGAAAGGCAAGGAGTGGGGCTGGGAGAAAATGGGAGAGGAGTATCAAAAAGCGTGTGAGCGTCTTCAGAAAGTGGTGGATGAGACAAAACAGAGCGGCAATTTTGACTATCACTCGCTGTGGGATGTGGCTAAGGAATTGCGCAAACTGGCGCAAGCCCCGTACAACGAGTATCAGGCGCAGAAAGCGGAGGGGCGTGACCCCAACCGTGGTCTTATTCATGTTGGCATACTGTATGACCGCGGTTGTATGCAGATTTATGCCGCGATGGTTAAATGCCTCCAACTGCTGGGGCAGAAGCGCGAAGGCAGCAAAAAATGGGACTTTGAGCAGGATTATCAAGAAGCGTGCGACTTTTACCAGACCCTTAACAGGGAGTGAGAGATGAGGCTGATATATCTTTTTGTGGCGGCAAGTGTTGTGGGAGTTGTTCTGCTGGGATGCCGCAGCCAGAAGCGGGAGGTGACGCTGAAGGAACAGGTGTTTGAAAATGTTCGCGATGCGTTAGATGTGGTGATAGACCACATAAGCGAAGGAGATGAGTGGTTTGGGAAAGCGATGCGCGCACCCGACCCGCTCGTCAAGCGAAAATTCCTCAACACAGCCCTTGACCACTACTGCACGGCAAGGCGCATATTGCTTGAGCAGATATCTCTGGCACACGACCCATCCGTCAAAGCGGCACATAAAAAACTTCTCTGGGCGGTTGAGGGGTGCCTTGAAAAAACTGTAGCCGAGATTCCGCTTCTGGACTGACAGATGGCGCGGATTAGACTCGCCAAACTCCTCGCCGATGCTGGTTTTACATCCCGCAGAAAGGCGGAAAACTTAATCCGAGAAGGACGCGTCACTGTCAACCACAGAGTCGTCACAGAAATCCCCACCCTTGTTGACCCCGAAAAAGACATCATCCGCGTTGACGGAAAGCGGATAAAACCATCAAAAAAGGTCTATCTACTCCTCAACAAGCCGAAAGGATATGTCTGCACAACCGCCAAAAGGGAGAAGAGTGTGATGGAGTTTGTGGGAATGTTTGCGCAAAGGCTCTATCCTGTAGGGCGGCTTGACAAGGATTCAGAAGGACTTGTCATACTGACAAACGACGGGGAGTTGGCGTATCGTTTGACACATCCACGGTTTGGGGTGGAAAAGGAGTATCTGGTTTATGTGAAGCCACGGGCGGATACGGCAACCCTTAAGGAAGCGGAAAGCAAAGGGGCGTGGTCGTCAGAAGGCAAACTGCGCGTAAAATCAATAAAACTGCTGCGGCACCAAAAAGACGGCTCTTGGTTGAGTGTGGTGAGCGTTGTGGGCAAGAGAAGGATTGTGCGGCGTCTGTTAGCGAAATTCGGTTACAAGACCAAAAAACTTGTGCGTGTGCGGATAGGAGCGATAATGGATGAGTCGCTGGCGCCGGGCAGGTGGCGCTATCTGCGGCACAGCGAACTACGCGCGCTTTTTGAAATGGTCGGTCTTGAGGCGCAAAACAATGGCGCATCAAACTGTCCTAATCCTTGACATGGGTAGCCAATACACCCAACTCATAGCACGACGCATCCGCGCAAATTCCGTCTTCTGCGAAATCGCCCCCCCCACGCTTAAAAAACTCCCCAGCAACACTATCGGCGTTGTCATATCCGGCAGTCCCCGCTCCGTTTATGACAAAGACGCACCCTACCCCGCAATCAACCCATTCAAAGCAGGTATTCCTGTTCTGGGAATATGCTATGGTATGCAACTGCTCTGCAAAGAAGGCGGATGCCGTATAAGCCGTGCAAAGAAGCGCGAATACGGACGCGCAAATTTGGAAATCCTCAACCCCAACCACCTCTTCCACAACCTTCCCCGCTCCTTCACAGTTTGGATGTCCCACGGCGACCAGGTGGAGGAGTTGAGCAACGATTGGAATGTTCTGGCAAAGACCGCCACCTGCCCAGTGGCGGCTGTCAAACATAAAAAACTGCCAATCTTTGGAGTCCAATTCCATCCTGAGGTCGTCCATACACAATTCGGAGAGGGAATTTTACACAACTTTCTGTATCGTGTCTGCGGTGCTACAGGTGACTGGCAGATGGGCGATTTCGTTGAAGAGACAGTGGAGAAAATCCGCCGCCGTGTCGGCAGCGCAAAGGTCGTTCTGGGACTGTCGGGAGGGGTGGACTCATCCGTTACGGCAGCGTTGATAGAGCGCGCCATCGGCAAAAACCTCACCTGCATCTTCGTTGACACAGGACTTCTGCGCAAAGGGGAAGCAGCAGAAGTTGTGGCGGCGTTTAAGGAACGGGTCAACCTCGTGGCAGTGGACGCATCAGAGCGGTTTCTGAAAGCGCTGCAAGGCGTGAAAGACCCAGAAACAAAACGGCGCATTATCGGACATCTCTTCATAGAGGTCTTTGAAGAAGAGGCACGCAAAGTTGGCGCATCTTTCCTCGCACAAGGAACCCTTTACCCAGATGTGATAGAGTCAGCAGCAGGATTCGGCGGACCCACAGCACGCATAAAGAGCCACCACAATGTTGGAGGGCTGCCTGAGCGGCTCAACCTTAAATTGCTGGAGCCGCTGAGATTGCTTTTGAAGGACGAGGTAAGGGAAGTCGGCAAAATTTTGGGACTGCCTGATGAGTTGATTTGGCGCCATCCGTTCCCGGGTCCAGGACTTGCAGTGCGCATTATCGGGGAGATAACACCACATAAACTAACGATTCTAAAAGAAGCAGACGCGATATTCATAGAGGAGATAAGAAAAGCAGGGCTCTACAGGCGGATATGGCAGGCGTTCTGTGTGCTGCTTGATGTGCGCAGCGTCGGTGTGATGGGGGATGAGCGGACATACGAATCTGTTGTGGCATTAAGGGCGGTGGAATCCACGGATGGAATGACGGCGGACTGGTTCAGAATGCCCTACGAGGTGCTGGATAGGGTAGCGCAGCGGATAACGCGGGAGGTGCGCGGCGTCAACCGCGTCGTCTACGATATAACAAGCAAACCACCAGGAACAATTGAATGGGAGTAATTTTGGCTTGCCATAAAGCCCTCATTTTGGTTGAATAACCCTCCATCAGTGACCGTCCCCATAACGGGACACATTGGAGGAATGGCTATGCGGCTGATGATGGCTGCGGTTGTTGTTCTTTCTGTCGGAGTCGCATCAGCAGACGACGACCTGCTACGGATGCTTTTCACCAACACACCGTTTCAGGTGAAGACCGAGAAAGAAGAGACGAAAATCAAACAGGAAACGAAGCGCCATCTCTTCTTCCCAGGTGGGGTAGCACCAAGAATTCCACGCTCTTTAATCAGACCAACGGTTGGCGCACGACTGGGCGTCTTTGTTCCCACATCGGCGGAGGTCTCCCGTCCCGACGCCGCTGTCTCACTCGGACTTTTCTTCCGCTTCCCCATCCATCCCCTCTACAACATCGGACGCTTTGAACTCGCCTTTGACACCGCCGCTATGCATATGTCTATGGACCGCTACCAAAACGGTTCCCTATACGACGATGTCTGGGAAGACTATATGGAGGTGACCTTATCCTACCTCTTCACCTTCCCGCGCATATATCGTTACGCGCCCAATTTTTACCTCGGCTTCGGGTTCGGCTTGGCAGACGAATCGCGCACATACCGCCGCTCAGGCTCCACTGTTGAGGAAGTGGATGAGAACTCCGCCCTTTTCATCGCTCGCCTCGGATGGGACTCCTACAACTTCTTCGCCTTTGAAGTCTCCATTCGCGTCCTTACAGACTCACAACGAAACATAACCTCTATGGTTTGCGTTTCCTTCTGCGTCCATTTTCCTTAAGGAGGTAAGGTATGAGGCTCTGTATCGCGATTCTGGCTGCAGTCTGCATAACAGGGGTTGCGCAGGCGGACCAGTTGCTTGACTATCTCTACGGAGTGGGCAACTTTCAGGTTGTGCGCAGGGAAAGGACGGTTTTGCCGCCTGAGGCGGGCGCACCGGCAATGCCAAAAGCGCTCACCCGCGGCGTCATCGGCTTCAATATCGGCGGGCTTATCCCACTTGCTTCCCGAGATGAGAACCCATCAGGCGCCCTTGGTGTAGGCTTCCTTCTTCGCTTCCCTTTAAGACCGGGACTGCCGATGGGTCGTTTTGAGGTAGCCGCCAATGTTGCCGTCACTAAGATGTTACGCGACAAACCTCTCGGTGTGGACGAGTTCTACGAGGAATACTGGGAGTTGGATATCTGCTACCTCGGTCATTTCGGCAGAGCGCGGCATATGCTCAACCCGTTCTGGGGAATCGGTCTTGGTTATGCCTCTGAGTCGGCAGTCACAGAAGTCGGCTCATCCACATCCCGCGATACAGAAACCACAGCACTTTTCATCCTGAAACTGGGCTGGGACACCTTGCGCGGCATCTCCCTTGAGTTCTCAATAAGATGGCTGCTCAACACCGACTGCAACATATCGTCTATGGCGGGGCTGTTCCTGTCGGTCTACTTCTGAAAAGTTACTGTCTTGCGTAGAGGAGTTGAGGGCGGTAAAATCACCGCCCTCTCTTTTTTCGGAGATGGAGCAGTGCTTGACACTGGCTTTGTGCGCGATAGGGCAGATATTATCCGCGACGCAATGCTTAAACGGGGCTATGACACCGCACCACTTCAGCGTCTGCTTGAAATTGACGCCCGCCGCCGACAACTCATCACAAAAACAGACCAACTCCGCCACAAACGCAAAGAGTTGAGCAAGAAAATCGGTCTTCTGCGCAAAAAAGGTGGCGAGGCAGAAACGCTCATCAGGCAGGTGCAGCAGGTGAAGACCGAACTTGAGAACACCGAAGCAGAACTCAAATCGCTCCAGACCCAGTTCAACTCCTTGCGTCTTCTTCTGCCCAACATCCCTGACCCCGATGTGCCTGTTGGACAAGATGAGAGCGCAAATGTGGTTGTGGAAACCTGTGGTGAGGCAGAGGAGGCAGACTTTGAGGTAAAACCACACTGGGAGGTGGGCAAGAAACTGGGGATTCTGGATATGGAGCGGGGAGCAAAGGTAGCAGGCTCACATTTCCCGTTCTTCTTGGGAGACGGTGCCCGTCTTGTTCGTGCCTTGATAAACTTTATGCTCAACCTCCACACCAACCGCCACGGATACAAGGAGGTCTCGCCACCACTGCTCGTCAACCGTCAGGCAATGCTCGGCACAGGACAACTTCCCAAGTTTGAGGATGATATGTATCAAACCTCAAGGGACGAACTTTTCCTTGTGCCGACAGCGGAGGTGCCGCTTGTCAACATACACGCCAACCAGACATTGTCGTTTGCGCATCTGCCGCTGCGCTACACCGCCTACACCCCCTGTTTCCGCAGAGAAGCGGGCGCATACGGAGCCAGAACACGCGGACTGCTGCGAGTCCATCAGTTTGACAAGGTGGAATTGGTCTCCTTCACGACACAGGAACGGTCAGAGGAGGAGCATCAACATATGCTGTCGTGTGCCAAGACGGTGCTGGATGAGTTGGGGCTTGTGTATCGGGTTGTGCTTCTGTGCACGGGAGAGTTAGGATTTGCGGCGCGAAAATGCTATGACATAGAAATATGGGCACCCGCAACCAAACGATGGCTTGAGGTCTCCAGCGTCTCCAACTGCGGCGATTTTCAGGCAAGGCGTCTTGGCATCCGTTACCGCGAACCCGGCGGCAAAACGCGCCTCTGCCATACCCTTAACGGCTCAGGCGTGGCGCTGGCGCGTCTTATCGCCGCCATCCTTGAGCAGTTCCAAAACCCTGACGGCAGCGTAACGCTCCCAGAAGTTCTGCGCAAAGATATGGGCAAAGAGAAACTGGAGCCACCGCTGTAAGGGGACGCGGCGGTGAGGATTCTCGCCACAAGCGACCTGCATTACGCCGACCATATGGGACGAGCCGTTAAGTTGGCGGAAGCCGCAAGACGCGTTAAGTTTGACATCCTCATCATCGCAGGAGATATCGCCTCCGGAAACCCCGACCATTATCGCCGCGTTCTGTCCCTTTTCGGTCGCCTATCACAGCCAAAACTTGCCGTCTTCGGCAATCACGACCTCTGGGTGGCACCCGAAGACGGCGACTCCTTAGAACAGTTTGACATTCTAACGCCCGTGTTTGAGGCGTTCGGCTTCAGCGTTCTGGACAGCGCGCCCGCCATCATTGACAATGTCGGATTCGTCGGCAATGTCGGCTGGTATGACTACTCCTTCCGCCGAACCAATCCCGCTTTTGCCCCTTATGTGCTCGTTCTACGGCAGGACGGCTCCGTCTGCCGCTGGGACGAGATGACCGATGCAGATTATGCCACAAAACGCCTAACATACATAGACCTGCGCCGCTCAACCGCACAACTCGGAAACCCAAAAGCGGTCATCGGTCGCTCCCAATGGCTGGACTGGCGCTTCGTAAAACTCCCTTACTCCGACGCCGAATTCACAAAGATTTGTGCTCAACGCCTGCAACGCGACATTGAACGCATCCACGACTCCGTCTCAGAGATTGTATGCGTCACCCACCATGTTCCATTTGCAGAACTGGTGGTGGTGAAGGACGAGCCGGGCTGGGATTTTGCCAACGCCTTTGTGGGGTCAGCACTACTTGGGCAGGTGATGCTTCCATACCCAAAGGTGAAAACGGCGATATGCGGACACACCCACCGCCATTGCTCCGCACAGGTTGGGCATATATTCTGCTGCGATGTCTCCGCACGGTCAGGTGGAGCGCTTTTCCTTATTGACACAGAAAAGGCGGAATGCCGCCGCGTCGCACCATAATCCAACTCCACAAATCAGGCGCCTTGACGAACACACAACAAACGCTATAATCCTCTGGACATCCTTTGGAGATTGAGTGATGGAACTGGTGCGTCTGGACGACTACAGATGCGTGATACCACGCCACGGCAAAATGCTTGTTGACGCAAAACTGTTCATATCGGAAAACCTCTTCACCGAAGACACCGCGCTTGAGCAACTGTGTGACGCGGCGTCGCTGTTCTCCGTCAAACACGCAATAGGCATGCCCGATATTCATCAGGGATACGGCGTGCCGATAGGCTCGGTGGTGGCGCTTGAGGGAGCGATAGCGCCCGCAGCAGTAGGATATGACATAAACTGCGGAATGCGCCTTATCCTCACCCCATTAGACTACGACGATGTCAAAGACAAACTGACTCTGCTTGCCAAGACACTGCGCCGTTTCATACCACTGGGCGAGGGAAAACGCAATATCCGCCTTCCCAAAGCCAAGTTCAACTCTATCCTTGAGGGCGGACTGAAGGCGTATCTTAAAACCGACACGGGTAATGCCGACTTAGAGGATTTCAGGCGTGAGGATGAGGAGCGGGCGGATATGGAGCGGGTTGAGGACAAAGGCTCAATGAAAGGTGATGTAAGGGCGGTGA
Organism: uncultured Planctomycetota bacterium; assembly: GCA_964584815.1. Taxonomy (GTDB): domain Bacteria; phylum Planctomycetota; class SKW154; order SKW154; family SKW154; genus CAZPBO01. The sequence goes on from CAZPBO010000029.1 coordinate 14,125, forward strand.
GTCAGAAGGCTTATGAACGGGGACATACACAATTAGGAACCCTTGGTGGCGGCAATCACTTCATTGAAGTTCAGCGCGTGCAGAAGGTGTTTGATGAGAAACTGGCACAGCGTTTTGGTCTGCGTAAGAACCAGATAACCGTTATGATACACTCCGGCAGCAGAGGGTTTGGGCATCAGGTGGGCGGGGAGTATATGAAGTTGGCGAGGAAACTGAACGCAAAGCGCAGTCCCAACAACTACCTCTGCTTTCTTGAGAGCGACACCGAAGAGGGGCGCCGCTACATAGGAGCGATGCACGCCGCCGCAAATTTCGCCTTTGCCAACCGCCAGATTATGTGCGCGTTTGTGCGCGGCGTTCTGCGCACCATATTCGGCGAGATGGAACTGCCCATACTCTATGATGTGCCACACAACATTGCAAAATATGAAGTCCACGGAGAGCGAGGTATGTGGGTTCACAGAAAAGGCGCCACCCGCGCCTTCCCTCCAAGCCGTATGAAGCAGACCCAATGGAGTGATGTAGGACAGCCCGTTCTGATACCAGGCTCTATGGGAACAGCGAGTTATGTGCTTGTGGGGACAGAGGAAAGCAGCGAGAGTCTTCACAGCGTGAACCACGGGGCTGGGCGTGTGATGAGCCGCACCGCCGCGCGCGGACGATACAGAAAAAGCGGCAAAAAACGCTCCAAACCCGCACTCATATCCGATGAGGAGTTCTGGGAAGCGATGAAGCATATCGTGCTTGTGTGCGAAGACCGCCGCGCCATTAAAGAAGAAGCACCACAGGCTTACAAAGATATTGACGCGGTAATTGAGGTCGTGACAGGCGCAGGACTCGCCAAAGCCGTCGCACGACTTGTTCCGCTTGCCGTTCTTAAGGGATGATACGCTCTTTTTTGTTGAAGCGCGGCTTTAAGACGCTATCCTTTTGCAACGGTAAAAGGGGGGATAAGGATGGAGCAAACACTACGGCAGGCGGCGGAAAAACTGCGCAACTATCCCGTCACAAAACGCGACCTTGAGCGCTTCCTCTGCGTCGTCGCAGAACGCCAACCAGTTGACCTTTGGGATGTCATTCACTACTCAGATGAATATGTGCGTGTCGTGATGGAGATTTTTGAAGTTCTGAAGAACGAAGGTTTTGTTGATGTGGACGGTGAAGGGCGCCTCACTCTGACGGAGAAAGGGAGGAATCTGATGGAAGAGGTTGGCGCCCGCGCCGCAGAAGTGCCCACCATCACATCGCTTGCGTCCTACGGCATAGAGTTGCCCCCGAAATGGCAGAAGATTCTGGAGGAGGTGCGCAGACTGTATACGGAGGTGGTGCCAAAAGATGCGTATGACCAGGCGCCGCTTCTGCCTGAAGCCGCGGTGCGCAAAGCGTTCTACATCTACGCCCGCGGCGATGTCGCAGGCAAACGCGTCGCCACCGTCGGCGATGACGACCTCCTCTCCATCATCTTCGCTTTGACAGGAGAAGTAGAGCAAACACTGGCTCTGGACATAGACGCAAAACTGCTTGCGACGATTAGCGAATACGCAAAGGAACGGCGACTACCTGTTGAGACACTGCAGCACGACTTGCGTGAGCCGCTGCCGCAAAATGTGCGCTCTCAATTCCACACCTTTGTCACCGAACCACCAGACACAGTGGATGGAATAACACTCTTCGTAAGCCGCGGTGTTGAGTTGCTTAAAAGTGAGCCCGCGATGGTCGGTTATTGCGGCATCTCCACCACCGCCTGCCCGCCAGCAGGAATCGCCGAAATCCAAAAACGCTTCACAGAAATGGGACTTGTAGTGTCAGTCTGGTTGCCGAAGTTCAACCAATATCCTCCTGTGCGAACAGAGTTAAAACATGTGGAGGTTCCCGATTTCTACGACCCGTTCTATCCTCCGAAAAAAGTCTGGTATATAAGCGACCTTGTGCGTATAAAGACAACAAGGTGTTCGCGTCCATATTATGAGGGAAGATTTGAAGGAGAGATAGCGGATTACGAGAAGGATGCGGCACGGTTCAGGTAATGTTTAAGGGAGGGGCGCGATGAGAAATGAGTGTCGGGTGGAGACGCGCAAGCGTCAGGTGGTTGTGCGCCACCTTGCGGCGAAGTTGATGGGCTGCCCCCCCACTTTGCTGAACGACCCCGACGCTGTCTCATCCGTTTTGGACCGCGTCACAAAAGTCGTTCAGATGACCTTTTTGCGGGGGGTAAGGCATCGCTTCTCGCCGCAGGGCGTTTCGGTGGTCTATCTGCTCGCCGAAAGTCACATCGCCGTTCACACCTGGCCCGAATGCGGAATGGTGGACATTGAGATTGTCACCTGCAACCCCGAAAGTGATGTGATGGCAGGGTTGCAGGAGGCGATGCGGCTTTTCGGTGCCACAAAATGTGACCACCGTGTCTGGGTCTTCACCCACGATTATTGACTCACCCTGCGACGCGCGTCGCGCGTTAGGAAAGCGCTGCATCCCGCCGCCTGAGCAACGCTCAGGACAGCACACTTTTGTCTTCACATCTGTAAACCCACATCCTTCTGCTTATGTCTTAAGTAATGAGTAACTACTCCTTTGCAATACACAGCCGATAAGCGTAAAAATAAGGAGAGGTGGAGTCCGATGCGCTTTTTGGTTGCCGCAACAGCGCTGCTCTGCTGCCTTGCGCTTTACGCACAGCAGGGATTCCGCGAACTGTTTCCCGTCAAAACCGACGCGGACAACAAGAAAATAACTTCTCCGAACGGCAAGCCGTTGAAGACCACAGGTCGCGGCGCCTGCAACTGGTTCATCTACCACGGTGCTCCAGAGACCAAAATCTACAAACCGCGCAAAGGAACACTGGTGGTTCTGTTTTTCTGGGGTGTGCGCAACCAAGAGGCTCTATCGTGCCTGCAGTTGCGGCTCTACATAAAGGAAGGTGAATCGTTTTACAAAATGTGCGACCTTGCAGGACCCGACTTAAGAGAGGCAAAAGATGACCCCGGATACCGCATCTTCGCCTATCACAGCAGCGGCAAGCCGTTGATGGTGGAAGGATTTGGCAACGGATGTTATCTGCGCGTCTTTGAGTTGGGAGGAAAAACGCCACCTGTAAGACTGGATGCCGCAACGGAGAAGAAGTTGAATAAGTTGCTTGAGCGCCTGTGGGGGGATGAGTGGAGAAAGCGACGGAAAGCGGAGCGCGAACTGGCGAAAATCGCCTTAAAGGATGCCAAAGTTCTGCGTTTTCTGCAGAAGAGATATCAGGATGTGTGTGAGCCGTGGCGCAAGATTCCGCTTCTAAGGGTTCTCTGGCGGGCGTCGCGGAGCAGCGAAGAAGGAATAACAGTGGGGAGCGAGGGTGACCTACGGGCACATCTTGAGCGGCTGCTTCTGTGGGCGCTGAAGCGGGTCAGGAATGGTGGAGATGTGGAGCGTCACGCGCAACAGGCGATAGAGTGGGGTGTGGCGTTGGATGTGCGCCGCGGAATGGAACTTCTGCACCACCGCTATCCCGAAGCGCGACTGGCGGCTCTGAAATCCCTCGCACGCACAAAAGCCGACTTAAAAGCTGCACTAACGGCATACTGCGACCGCTCCTACCTCCTGCGACTTGAATCCATAAAAATCCTCGCCCGCTACCCCACAAACAAAGATGCCCGCGACGCACTGCACGAGTTAGCCGAAAACGACCCCAACAAACGCGTCCGCCTCGCCGCAGAAGATGCACTTGATGTGGAGGGAAACGATGAATGAACAGGAAAAACAGGGTTTCAAAACGGCGGTCTACCGCTGCGGCAGCCTCGCGGATATGCCCGTTCGCGTGCCGGCTGACTCCTACACCCGCGTCTGCGCCTTCCTTGAAGGTAAAAATGACCTTGCCGAATTACAGAGGTTCCCGACACTACGCCGCTTCCTTCACCACATAGAAGCACTGGTTGATGTCTGCAAGCGATTCGGTTTTGGATGGCAGAAGGCGGCGGAGCAGGTGGGGCTCGGCGCCGTTGTGGACTACTTCGTTCTGCGTTTCTGCGAAATAGAGTTGTTTGAAGCACAACGCAAGGCACAAGGCACTCGGCTCGCCGCGATGCTGCGTGTCTATTCGGTGATAGCCGAAACCGCAAGGCGGCTTGAGAACCGCGCCATCACCGAAGCCGTCCGCATTGATATGCTCGGACGCGGCGCATAAAAAAGCCCGACGGCTGCCCACACGCAACCATCGGGCTATTCTATTCATTCCAACGGAACTATTTCGGCTCCTCTGGTGCTGGCGCGGCTCCTGGAGGCGGCGCGGGCTTTTCCGGCGCCGGTCTACCCGGCACGGGCATAATTCCGCGTTTTCTGTGCCTCAAGCCGCCTCTCCGCCCAAATTTCGCCCTCATCCACATTCCAAACGCGCCCATCGCGCGCCTCTCTCCCTCGCTCAACTTCCCGTCTCCATCTGTGTCAAACACCTTCTTCGCCAACTCTTCCGCCTTCTCCCGCGCCTTCTCTCGCTTCTCCCTAAAAGCCTCATGCATCGCCTTCTTCTCTTCATCACTCAACTTACCATCACCATCCTTATCAAACTTCTCAAACATCTTCTTACGCATCTCCTCCAGACGCTTGCGGCGCTCTTCCATCAACTTCCTCCGTCTCTCCCGCATCACCTTCCTCATCGCCTCCTTCTCTTCATCGCTCAACTTACCATCACCGTCCTTGTCAAACTCCCCGAGCATCTTCTCAAGGGCTTTCTGTCTGCGCTCTTCCAAAATTTTCTTCACCTCCTCTCTTACTTTTGCCAGTTCCTCATCGGAGAGTTTGCCATCCTTGTTTGCGTCAAACTTCTCCATAAATTTTTTGAAAGTGGCTTTGAGCGCCGCCACCCTCTCCTCCTTTGACAACTTACCATCGCCATCCTTGTCAAACTTCTTCACCAACTCCTCAGGCAGTCGCGGCAACCCCACACCTACCCTGCCCATAACGGGTGGCGCCAGCCTCATACCTTTCTTTGGCGGTGCAGGCGGACCAGGCGGTCTCTTCTCCTGACCATAGACCGATAAGCAGAGCGCAAAAACGCCCAGCACAACAAGAAAACGCATAACAGAACCTCCAAAACGGTTGTGGAAATAAACGCCGATTATGCTTTAAGGTTGCGCCCATCTTAATAAATCTTCCTTCATCTTGCCTGCCGTATCCTCTGCCGCTATATTAGACGAAGGGAGAAGTCTATGCGTCACGCGTTGTTTTTCCTCATCATTGTATGCGGTTTTGTTTGTGGGGACGAGGCAGAGCAGTTGCGCAACCTCGCCCGTCGCCTCCACAACCTCCGCAGACAATGCGAGACAAAAAGACGCCAATTGCTTCAACACATCAACCGCGTCCAACAGGAGGTCAACACAAAAAAACGCCTCCTTTCATCAATCAGAAAAGAGTTGGCTAAGGTTAGAGAATCCATAGCGAAGGAGGAGAAAGAACTACAGGACTTGAAAGCCCGCAAGGATACACTGGTTAAAGAGGAGCGGGCGTTTTATGAGCGTCTGGAGGCGGCACGGAGGCGCTTCAACGAAGCCGTTGTCTCATCCATCCCTTTCAAGCGGGCGGAGCGCACGATTGTCCCCAAAAAGAGCCTCCCCCACCTCTTTGATGCCGTTGTGGAAGCGCACTTAAACGACATCTCCCACGCCTGCTCGGTGGAAGCCTACCGTGACATACTGCGGGTTGAAAAACGGTGTCTGCGTGGATATATGGTGCGGATTGGACTTGTGGGGATGGCTTTTGCGGGCGACGGAGGGGAGGCGGCGATATGGACACGCTCGGGTTGGAAAGTGAGTCGTGATGTGCACCTTTGGCGCGCCATCAGGCGCCTTGCGGAGCAATCCCTCAAACGCGCCGTTCCCCAAATCGTCCCCGCTCCTCTCCCCTCGGAGGCGTTCAAATGAGATGTCTTCTCATCCTCGCCGTTGTGCTGCCGACATTGCTTGCCGCACAAGCACGGGAATCGCCGGCGGCAAAACGCCTCCGCGATGAGATAAAACGCACTCAGGAAACATTCGCCAAAATCTTTGCCCGCCTTGATGCAAAGAAACAAAAACTCCTTGCGCAGAAAAAGGAGTTGGAGGAGACGGCGAAACTTCTGCGCAAGGAACTTGACGAGGCTGCAGCACACCTGCGAACACTGCAGCAGCAGAAGGAAAAGTTAACAGAAGAGGTCAACTGTAAGGAAAAGATGCTTAAGGAGATAAAAGCGAGTATTGAGCGTGTCTGGGCGGCGGTCAGGGAAGCATCACAGGCGGTTTTCCCTGTTGATATGGGAAAGAAGGGGGGTCTGGCGTCGTTGCTTGATGCGCTGTGGAAGATTTGGTGTGCGGGAACAAAGGCGCGGGTAGTGAAGGAGAAGGTGATATGCAGCGACGGGGTGGCAAGAGAAGCACAGGTTTTAAGGGTTGGGCGGATAGCGCGGTTGTGGATGACCCAAGACGGCAGGGTGGGAATCGGCGCTATCTCGCCGGAAAGCCCCATCCGCTGGGAGGATGTGGAGGTTGAGGGGGAACTTGCCGAGCAGGTAAGGAATGCGTTTGAAGCACTTGAGCGGGCAGATAAGGTGATTTTTGTGCCTGTAGATGCATCAGGACGGGTGACGGTTCGGGGGCTTATAGGGCAGATAGGGCTGTGGGAGCAGTTACGGCGGGGTGGTGTGGTGATGTTTCCTATAGGTCTTGTGGGGATTGTGGGGATTATTCTGTGCGTGGTGGTGGGTCTGCGTCTGCGGAGGCGGCGTTTGGATGAGGGGATGGAGCGTTTGAGGCGTCGTCTTGAGATGTTTAAGGGAGCGGGGAGTGCCAAGATGCACGAGGTTTTGAGCGAGGCGGTGGATGAGGAGTTGGTGCGGTTTGAAAGGGGATTGGGAGCGGTGGGGGTGTGTGCGGCAGTGGCGCCGCTTCTGGGGCTTCTGGGGACAGTTGTGGGGATGATAAGGACATTTGAGACGATAGCGGCTTTTGGTGCGCAGGATGCGCGGTTGCTGGCGGGCGGGATACGGGAGGCGCTGATAACAACAGAAGCAGGTCTTGTGGTGGCGATACCGTTGCTTCTGCTGCACGCACTTTTAAGGGGGCGGGCAGAATCGCTGGCGGAAAAACTCCGCGAGCGTGGCGAGCACCTGATACAGAAGATATGCCTATGACTTTTGCAGGCGCCTGTGCGGGTTCCTTTTTGCTCCGTTCCGCTGTCTTTCAGCGAGCAATGGCAGTTGATGCGCTTTCCCATACTTGGTAGAGGATTCGTTTCTCTGTTCAATCTGCTGCAAGCGCTTTCGGGTTATTTCCACATACTCAGGGTTGATGTCTATGGCGATAAAACGGCGTTGGAGCCTTTTTGCCGCTATCGCCGTCGTTCCGCTTCCGACGAACGGGTCAAGCACAACCGCCTCTTCCGAAAAAGTCGTCAACGATATGATATACTCGCACAGCGCAAGCGGAATGAGCGTGTGTATGGGTGCCGCTTGCAACATCGCTTCGCTACAAGCAGCGGAAAATTTCCCACAGAATTTTGGACTTGACAGTGCAAGCAGGCATCAAAGTCAGCGCCATTTGATGCGGCGGGCATCCCCCCACAGCATCTCCAAATCGTAGAACTCCCGCGTCTCCTCAAGGAAGATGTGAACCACCACATCTGTGAAGTCAAGCAGAATCCACGAGGCGTCGTCCAGTCCTTCAACCCCCATCGGCGCGATGCCCGCCTTGTCAAGTTCTGCTTCAATTTCACGCGCTATTGAGCGGGCGTGGAGACGGCTTGTAGCGGATGCGATAACAAAGTAGTCTGACAAGTCAAAGACGCGTTTGACATTGAGGACGACGATGTTGTCGGCTTTCATACGGTTTGCAATGCGGGCGCATTTAAGCGCAATCCGACGCGGTGTCAGTTTGCTCACGGCTCGCCTCCTCGGCTATGCGGAACATAAACCACAAAAGAATACCCGCAACCAAAGTTGGTAGGAAAGGTTTTGTGGAAAGGAGTGCGGTCGGGTTGCCAGCAACAGGGGATGCGGTTATGGAAAGATACGCGGCTTTTGCCAGCCACAACTTGCCACCACCCCACAGATACACACCCCAGAGAAAGGTGACCCATTGGGCGGTGCCGACAAAGCGTGTGAAGACGCGGTTCTGGAGTGCCAACTGGAACGACCAGCGGATGCGGAAACCGCCGTTCTTAATCGCAGAAAGAACAGATGGAAGCAGGCGGTTAGGGACACGGGCGCAGTAGTCGCGATAAGCGTCGCCGTGGATGCGCAAAAGGTCGCGTTCTTCGCGTTTTATCTGCTGACGGTAGAAGATGGTCTGGATAACACCATATGCTGCTGCCGCAAGCGCTACCTGCAACTTAAGCGGATTTGCAGCAAGAAATATGCCCACATCCGACAGAAGCGTGCCAAAATAGAACGGATTGCGACACCAGGCGTATGGACCGTCTGTTATCAGGCGCCGCTTCTTCACCAAAACCCCATAAGTGAGGGTATTTATCAACCATCCGACAAGTATGAAAGGAAGACCTGCAAGCAGAAAAGGGGGTGTAGGCGCAGCAAGAACAAAGAGTATCAGGATAGCGATTCTACGGGCGCGGGAGCGTTGACGGCGCAACATACCATTCCCCTTTTTTGTGGCTACATCATAACCGCGCCCAAGGCAAGGTCAACCTCAATCCCCAAGAGTCTCCTTCCACTCGCTTTTTGTGGTCTCCTGATGCTCCTCAATCGTGACCGACTTCTGTTTCGGCTCCTGGGGTGGGATGGTGTAGCAGCCGCTCACCAAGCCGAAGACTGCTCCGAAAAGAAGTGCAAGCAGAAGACGCAGCATAACTTGCCTCCTATTTCTTGGCTTTGGACAAATCCAGAGTGATTTTGTTGCCGGAGAGTCCGATGACGGTTGTGGGGTCAATCGCTTTGGCGCGTGTGAGACGCTGCAGGAATTTGTGCGCGGTGAAGGGGGTGCGGAAGCGGATGATGCCCGTGCCTTCCTCAAAGGACTCAATGGTGGCGTCGGTTGTAAAGCGGACTTTGTTGAGAGCGGAGGTAAGTTTGTTCAAGGATGCATAATCAGCGTTTCTGACCTCAATACGCATAGTGGCGCCGCGGAGCAGTTCGCGGCTCCACGCAGAAAGAATCTTTGAGAGCACCTCCTTCGCGGCGGCTTTTGAACCGGCAGAAAGCGCCTTCTGAGCCGCCTCTTTACGGCTTGAACCACACCCATCAGCCCCCAAATCAAGTGTCTTGTTAAAAGCCATTATGGCAACTCCGTCGTCTGTCCTGACCGCCTGCAGACTTATCACCGCCTTATACCACACCCGCCGCTTGCCGATACGCTCAACAAATGTGTCCTTGGCAAGGGTAGCATTGACGGTGCCGACAATTATGATGTCCGCTTTGACGCGCTTTGCGAGAACCGCCAAGCGCTGCTTGTCACCCCGTATCTTCGCCTGACGCCACTCCCGCTTCAGCGCCTCCTCCGCTATCTTGCTATTAACACAGGTTATGTCGTGTCCCGCCATATAACCCATTATCTCGGTCTCCGCAACGGAGGTGTCCTGCTCCTCACCATCAACCATATCGCGCACAGCCACCACAAAAGAAGGATTTCCTTTCTGACGCAGCAGAAACTTCAGTGTCGCCCAGTCCTCTTTCAGTTCATCAAGGGAGACCTGCGCTTTGATTTTTACAATGGCGAATTTGCCCTCGGTGCGGCGCTCCAGCACCTCATATGAGGCGATATAACCCCGTGACTCCGTCAGGATAAGGTCGTAGGCGAGTTGGAAGTCGCGAACCTCCGATTTGGAGGTGACAAAAACACCGCATCCCTGCTCCACAGCGGTGCGGAATGCAGCCTGCAGCGCCGAATCAAACGCCGCCTCGTCCGTCCCCGCCGCCTTCCCCTCTACCACAACCTCCTTTGTGCCACTACCACAAACCACCACAACCAGCAGTAAACCACCTATCACAGACGCAATCCTCATTCTCCTCCCTCCCTTATCACCGTTTCCTGATATTGCCGTTTGGTTATAGGCTTTGTCTCAGGACGGCTTGCGCAACCCGCCCACGCGCATAACCCTGCAAGCAAAAGCAGAAGAACAAACACACGCATCACTTCCTCTCCTTCATCTGTTTTTCAAGAATGGCGGCGTGCTTTTGTATCACCTGCCAGACCTCTCGCAGGTTCAACTCCACCTCCACCTCAACGACCTCACCTTTGCGTTGGGATTTCACCTTTTTTGCACCGATGACAAGCGCCCGTTTCACTTCCGACTTCACCTTATCGCTTGCGGTGACAAAATCCTTGATGGTGGTTTCGGCTTTGATTTTTAAGCCGTAGACCTGCTCAGCCAGTTTGCGGAGGGCATCGGCAAAAGCGGCGCGTTCTGCCGCCAAAACCGCAGCCTCCTCGCTTTCCGCCTCCTCAGGCATTATACCCTGCCCTTTTGCTTTAAGCGTCCTGTTCGCCCAGTCAGGCACAGCAAGAACAGGACCTGTCTGGGGGCGCTTCTCCCCTGTCGTCGGCTTAACTTGCGTTGTGTATTTTTTGCCGAGCGATGCGGAACCTATCGCCTTGATTATCCGTTTCTGGGTGTATTTTTTGACCTGCTCCATCGTCTCGGGAACCCAGGCACCACCGAGCCGCACCATCTTTGTTGTCTTCTTCAACTCCTCAACAACGCGTTCAATGGTGACCTCGGCTTCCGCCTCCACCCGACCGTCAGGATAGAAAACATAGGCGGTTATGCGCACACCTTTTATGAACTGGTCAAGATGAGAACGCACCTCATCTGACTGCGCCACAAAGTCCTTCACATAGGTGTTGCCGGATATCTGTAAACCTTTTATCGTTTCCGCCAGTTTCCTTTTGGCGTCAAGTTCTGCGGCACGCTTTGCAAGTAACCTGTCTCTTGGATGCGCTTTTTCCCATATCTTAAGACCACTCCAGTCGTTGCGCTTTGACGGACTGCGACTTATGAACTCATCCATCAGTTTCGGGTTGTTGAGAAGTTCTTCTCTAACGCAACCACTGCCCGTCACCTTTATCACCTTACGCTGGGTGTATTTCTTTATGTTCTCCATCACCTCGTCGGTCCATGTGGAGCCGTGATAGTGACGGATAACGGTTCTTTTGAGTTCTGTGACAACGCGTTCAAGCGTGATTTCGGCATCCACCTCGCAGGTGCCGTCCTTGAAGTAGCGGACATCTGTGATTCTGGCGTGCTTGACGATGGTTCTGAAGGCTGCGTTTATCTCATCCGATTCGGTGACGAAGTCTTTGACAGTGGTGGAAGATGAGATATGCAATCCCTTAATGTATTCGGCGAGTTTACGATATGCGTCAAGTTCGGCGGCACGGCGAGCGAGCAACTTCTCCTTCGCCAAGTCCTGAGCCGCCAGAACCGCTGCAGCAAAAACAACCACTGTCATAAGTTTTCTCATCACATCCCTCCCAAATGTATCCATAGATTGTGACGCATCAGGCGGCAGAGATATTCAGGTTTATTGTTGAAAGCCTTTTGGGGGTCTTACTGTGGCGCCACGCTCGCGTTTTTTCCTTATGCGGGTGAGGGCTTTTGCGTAGGCGGCAGCCTGCGCAAGACCAAGCGCCTGCCGATACGACGCCTCGGCGTTCGCATAATCCCCCATTGCCTCATACATAAGTCCGATGTTGTAATGGAGCGCGGCAACAGAAGCCGGTTCTGCTCGCACGGCGGGGTCAGTCAGAGCCTGTTTGAACGCCGCCAAAGCCATATCATAGACGCCTTGAGAAGCCAAGGAGTTGCCGCGGCGCCACGCATCATTCCGCGCCTTAGATAGGACAAACTCCTCCTGAACCCCCGTCCAAGTTATGTTCTCCAAGAATTTTGCGATGCAGTTGTCCACAGCCAGAAGCAACGCCTCCGTTTCCGACTCTTGGGGCGGACGCTCTTTCACAAGCGGGCTCGTGTAGGAACCCGTCTCCGATTCGGTTGCTATCACCTCCGCAGTCGCCACATTGACCATTCTCACCGTGGCGGAAATCTGCGCCTTCACACCGTAATAGCGAACAGCAACAATCCTCTCCTTCCTGCCTATAAGAGGTATCACCCCAACCCTTGTTTTTCTGCCGCTGCGATACACAAATGGGACGATCAGAGAAGAGCGCTCCACTTTCTTCTCGTGCTTTGTTATCTCCACTTTCTTCGCGCTATAGTGGGAGACCTCAACAAGGATAAGGGCATCCACGCCTTTCATTTTGGCTTTTGCGGTGAGTTCAGCCTGGCGTTCAAGGAGTCCTGTTTCGGCGAGTTCTTTTTCTGCCATAATCTCTTTGAGCAGTTCGCGTTCAATGATGGAGTAACGCGGGTCGCGCTGGAGCCAACGCTCAATACGGCGCGCCACCTGCTCTGCAATCCCAACCCGCACTCCGCTTCGTCTTCCCGCAAGCACCGCCACCTTCACCTTCGCCGGCAATTTGTGCGCCATCTTCGGCGGGTAGTAAGTCACCATCTTCATTGTATAAATCTTACTTGTTGAGCACCCCACCCCCAACGCCGCCAATACAACCAGCATAAACCATCTCATTCCATCTCCCCCTCTAACGGTTCCCTTTCAAAGCCAGACCATATTTTGCCAACTGCTCCTTTATCTCCGAAAGCGATGTCTGCCCAAAATTGCGCACCTCCAGCAACTCCTGCTCGGTCTTCTGTATCAACTCACCAAGGGTCTTAACGCCCAAAGTCTCAAGACATCTTCTCGCACGAACGCTCAACTGCAATTTACTGACGGGAATTTTGAG
>CAZPBO010000030.1:0-10668 GCA_964584815.1 uncultured Planctomycetota bacterium
GGGTTGCGTCAGAAAATTGCCCCATCTGTCGCTAACTCCTACTATCTCCCATTGAACTATACTATCCAACTGAAAGTCTTGGTTCGGCTCAAAGACCACTTCACGCCCTCCATCTTCCAGAGATATTTTACCCTCAACTAGTTGTGAAACTTCCGTGGGTGGGGTTGAAGGCGTTGCAGAGGGTGGGGTAGGGTGGTAAGATAGGGGGTGTTATGCGGGGTAGAAGTGTGGAAGAGGTGAATAAGGAAAAAGGCGGTGCGTATCAGGAGATGAGTGATGAGGCGCTTGTTGAGCGAGTGAGGGTAGGAGATGAAGGAGCGGCGAGAGTTTTATTTGAGCGTCACAGGGGGAAAGTTTACGCGATGGCGTATTCCTATCTTGGGGATAGGGAGAGCGCGTTGGATGTGGTTCAGGAGGTGTTTGGGAAAGTTTTTGGTGCGGTGTGGCGTTTTCGGAGCGGCGCGCGGTTTACGACTTGGCTTTATCGGATTGCGCTCAATTGTTGTTATGATGCGTTGCGTCGGCGCCGCAGTCATCCGGAGGAGCCTGTTGAGCAGGGAGTTTCTGTGCTGCGGGGAGGTGATTGTGAGGGACCTGATGCGTCGGCGCAGCGTAGCGAACTTTCCGCGGCGCTTCGCGAAGCCGTTGCGAAACTCTCACCGAAACTGCGCGATGTCTTTCTCCTGCGATTCGCTGAAGGGCTTTCTTATCAGGAGATTGCTGATACATTGAGGATAAATGTGGGGACGGTGATGTCGCGGCTGTTTTATGCGCGGCAGGCGTTGCGCGAGATGTTGAGTGACTTTCTGTGAGGATGGGGAGATGGGTTGCAGTTGGCGGATTTATGTAAGTGCTTATGCGGATGGTGAGTTGGACGATGATAAGCGCAGGGAGGTGGAGGAGCATTTGAAGTTCTGCGAGGAGTGCCGTGAGGAGTTTCGCTTTTTAGAGCGTCTCAAGGCTGCGCGTGGGGTGTTGGATGTGGCAGAGGATGTGGGGGTGGAGGAGTGGGAGAGGTGTTTTGAGGGTGCTTGGAGGAAGCGTGTTGGTGTTGTGTTTCGGAGGCGGTTGGTGTTGTTGGGTAAGTGGTTTGGTGTTGTGGGTGCGGCGGCGGTAGTGCTGATACTGATTGCGTTTTTATCGTTGCCTGTGGAGGAGAGTGTGCCGCATCTTGTGATTCTTGATTATGGCGACAGGTATATGCCTCTACAGGTGATGATGGAAGGAGCCACAGTTATTCGCCTTGTGGATACAGAAGAGAAGGGGGTTGAGGGTCCGTCTCTTGAGGTGCTGGATTACGGCGGGGGATACACGCCGTTGCAGGTGATGAGGGGGGATGTCACAATCATCCGTCTTGTTCGCGAAGGCAATGAGGAGGGCAGATAGATGAGGTTTGCTGCGTTGGTGGTTATGTTGTGTTTTGGGGTTATGGTTTTGGCGTCGGAGAAGACGATATGCGTATACGCGGTTCGCGCGGAGAAGGTGGAGAAGGAAAAGGCGGCGGTTGACCCATCACTGAAGCAGTTGGAGAAGGTGCTTAAGTTGACGGGGTATAACCGCTTTGAGTTGCTGGCGGCAAGCGATTTAAGGGCGGAGAAGGGACGCAGCACCACGCTTTCTGTTAGCGAGGCGAGCCTTAAGATAAAATGCAATGTTGAGTCGTCGGAGAGAAGGATTCGTGTGCGTCTGACAATAACGCAGGTTAAGGGTAAGAAAAGGACGGTTCTTCTGGACACGCTGTATGTGCTGAAGGAGAAGCCGCTTTTGGTGGAGGGGGTGCGTCTGAAGCGTGGGCGGCTTGTTGTGGTGATTGCTTTGGGCAAGTGATGGCGATGCTGCTTGCACAAAGTCTGTATCTGCTTCAGAACACAAAATCGTTTTTGTTTTTCAAGGAGAAGTGGTGCTGCGCCTTATCTTGAACCCTTCTCTGTTGTTTGTGGTTTTTGTGGTAAGGGTGGGATGAGACCGGTTTTGATAATAACGGGTGCGACGGGGACGGGTAAGTCTGGTTTGGCACAAGCGCTGGCGCGTCTTGCCAACGCCCATATCATCTCTATTGACGCTCTGAAGGTTTACCGTGGGATGGATGTGGGCACCGACAAACCCCCACCTTCTGTAAGGGCGGAAATTCCGCACCATATGCTTGATGTGGTGGAGCCTTCAGAGCGTTATAGCGTGGCGCGCTACCTTGAGGATGTTGAAGGGGTGCTTGAGGAGTTGCGGCGAAAAGGGGTGGGGTTTCTCTTTGAGGGCGGCACGGTGCTTTACATAAAGGCTTTGACGGAGGGGCTTTTTAAGGGTGTGCCGCGTAATGAGGCGCTGCGGGCGGAGTTGGAGGAGCAGGCAAGCCGATACGGTTTGAGGCATCTTCACAAGCGTTTGATGGAGGTGGATGCGGCTGCTGCTGCACGCATTCACCCCAACGACAAAAGGCGCATCATCCGCGCTTTAGAGGTTTTCCTGACAACGGGTAGGCGGATATCTGACCTGCAGAGGGAGTTCGGGAGAGTGAGGATGGCGCGGAGGGTTGTGGTTCTGTGGCGCGGGAGAGATGAATTACGGAGACTGCTTTTAGAGCGTGTGAAGAGGATGTTTGAGGGTGGTTTGGTGGAGGAGGTGGAGAGGTTGTTGAAGGGAGGTGGGCTTGGGGGGACGGCGTCGCAAGCGGCGGGGTATGCGGAGGTGGCGGCGTTCCTTGCAGGACGCATTGGTCTTGAGGAGGCGCAGAGGAGGACATTTGTGCGCCATTGGCAACTGGCGCGGCGTCAGATGGTCTGGCTCAAACGCTTCAGTGACGCGACTCACATCTGCGTTCGGGGGGATGTGGACTGGGAAAGTGTAGCGCATCGTTTCTCTGTTTGGTTGGGTGATACGACGCTTAACGGCGCTCATCCGTAGAGGACATTATGCAGTGCGAGCACGGCGTCGCGTTGCCTGCGCTGCGGCACCACAAACAGAACGCTTATATCGCGTCCCGGCAATGCTTCAAAGAGAACAGGAATCTTCATTTTGTGTATGGCGTTCTGCAGTCGCGGCAGCAAGGAGACGACGCCGTATCCGACGACACAGATGAGCGCTACATTGCGACGCACGCTTATATGTCCGCTTTCGGAAAACTCATCCGTCATTTCTTCAGCGAGCGCTGAGAGGGTTTCCTCGCTGTCGGAGAAAGCGACGAGCCCGTTGTGGACATTGAATTTGCGCCCTTTCTCGTGCTGTCTGGGCTGCAGAATAAGTCCGACGGTGGAACGGGAATTTGCGACGGCGGCGATGCTCCAACCCCGTTGACTTATGGCGGTGAAGAGTTGCGGCACATCGGTGACTACCTCGCCGAGGCGGTGACTGTGAAAAAGGAGTAGCGCGAGCCCACCACGGCTTGCCACCACAGGTCTTGTCTCCTTTGCCTCTGGCAGAATAAGTGTGCCGGGGTCATCTGGATGGGCGGATGAGACGACACGAACAGGTATCCTTTGCTGGATGAGTGGGATGATGGTTTGGGGATGGAGCACTGTGGCGCCGAAACGAGCCAGTTCAGCCGCCTCCTCGTAGGAGAGGCGCCGAACAGGAGCAGCATCTGCGACCAGACGCGGGTCAGCCGACAGCACACCTGGGGTGTCTGTGAAGATTCGCAATTCTTTTGCGTTGAGCGCTGCAGCCACTATCGCCGCCGTCAAATCAGAACCGTTTCTCCCTATTGTCGTTATGCGCCCCTCTTTTGTGCGCCCGATAAAGCCTGTAACCACCTTTATCGTGCCGTCCCACTTGAGGCTTTTTGCAAGGCGGGGGATGGCTTGAGGAAGTGGTTTTGCAGCGGTGTGGTTGTCGTCTGTGAGGAAGCCTGCATCGGGGGCGTCCAGAGGTTGCGCGGGGAGGTTCTGCTGGCGCAGAGCCGCCGCCAGAATCCGCACACTCAATCTCTCTCCCACCGACAGCATCTCGTCCAGAACCGCTGCGGGAAGCACACGCAGTATCTCCACACAGCGCAGGAGCAGTTGTAGGCGTGCCATAATGCGCTCAAGTGGCGAGAAATCAACGCCAATTTGTTTTGCCAGACGATGGTGGAGATTGATGATGGTTGTTATGTCGGCGCAAGAGCAAAGCGCATCATATGCTGCCTGAAGTATCGCGTCTGTCACGCCGGCGATAGCCGACGCCACAACCACCACCTTTTCTTTTTCGGCGAGGCGGCGCACTATCTGCGCACATCTTCTTATACGCTTCGCCCCGCCCAGCGATGTGCCGCCGAACTTCGCTACTATCACCTGCCTTTTTCTTCAATCACCTTTATGCGCAACACCTTTGGTGGATTTTTCGGTTTGTGAAACGGCTCTCCGCCGATGAAGTAAACCTCCACCTCTACATTCTCTATCTTCTTGACCACATCCATACCGTGTATCACACGCCCGAAGACGCAGAACTTACCATCGCGCTTCGGCAACCTACCACAGCATATGTAAAACTGACTGCCGTGGGAGCCCTCCTGTCCCATTTTCCTTTCCATCACCACCGCGCCGGGGAGATGTTTGTGGGAGGTTATTTCAAGCGGCACCGTCCATCCAGGTCCGCCTGACCCGTCACCACGGGGGCATCCCGTTTCCACAAGCATCCCTTTCACCACACGGAAAAACGGCAGGTTGTTGTAGTAGTGCTGCCTTACGAGACGCACAAAATTGGCGCAGGTCTTAGGCGCCTCATCAACAAACAACTCTACCTCTATGTCGCCTTTGTCCGTCTCAATCACAACTCGCTTTGGAAGAGAGGATGTCTTTCCCGTCTGGGTAGTGCTGCAGCCGAAAAAGAGAGCGCATATGACCGCCGAAACCGCCGCCCAGCGCATTTCATCCCTCCTACACCGCTTACGGCTCCTCCTCTATTATAAGGAAGTATTCCGCGTCAGGCTCATACGGCACACCGAGCAACTCCCATTCAGTCGGCTGTCGGTCAAAATAGCGATACTCCAGTTTCTCATCCCCTTTAATGAGCGTAATCCAGGAACCGTGCTTCAGGGGAACCAATTGCTCCGTTTGCTCGTTGTCCACAACCAGAGTCCACTCTGATGAGGTGGGTTTTATGTGGCAGACAGGCTCCTTTCTGCTGCCTTTGAGGATGAAGAGCACTGAATTGGGGGCTTGTTCTGTGGCGGGGGCTTTCCGCTTGCCCAAGTCGCGTAGTAGGTATTGGTTTTCGGTGCGTAGCCAGAACTGCTGCTCGGTAAAGACAGGACGGGTCAACGCCCAGATGAGGATTATGAGGAAGACAACAACTGCTGCGCCTACTGCCACCAGCCACCACGGAAACGGACGCGGAACATATTCATACACAACAGGCACCTTGAGCGTTTTTTCGCTCTGTGGCACGCCTTTGAGACGCACCTTCACCTCCACGGTGGCGGCATCACCTGCCGCCTCACTTGTCTGCGCCACAAGTTCAAGTGGAACCTCTATACCTTCCCGCGGTATATCAAATGTTTTTGCTCCTGTTGTCACGCTCACCTTGCATCCCTTTTTCGCCGTGATGCCCGCAATCTCCGCCTCGGCTTGCTCATCCTCTGCCGTCTCATAGGTGAGTGTAAACGCTCCCTTCAGTTTGTCCTCTGTGAATCCGCGGAAGGTGACCTTCTCAGGCTTGATGCTCAACTTGCGTTCCCGAACGAGAAAGACCACCTTCTTTGCATCGCTTATTTTTGCGTTGTCAAACATATCGCCGTCCAGATGCCACATATCGGCGGCAAGGCGCATCTCGCCACGGAAAACGCCTTCTGAAAACTTCAGGGTTACCGCTGCCTTCCGCCCTTTGTCGGTCACGAAGCGCACCGTAAGCCCCTCTGCTTGTTCTTTTGCGGGTTTGCCGGCAACTATTTCGCCTGTGACGAGAAGTCTCTCAAACTCCAGAAACTCTTCCCCTGTTGAGGGCTTGATGGAAAGCCGCAGTAATGGAGCGATGATTTTGAGCGGGAATTTTATTGTTGGAAGTCGGCATATCGTTATGTTGTCTCCTCCTCTTGTTGGCACTGCCACCATCCCTTCTGCCACGACATCGCCTGTTCCCGGCTCGCTCAGCAAAGCAACTTCTTTAATAAGTGTCCATTTCCTATTCAGGGTTGTGTATGTGGAGGGGCTGGGCTGCTCTTTCATTCCCGGCAGCGTCAGTTTAACACTGAAAGCATCCATCAGGTATGGGTCGGCAATGGAGTTTCCTTTTTTGTCGGTGGCGGAGATGACAAGCCATCCTTGCGCCTCGTTAGGACGCGATGTCTTTGGGTCAATCCCAAACGCAAAAGAACCGCCCGCTACAAGTGGTCCACCCTTGCTTTGGTCGGATACAACACCCCATTGCAGTTCCACCTGCGCGTACGCCACCACATCCACGAACAGAGAATCCTTCGCGTTGCTCCTTATCTGGAGGGTGTAATCGCCGAAGGGCAGTCCCCGCAGGGTCAGAATTCTGTAACGCTCGCCTACTCCAGCGACTTGAACGCCTTTAACCTCTTTTTTGTCCTTAAGGAGGCGGGGTTCAAAAGCGGGGTTTCTTCCGAAAAGAACCACCTTTGTGACGGTTGCTCCCTGAAAGATGTGTATGGGGATGTGGCGCACTTCACTCGGTTTCAGACCAACTGAGGTGTCTTTGTAGCAGCGGAGGAGTCCCGGTTTCCAGAAATCGGAAACATCTTTAAGGATGTCAAAGAAGACCGATTTAAGCCCGCGGCGTCCCACCACATGGAGTTTTGCCCCCAGATTCTGAACAAGATGGCTTGCCACAGCGTTGTTTTTTTGCAGGTCAGAGGGAGTCCTTATCTGCTCTTTTGCGGTGGCGCTGCGCAAATAGACCATACTCACCACCACTTTCTTATTTTTGAAAAGGGTTTTTGCCTGCGTGGCGACCAGTTTACCAAACAGGTCTTCTGCTTTGCGTCTTAAAGCGAGGCGTCTCTTTTTGAGTTCTTTGCGGGCGAAGTCCAGATTAGCGAAGTTGCCAACGCCTGCGCGAGCCTTATCGTAGGTCTCCTTCAACGACTTTATCGCTTCTTCTGCGGGTTTGTAGAAGGCGGGGAATTCCTTGCCAAGCCGCTGCTTAAGCGACAGAAGCCCCGGCGCCATCTGACCGTCCGTGAACAGGATTATCCAAAGTGGTCGGTTCGTCTTCAACCACGGCTTTATCGCCTCCGCCAGTGCGACGCTGAAGGCATAGTTGAAGTCGGTCGCCATACCACCTGCTGTTACCTTCTCCTCTATCGCCTTCTTAATCGCCTTCAGGGTTTCCGCCCGTTTACTAGGGTCTTGGGGAATTTGGGTTAAGGGATATACAAGGAAGGGTTTGCCTTTTGGTTCCCATCCCGCAAAGCGCAGAACGGCTATGCGGTCGCCACCCGCTTCCTGCGTTAGGTCAAGAAAAGCCTTCAACGCCACCTTGCGCATATCGGTGGGGTCGTTTGTCTGCATTGAACGCGAATCGTCTATCAGAAAGACGATATCAATGCCGCCAGCCTGCCCACTGTCCTGCGCCACGGCGCCTATGCACCACGCAACGGCAATTACCGTCGCCACAAATTGCCTCATACCATATCCCCTTACTTACAAATTATCTCTATCGGACACTCAAGTGTGGTCGTCTGGTCAAGATAGCGAAGGTGGATTATGAGTCTCGCTTTGTGGGCTCCTGTCTTTAAGTCTTCCGCCGGGAATCCTACGATACGCAATTTCAGTGGTTGAGAGAGGTCGGCTTCTTTTGCGATGCTTCTACCAAGAAGGCTCCTCTTCCCGTTAGCACTGTCGCTTACCAGGTCAGCGCTCACTCCGATTTTCGGGTATGGCATTGGCAGTCTTTTGGGTGTGAGTGTGGCGTCAAACAGCAGCGGTTCTCCGGGGTGCGTTACCAACTTGGCGGGTGCGTCAACTTTCAGCGCTGGGGTGCGGTTGACGACGAGTTTGAAGGAGACGGTCTTTTTACCCAGCGCCCGCCAAATGCCGCCGAACCCGAGCGTTAATGTCAGGCTATACTCGCCATCTTTCGCTTCCTGCGGCAGCACGGCGCCAAACACCGCCTTGTCCCCTGCAGGGTAAAGCCTCACGGAGGTCAGACCTTTAAGGTCGCTTGTTGCTTTCTCCACACGACAGTAAAGGGTTGAGGGCTTCATCAAACTGCCCTCAAGAACGCGTTTGATGCTGTAGTTCAGTTTGCCGTTCGCCCCATCGCTTGAGGCGCACTTAGCGGAAGGCCAGACGACCTCAATCGGTTGAGACGGCAGTTTCATCTCGGCTATGGGGATTTGTAAGTTGAGGACATAATCCGCCAGATGCTGCCCTTTTTGCCCCTGTTTTTGAGCACGGGCGAAGATAGCCAGTTTCATACTCTTTGGGGGTTCCTTATATGTTGGCAGTGTTATGTCGCAGACGGTTTGCTGACGGGGGGCAAGACTTTGGGGGATACCGCTTATATGCTCTGCGCCGCGCAACTCAAGTGGCAGCACCGTCCTGTTGGTCAGTCTAAGGCGAACAGGACCGGCTGTTCTGCCGCGCCATACCGCAGCAAACTCAACCACCGAACCAGGCAAAAGCGGCTGCCACTGCCATACCGTCTTCACCTTCTCTGTCACCTTCCCTTTGACTTTTACCTTCTCCTTCACCTGCTTTGGGATACCCTTCTCTATCAGAACCCACGCTTGAGGTCCTTCTATGTGTTTCAACCTCATCCTGAAGCGGCGTCTGTTTTCCCAGGTGGTCGCCTTAAGGCGCATCCGCGTGTAAACAACAACATCAAAGAGTTCCTTTTTGCGTTCCCGCACATATATCGGCCACTCTACGCTGACACTGGGGTTCTCTGGATGTTGTTTCTTCGCGGACTTTTTTCGTTTTGGGCTCTGTTTTGCGCTTTTTTGAGCGGATGGGTGCCTCGTTGTGGGGGATGGGAACGGGATTTCGGTTTCGGCACCGCCGCCAACAGGTATCACCACTATCCGCTCTATCGTAACATTGCTCAGAAACTTGCGTATCTTTTCGGCGTTTTTGTCGGGGACGATGCGCACACTGAGAACGACTGTGTCGCCTTCGTTTGCGCTGACAGGTTTTTTCTCGTCAAGAACGACCTCTTTTGCGCCCACCGCTTCTTTTGTGCCTTTTTTGAGCGGACGCCATGTGACCAGAACGCGGAACGGCATAACAGCAAAGACCCGATTGGCTTTCGGCTTCTTTGTGTATATGACCTGCCATACCCCCGCATCTGGCGACTCCACACTTGTCACATCAAAGGGTGTGTTGGTCTGTTGAGGTTTGGCAGGATAGGCGGATACGGTGCTGCTGGCGCGCTCCAGTGAACGCTCTTTGCCAGAAGATGTGATGATGCGGAAGGAGTCAACAAAGGCGCCCTCCGTCAGGAGCAGAAGGCGGTAGCATGACGGAGGAAGGGTGAAAGGCTTATTTGAGGAGGTGAGAAGGTTGAAGAGGCGGTCGCGAGGCCAGAAGCGACGGAGCATGGTTTCATAAACGGGCAAACTCTGCGGTTCGTAGGCGTTTATGGAAAATCCGTTGGTTTTTGCGGCGAGACTCTCAAGACCGCGATTCTCGGTGCGGGGTGTTGCAGGAATTGATGTAAGGGCAACCTTTGACTTCAGCGCACTCTTTGTGAGTTTGTCCACCTGCTTCGGGGAAGGGTTAGAGTCTGTGACAACAAGAAGATGCTTTTGGGGAGATGTGGTGGATGCGGCACGGTTAATGGCACCGCTTAAGTGCTGGAAGATGCTGCCCTTGCCGTTGGGTTTCTCCTTTGCCGCTTCGTAAAATTTTCGTCTATCAGAATTCTTCTTTACGACGCGTTCCTCGTAGACCCAGTCAGCATCGTCTGTCAGCACAAGTTCGGAGACCCGCCAGTAAGGGGGCAGCAGAGCAGTGACCCAGCCCACCACATCTGGACCACGGTTGTTTGGGTCGTGGTGGCGTGCGCTTTTCGTGCGGTCAACAGCGATTACAAGATGACCTTCTTCCGCGCCGGGTATCGGTTTCTCTTTGTGGAAGAGAAAACAGCCGGCACAGAAGATAAGAAGCAGAAACGGAGCCCGCATGGTCTTTCTCCTTGCTAACGGCTAACGGCAACCAGCACCTTTTGGACAGCGGTTCCGGAGGCGTCCACAAACCCCCGTCTTATCACCCCAACTATCGTTCCAGGTGGCGCGTCGCTCTTAACAAATTCGCGTTCAAATTTGCTCGGGGAGAGCGTCTCGTCAAACTTGCGCCCGCTTGGCACATATATCTCCTTAAATCCCATCTCTTTCAGGGCGGATAGGATGTTCTGGACGCAGGCTTTGATGGCGGATGACCTGATTTTGTAACGCCAAGTTAGGAGGTCAAGAGCGTTTAAGACATCGCGCAACCGCGCCTGCTCGTGCTCGGGTTTCAAAGCCTTGGGCATTCCGAGCCACCACGAGTGGAACTGGCGTAGGAAGGAGTAAATGTCGCCAGACGCTTCCGGATTCGGGGGCGAGACGGAGGAAAGCGCCCTGATGGCGGCAACGACGGCTTCTGATACTTTGTGGTTCTTCCCAACAGAAAGCGCCACACGACCAACTTTAACGGGATGTCCGTCTTTCTTTACTGCGGGTTCCACAACCGCGACAGCAGTGGCTTCCGGTTCGTTGGCATAAACCGGCACAGGTTGGAAGCATTCCTTCTCCACCTG
>CAZPBO010000030.1:10768-16826 GCA_964584815.1 uncultured Planctomycetota bacterium
CTTCCGGTTCGTTGGCATAAACCGGCACAGGTTGGAAGCATTCCTTCTCCACCTGCTCCTTCTTCCAAAGGATGGAATATCCTTTGGCGAGTGCCGATTCGGCAGAGGATAACAACTCCTCCAGCCGCTGAAGAGGTTGGGAAGAAGCGAGCGCGAAACGGCACCTTGTGGCAGCACAGAGCCATACCACCTTCGCATACTCAAGTGCGTCCTCATCACTTTCTGTCCATTCCTTCTGAACCGCACGAGACAACTCCTTTGTTTCTTTCTGCCCAAAAAGCCCCGGTGTCTCCTTCGCCAACTCAAAAATGGGTAAAAGCAGTTGACTCCTGTCCACCTCCTCTTCCCGTTCTGCTTCCACTTCTTCTGTCTGAGACGCTTTCTCCTCCACCACTATGAGCGTCTCATCGGTAGGTGTTTCCGCAGGCGCTTCCGTTGAAGATTGCGCCAAGGAGGGAACTGCTGTCGTGGTCTCCAAATTGTGAACTTTCTCCCGCAGTATGGAGAAAAGCCGGGTTACCTCCTTAAGATGTGTCTCTATTTGCGCAAGCAGTTTCTCTAACTCTTCCATATCTTTCTCCGATTAGTGGAAACCGCTGAAGGGATAGCGCTCATCCCATTTCTCCTTGTGTGGTGCAAATGCGAAAATTTCGCCTGTCTGAAGGTTTATGGCACGCAGTTCACGGTTTTCCAGCAACTGGAACCTTATAATGAGTTTGTCCTTTGCGTGTTCAGGCGGTTCCCAGTTGGGGAAACGGTCCTCTGGCTGGGTGAAGTCAATAAAGCCGAGATATTTGGGTGGGGAGCCGTCGTGGTAGTCAGCAAAGACGACCAACTGCTCCATATCTTTGTGGATGAGGAAGACATCTTTTTCAGAGACATCTTTGTGTGTGTAGTCTTCGGCACCGCCACCGTTTTCGGGAATCTTTATCTCCGTTCCGCGCTCAAATATCGTGTAGAAACCGTTGGGGAACTTTACTGGGTCAAGCAACTCCAACTGCTTGTCCAGAAAACCGATAGAATAGGGAACGCGTGTCAGGAAGCCTGTTGCAGAGTAGGATATGGCGCCTTCTTCGCCGAAGGTGGTGCGCAGCACATACTCCTCGCAGGCACCTATCGCTACTGCTGTCTTCAACTCCTTTGCGTCTATCACAATGTCTTCTTCCGATACCTCCTTGAATATTTCGCGAATCTTCTCCTGCACAATGGGCAGGTTGCTTGAATTGCCTGCAAGCACCACTTTCAACGGCTTGGCTTGCTCTGTCTCCTCTCCACCAACCACAATCAAACCGCTTTCCGCCGTCAGTTTCTCGTGCTGTTTCTTCCAGAGAGTGTGGGCTTTCTTTATCGCCGCAACTATCGGCTCCTCTATGTGGATGTTCATCTCCTTCATTAAGATATAAACCTCGGTGAATTTGACAGGGTCAATCGTCAACTCGGAAAGAACAGGTTCTTCTACCTTCTCTTCTTTTTCCTCTTCACCAAATGTGAAGTCGCTTTCTTCCTCTTCTTCCTCTTTTTTGCCCCAGTCCGGAGGACGCGGAATGGAGCCTGTGTATTTTGCCAGACGGGTAAGCGTTGACTGGATGTTGCGTTTCTCCGCTCTTGTCTTGCTCAAGTTGATTTTAAGACGGTCCGCCTCGTGCCAGAGTTCGTAGAATATCATCCGCGCCGTCAGCATCATCTCCTCGTCTCTGCCTTCGTACTTTGCCCATTTTGTTGGCACAAGCGTCTCAATTGCGTCCTCAATCTTTTGGGCAATGTCCTTACTCTGACGGTCGTCAACATAGGTGCCGTCTGCTTTCTCCTTCTCTATCACGAAATCAAGGAGCGGTTTTGTTGTTTCAATCGTCTTTTCAATCACATCCTGATAGTCAAGGACCGTTTTGACGGCGTCCTTCCATACCGAAAGTTCTGCGCGGTTGACTATCTGGTCAAGCCCTTCACCCTCAAGGCGAACGACCTGCACCGCTTCCTCTTCTTCCTCCTCTTCGCCGAGGTCAAAGATTGACTTTGCCGATTCCTCCTCTGTGCCTTTCTTTTTGCCTGTGCCCCACTCCATCTTGAAGCCGAAGCCTTCTTCCTCTTCCTCCTTTTTGACGGTGGGTTCTTCAAGCAGATGTTTGTGCTCTTGTGCCACCTTTATTGCGAGCCGTTTTTTGAGGATGCGGAAGACCTCAAGTGTGACATTGTCACCGCCGTAGAAGGCTTCGCCTGAAAGCCCTTTGAGTTCGGTCTGAATTCTGATACGACGCTCGCCGCCTGACTCCCGTGTTATTTTCGCGTCAACAAGACATATATCTATTGTTCCACCGCCGAAGTCAAATACCAGCAACTGCTCCTCCCGCTTCTCAAGTGCGGGGTTGATGCGGAACTCCTGCAGCATTCGGGAGTAGACATGGTTGAAAGCAGCAGCGCTTGTCTCGTCCACATCCATCACAACCGATTTGTCCGTCACATTCTGCACTCCCAGATTCCGCAACGCCAGCATAAAGGAACGCCGTATCGCCTCCTTCCTGTCCAGACTGAAGAGTGTGGGATATGTAGCCACAACCCGTGTTACGCGCTCGCCTATTGTGTCCTGAGCCTTCTGAATAAGGGAGCGAATAATAAGCGCGGCTATCTCCTCCACATGCCAGCGTCTTAGATTGGCGTAACGGTCAACCACCACAAAACGGACATCCTCTCCAAGAAGCCGTTTAACACTTATGAAGTAGGAGTTGACCATAGAGGAGTGTTCGCGCATAAGGTGAGCGGCTTCCGTGCCGATGCGATATTCAGGGTTGACCTGGTTTTCAACATTCTCAAAGAAGATGAGAGAGGGCATCTCGGGTGAGGCAACAGCGCGGTCAAACGCTAATCCCTTGCTTGGAACTTTGTGTTTGTAAGCGTAACAGGAGTTTGTTGTGCCGAAGTCAAGGGAGAATGTTCCCAAAAACAGCGGCATCTCCTCAACTATCTCCTCAATTATCACGGGCAGGTCAACTTTGACCTCTTCACCGTTTGCGTCGGTGAAGACAATCGTTAGGGCACCTTCATAGTTTTTGTGAGGGAAGTGGGGATGCGTGGCGTCTATTGAAGCGATGAGACGCTGCTTACCCGGACGCCCGGGTTTTGCCCCAGGCACCGACAAAAACGCCCCTTGATATACTCCATCAATGTTTATCCACGCAGGTTTGTCTACATCCTTTACTGTCAGTGATATTTGCTCCTCGTCAGTGTTCTGCAGGAAGAAGAGTCGGCTCAGCGTCTCTTTACCTCTGACTATCCTCTTCACCACTATCGGAGTTGCCTTTATTGACATATTCTACCCTCCAATTCTCAAACACGCTTTTTTATTTTTCACTCATAAACTCTTCAAACTGCTTTTCTACCTTATCGTAATGCTTCTTGGCGGTTTCAAACAGTTGCCAGTAACCGAAGATTTTGTATTCGCGCTCTTGTTTTTCCGCCTCGCCTGTCACGAGATTCATCGGCAGGGAGACCTTGTCCTGCTCCAGTGTCACATCTTGTTCCAGTTCTTCAACGATGTTCTCAAACGCCTTAACGAACTCGCGCAGAGATGTGTCCTGATAGCGCCATATCACATCTTTTAGGTTCTCGCTGTGCTGTCCGAAGGCACTGACGAAGACCTGTTTCAGTTGCTCTTTGAACTTCTTCTGTTCGGCGCGGTCAAACTCCTCACCACCGGGGGCGGGCTTTATCTGTTTGGCTTGCAGTTTCCACATCTCTTCCATCGCCCGCATCCTTGTCAGACGCCTCACATCTTCCTCAAACTGCTTCAGCGCCTTCTCCCACATCTCAAGATAGTTCTTATCCATTCCCCTGCTCATGTATTTGAAGACTTCTCCTATGGGCGTCTTCTCCAGCATTTCCCGCACCTGCTGCACCAGCAGTTTTGCGGTATGCTCTTCCATCACATCAACGAAAATCTTCGGCAACTGGCGTTGGCAAGTCCTTATCATCCGAACCTTTATGTCAAAGGCGGAGGGTTGCCCACCCATTTCGTCCGCCAGTTGCATCTTAATCCGCGCCACCGCCATACCGTCTATGAACCGTGCCACTCCCGGAACGAACTTTTCGCCAATCTTGGTTATAGTGCGTGTCATCACATTCTTCAACTCGTCCGATATTGGGCTTATGGCGTTGTAGAATATGTCGCGGAATTTCTCCATGAACTCGTGAATCATCATTCTTCTATCGCGGGCGGATGAGATGAAGTCCTCAATGCGGCTGAATTCAGGTTCAAGCATCAATTTGAAGGCGTCGTAGACATCTTTGAGGAAGAAGTAGACCTCTTTTAGGCGTGCGATGCGGATATCTTTTTCAAGGTAGTTCATAAGAGCCTGCCGCAGGGCGGGAACACCGCCGTCGGTGAAGCAGTTGCGCACGCGTGTTTGCCACATCGGCTCCAGCGGTTTGTGGCTCACCGCTTCCAGTTTGTTGTTCATATCGGCGCGCATACGCTCAAGTTGCTCCCTTTCTTCAGGTGTCAGTGCGCCCTGGCGCTCCTTCAGCAGCAGTTTGTAATACAAAGCGCTTGTCAGGTAGAACTTCTCTATGTCAAGTCCCAAATGTCCTACCATGGTGTTGACTATTTCTCTTGCCCAGCGTTTGAAGGCTTCGGGTTCCAACTGTTCTGCTGTCAGCAGGTCAAACATATTTATGACGGTGAACATCTTATCGCGCACTTCTTTGTTGTAGCGGCTCAACTCATCCCTTATCCGCACGGCTTCTGCTTCAAACCCGCGTGGTTGAATCATCAAGACCACCGCGTCCGCCTCGCTCAAATACTGATAGGTCAGTTGTCTCTGGCGTTCGTTGACATCGTCGGTTCCGGGAAGGTCTATTATCCGCACTCCGTGTCTTGTGAACAGTGGGTTGTCCTTGAAGACCGTCACCTGCTCAATTAAAAGAAGGTGCCCCATGCCTTTTAGGTTCTTATCCCTTGTCAGGTAGGTGGAGGCGTTCTCAATGTTGTCTACCCAGACCGTTCCGAGACGGCGCGAGACATCGGCGTTGTGCAGATACTCCAGAAATTCCTCCAATTCCTCCGCCCGCTGGAGGGCGTTCTGATACTCGCCTTGATTCTCTTTCAGGTCGCGAATCATCTCTTTTATGGCGTTTTCGGCTGTTTCTGCGCTGAAGGATTGCAACACCTGCTCTTTCACCTTTGCCGCCACATCGCGGTAGCGAAAGTTGTCAAAAATATTTCGCAGCGCCTGCTCCTTGGTGTAATACTTCACCTCTACGCGCTCAGGCGTTCCGGGGTCGGGATTACCTATCAGCGTTATGGACATTGTGCAGGGCTCAAGCGCTTCTGGTAGGAACTCCGGCTCGTCAAGCAGCGCGTTGATAAGCGTAGATTTGCCCACCGAGAATATTCCCGCAAATCCCACATTGTAGACCTGACGGCGGAGTTTCTTAGCGACCTCATCCAACCGCGCTTTTGGAGATGTGTTCATAAAGTTGGTGAAACCTGTGCAGATTATCTCATCCCTGTGGTCGGTAACTACCATATCGTAGAGTTTGCTTAACACTTCGTGCAATGACTTCATCTCGCCCTCAAGGTTGAGGGTGTCAGCCATTTGGATGAACCTTGTCTTTTCACGCATTATTTATACCTCCAAAACCTCTGTTTTGCACTCTTTAAGGGCTTCTATGACCTCATCCATATCGGTGGGGCGGTCTGCCGGGTCATAGGCTATGCAGCGGGTTAGGATATCGTTCAGTTCACGGATTTTGGTGACCCCGTAAGGAGAGTTGACAGCCGTCAGGCGGATACGCTTCCGCTCCTTTGCTGACATAAGCGTTCTGAAATCGCGCGTTTCTTCCTCCTCAAAGAGGAATTTACCTGTCAACGCTTCTATCAGACACACACCAAAACTGTAAATGTCAGCGGCGGGAGAGGCGCTTTCGGGAAGAGATGTTGCATCCTTCTCTCCTACCCAGTAGGTTGCTAACTCAGGTGCCATATAGCCGAATGTCTTCTGCAAAACTGTCCCTCTGAAATGCTCCTCGTTGTAGATGTAGGCTATGCCGAAATCGTTTAGCATCA
>CAZPBO010000030.1:16926-26274 GCA_964584815.1 uncultured Planctomycetota bacterium
CCTCTGAAATGCTCCTCGTTGTAGATGTAGGCTATGCCGAAATCGTTTAGCATCACCTCATAATGCGCGTTGACCCGCACAAGCAGAATGTTACTCGGTTTTAAGTTACCGTGTATCGTTCCAAAAGAGTGGACATAACGCAGCGCTTCCGCTACCTTCAGGAACAGGTCTATCGTCTCGTTGAATGATATCGTGCTGAAGACACGCGGTCCGAACGGACGATTCGGATAATAGTGCGTTACGAAGAAGAACTGATAATGTGGGTCAAACTTTATCGCCTCATATCGCACAATGTTGTCGTGAACTATCTCGTCCTCAAAACGCGCCGCCTCATCCAATTTCTTCGCCACCTCATGCTTCAGAACCTTTATTACCCTAAACACATTCTCCACTTTCGCAAGATAAAGTTCACTGGCTATACCGCTTGCCAACTTCCTCTCTATCTTATACTCACCTACCTGGCTCACCTCTTCATTATTCATTTACCTCTCCTCACAAAGGGATAGAGGAAAATTACAAAGATGTGACTTGACTGTCAAGTAAAAAGACTATCCCTATTCAAAAAGCCGTGTCCTGCTTGAAGCCTGTGGCGTCTGCTCATAAACTTTCCAACTGTTCCTAAAGTGGAGGGTTGGAGATGGGCATTGTTCGTGTTGGAGTTGTGGGTGCCGGAACAATGGGGTCAGGCATTGCTCAAAAAATAGCCCAGGAGGGTTTTGAGGTGGTGCTTGTTGATGTTACGGATGAGTTGGTGCAAAAGGGACTTGAGCGCATAAAGGCGATGCTGAAAGAGGCGGTTGAACGCAAGATTTTCACCCCGCAGCAGGTGGAGCAGATTCTTGCACGCATAAAGCCTACCACCGACAAAAAGAGCCTTGCTGACTGTGACATCGTCATTGAAGCCGTCTTTGAGGACATTGATGTCAAACGCAGTCTTTTTGCTGAACTTGACCAGATTTGCAAGCCCGACTCCATTTTCGCCACCAACACATCCAGTCTGCTTGTCTCTGACCTCGCTTCTGCCACAAATCGTCCTCAGCGCTTCATCGGACTCCACTATTTCTACCACCCAGCCAAGAACCGCCTTCTTGAGGTCATTCCCACAGAGCAGACCGCTTCTGATGTCCTTGCTGCTGCTGAAAAGTTTGCCGCACTCCACGCCAAAACGCATATCACTGTCAAAGATGCGCCAGGCTTTGCCGTCAACCGTTTCTTTGTTCCCTGGCTCAACGAGGCGACCCGCATTATGCAGGAAGGTGTCGCAAACGCCGCCACCATTGACGCCGCCGCAATGCAGACCTTCGGCATCGGAATGGGTCCCTTTCAACTTATGAATGTCACAGGCATCCCTATTGCCTATCATTCCTGCTGCTCACTTGCCGAAAAACTGGGAGAGTTTTACGCGCCGTCAGATGCCCTCAAAAAGCAGTTTGAGGCAAAGCAGAATTGGGACCTTTCCGGTGAGGTGGAGGAAGGCAAGTTTGATGCGGTCTCACGCCGTCTTTTGGCGGTAGTCTTCTATGTTGTGAGCAAGATGCTGGATGAAGGCGTTGCCACAATCCGCGATATAGACATCGGTGCGCGTGTGGGACTACGCTGGCGTATGGGTCCCTTTGAGATGATGAATGAGCGCGGCATATCCGACTCCTACTGGTTGGTCTTTGATGTGCATCGCCGCTATGGGTTAGCCATTCCGCAATCCATAACCGAGCGCTATCTCCATTACCGCCTCTGGGAGATGCGCTATGTTGAGTATGAGCGTCGCGGGGAGGTGGGCTTTATCGCTTTCAGTAGACCTGAGGCGATGAACGCGTTGAACGAGGAGGTGATAGGGCAGTTTGAGGCGGCAGTAGAACGCGCCTTGGCTGACGACAACGCCCAAGCGGTCGTCATCTACGGCACAGGCGGCAAAGCCTTCATCGCCGGCGCCGACATCAACTTCTTTGTTGACAACATAAAGTCCGATAACTTCGCGGCGATTTACGCCCTAACGGAGCGGGGTCACGCGCTCCTTTCACGCATTGAAACGGCACCAAAGCGCTTCGTCGCCGCCGTTGACGGTTTCGCCCTCGGTGGAGGACTTGAAACCGCCCTTGCCTGCCACACCATCATCGCCACCCATCGCTCCACGCTCGGACTGCCTGAAACCGGTATCGGCATCTATCCAGGACTCGGCGGGATGCACCGCGCAACCCGTCGCCTCGGCTTAAACCTTGCCAGATGGCTCGTCTTCACAGGCGGTATGCTTTCCGCATCAGATGCAGAGACAATCGGGCTTGTGGACTATGTGGTTGACCCTGCAGACCTGCTGGATAAGGCTGCCGAAATAGCGCTTTCCCGTGATGCGAAGACGAAGGAGAAACCTCGCGCAGAGCGGGTGGGACAACTGCCACAAAAATGGGCGGAGATAGAAGCGCTGTTTGACGAAAAGGGTGTTGCCGCGCTGCTTGAGGGCACACCGCCTGGTGACAGCGAGACCGCCCGCAAAGTTGCCGCAATTGTTTCCAGAAAGGCGCCGCTTGCCGTTAAACTCGCCGCAAAGATTATGGACGAAGGCGCAAAACTGCCGCTTCCCGAAGCCCTCAAACTTGACTTGAAATACCTTAAGGAAATATTTTCTACAGATGATGCACTGGAAGGATTGTCATCGGTGCTGGAGCGTAGGCGTCCCAATTTCAGCGGTAAATGACGCGAGTTAGGCTACTTTCTCTTCTTCCGTGGCAGGGCAGGGGGACGAACGCGCACTTTCACCATCGGCGCCGACATATATACCTTCTCCCAATCTTCGGTATGCCAGGTCACTCCGCTGTAGAGTTTGTATGTTCCCTTTTCCTTAAGGGTGATGCGGAAGCGGAAGATGAGGTTGCCGCTCTTTTCATCGGCGGTTGTATCGTTCTTTTCGGCAAGGAGTCTGTTTGCGCTGGCAGCGACGCACCACGCCGCCGCCCTCCACTCCTCCATCGCCCGCAGTTCCTTTTTCAGCGCTTTTGGCAGGTTTGCCACCACAAGGCGCGCTTCAAAATCCTTCCCCGCCTCAACCTCATCCGGCGCTTCAAGCCGCAGAGTCACACCTTTCACTTTATGCGGTTTATACCCTTCATCCGGCGGCAGCAGAACCAGTTCCACCGCCTTGAGTTGAGCCTGTCTCACATCTATTTCTGCGTTCTGCAGACTCTCATCCACTTTGTAATTGTCCTTCAGTGGTGACCACGATGAGTAGTTCAGCAGAAGGGTCAAGGTCAACGGAACTGCTGGCGTGCGAG
Source organism: uncultured Planctomycetota bacterium (assembly GCA_964584815.1). Lineage (GTDB taxonomy): Bacteria > Planctomycetota > SKW154 > SKW154 > SKW154 > CAZPBO01. The sequence continues at coordinate 20,190 of CAZPBO010000030.1, forward strand.
GAAGTGGGAGAGAGAAACTGGCGTTGTTGCGGACAAGCACAAACGGTGGCGGCGAGAATTCCCCAGATTCTCCGATTACCACCCCTGCTGATCCCAGAAGACCGCAATTTATGCTCCCACTGCATCGCAGACCAAGCAGCCTGTAATTGGCGGCATTCGCTTCAAGTTCAGTGCCTCGTGGCGCAAGGAACTGCCCGTTTGCCCGCAATTTCATCACAACTTTCTGCTTCTGTCCAAGATGCAATATGTGCGGTGCATAAGTGAGGGCGGGTTTTTCCAATCTTGCTTTTTTGAGCCATCGGCGTATGGAGTTGAGTCCTGCTTTCCACGCATAAGATTTCCCCACACCTGCGCCGAACCATTTGCAGAACAACTCCTGCTGCGCCTGCGCTGAATCTTTCCCATCCGCCCCGAATATCCTACGCATCAACACATCCAGCACCCCCCACGCCAGATACCCTATACGCTTACATAGTTTGTTCAACTCCTCCTTCAACGCCACATCCGCCCCTCTATACCACCTGTCTACTTCCTTCTCAACCAAACCCGGATGCTTCTCCGCTTCTTTTGCAAGTTGCTCAATTGCATCTTTGCGCTTCAGCCAATCCTCACTTTTCAGTTGTTCAAACAGCGCTTTGATTCGCCTTTTTGCCTTCTCTTGCGGGGTATTCTGCGCCACAAGCGGCAGCACAATTCCGCACACCATTGTGAAGGAGAACGCTATCCGCATCTTCATATCTCCTTATAGATATTTTACACGCACCCCATCCTGATGTCACGCCTCTTTTTGGGCGTGTTTTGTGGGATGGCATATGCTGCGTTTTCGGTCTTCCCCGATTTTTCCTGTATGATGGTTTCCACCGCGGAGTATAATTTATCCTGACAGGGGGACGGCGATGAGCAGATATCTGTTGCTCCTTATTCTGCTGCTTTATGAGACAGCGGTGTTGGAGCAATGGGTTCATATCATTGTCGCGCACACGCCTGACAGAGGCGTTGCCTGCCGCCACAAATCGTCTTCATCCGATGACAGTTTTTCCCCACCTGCTCCGAATCGTTGCCGTTGTGACGACAAATGCCCCATATTCATTGCGGTGATGGTGGTGGGCATCAGCGCTGTTATGCCGCCGCATTTTTCTTCTGACAACCCGCTTGCGGCAGCGCGAACGGCGCCTGTCCACCTGCTTGTGCCGTTTCAGGAGAATGTTGGACTTTTCTATCAGCGGGCGCCGCCTGTCATCTAACTCACCTACATTGTCTCATTTCTTCCAACTTCTTGCTTTTCATAATGTTAGGAGGAGTATGGTATGAGGATATTGTTCGGGATTTTCTGTGTGCTTGTGGCGTCGGCGTTATGGGGGCAGGACGAGGAGTTGAGGAAGTTGCTGGAGGAAGCGAAAGCGGAGGCGGCGGAGGCGGAGGCGCAGAAACCCCGTTTGGCACCTACCCTGACCCAGCAACGCGCCAACGCCTTTAACCCCGCCATCTTCGTCGTCACCGACCTCCTTGGTCGCCTTGACGACCCTGATGTCTATCACAACGGCGACGAGGTGGGCGACAGGTTTTCCCTGCGTGGCTTTGAGGTCAACTTCAAAGCCGATGTTGACCCCTTCGCCAAAGCCTTTGCCGTTGTAGGCTATCACGAACACGCACCAGGTCACGGGCACATCCATATTGAGGAGGCGTATCTCCATCTGCTGCGTCTGCCCGCTGGAATGGGGCTTTATCTTGGGCGTTTCCGAAGCCATTTTGGAATGATAAACCGCCTTCATCTACACGACCTGCCTCATCCGACACGACCGCTCTTTGCTGAGACCTTTTTCGGCGAAGAAGGGCTGGTTTTTCAGGGCGGTGCGTTGGAGTGGCTTGTTCTGGGGAGCGGTGCAGCGTTGCGGCTTGAGGTCGCAAACGGTGAGAACCCTGTTCTGCTTGCAGGTAAGGGTTCTGATGATTTGGCGTATACCCTGCGCGCACGACTTCCACTTGAGGTCGGCAGCAGTTGTTGGCTTCAGTTCGGCGCCAATGGGCTTTTCGGCTATAACGACCCTCAAGGTGAGCATCAGACACGCGTTGGGGGGCTTGACTTCATCTTTTCGTGGCGCCCCCCAGAACGCGGCATCTACCGCTCCATGTTTCTGCAAATTGAGTATCTCCACGCCGACATTGAACGCGGCGCCACATCCCTCAACACCCACCCAAACGGCGGCTTTGTTATGCTCGTCGCTCGTTTCAGCCGCTCTATCTATTTCGCGTTGCGTTATGAGTTGAGCGAGTATCCCAACGACGACGAAGCCCGTTTCTGGGCTGCCGCTTTCGCTGTCACATACCAGACATCGGAATTTCTTCGCTTTCGTCTGGGTTTTCAGCATAGCGAGCAGTTTGACGCCGCAGGCAGACATACAGGTAACAACAACTCCGTCTTTCTGCAGGTCGTTTGGGTTTTTGGCGCCCATCCTGCAGAGCCTTATTGGGTTCCAAGATAGTTTTGGAGGAGCCGGATATGCGTAGGGTGTTTCTGATATTGGCGGTGTTTGTTTCTGGTATTGCGCTTTGTGCGCAGAAACTTCTTGTGGTGACGACACTGCCTGACTTGGCGGCGATAACGGAGGAGATAGGCGGAGAAAGGGTTTCTGCCAAATCGCTTTTGAGCGGCAAGGAGGACGCCCATACCGCTGTTCCGAAGCCCAGTCTTATGGCGCAGGTCAACAAGGCGGATATGTTTGTTGAGGTTGGACTTGAATTGGAGTTATGGGCGGAGCGTGTGCTTGAAAGCGCGGGCAATCCACGCGTTCTTGAGGGACAGCCCGGTTTTGTGCGCGCCTCTGACGGCGTCCCCACACTTGAGGTGCCAAAGGTCCTAACACGCGCTGAAGGTGGTGTTCATCCGCAAGGTAACCCACACATCTGGCTTGACCCGCTCAACGGCATAAAGATTGCCGAAAACATCGCCGAAGGACTGCAGCGCATTGACCCCCAACACGCCCACGACTACAAGAAGAACCTCGCTGCTTTTAAGCGCAAAGTATGGGAGGCGCTTTACGGCAAGGAGTTGGTGAAGTTGCTGGGTGGTGAGGTGCTGGCGCGTTTGGACGCCGCCGACAGACTCATCCCCTTCCTCCGCAAAAAGTCCTACAAAGGCAGGAAACTGATTGACATCCTCGGCGGATGGCACAAAAAGATGCTGCCCCACCGCGGCAAACCGCTTGTTTCATACCACAGGACCTGGTCCTACTTTGCGCATCGTTTCGGCTTGAAAGTGATATGCGAACTTGAGCCAAAGCCGGGAATTCCGCCCAGTCCCAGACACTTGGCGGAGGTGGTGAAGCAGGCGAAGGCGGCGGGGGTTAAGGCAATCATTGTGGCGCCGTTTTACTCCACCCGCGCGGCTGAATTCGTCTCAAAACGCATCGGCGCAAAAGTCGTTGTGGCTCCTTCCTCCGTAGGCGGTGACCCCAAAGCGAAAGATTACATCAGCCTCTTTGACCGCATCATATCGCTACTTCTTGATGTGTGGAGCCAAAAATGAGCAGGATTCTGCTTGAGGTGCGCGATTTGTGGGTGGGCTACGGCGGTGAGGCGGTTGTGCGGGGGGTCTCCTTCTCTGTTTCTGCAGGTCAGATTGTGGCGCTTGTAGGACCAAACGGCGCGGGCAAAACCACCATCGCCAAAACCATAGCGGGACTTCTGACACCAATGCGCGGCGAAATCGTCCGCCACGCCGCCGTCGGTTATGTCCCACAACACAAAGCGGTGGAAACTATGTTCCCTATCACGCTGCGACAGTTCGTCCTTACAGGACTTTACCCTGCGGCGGGGCTTCTCCGCCGCCTGCGCAGCGACGACTTGGAGGATATGCTGGCACGGCTTGGACTTTCAGAACACGCCGACAAAACATTGAGCCAACTGTCCGGCGGAACGCTGAGGAAGGCGATGATTGCCCGCGCCCTCATATCCCACCCACCGCTCCTTGTCCTTGATGAGCCGAACGCTGAACTGGATGCCGACTCCGAGCGCGAACTTTTCACTATCCTCAAATCCCTGCGGGACGACGGGGTCGGCATCCTCTTTGTCAGCCCGCAGCAGACGGTAGCCCTAAACGCCGATTCGGTGCTGCGCCTTCACCGTGGTGTCGTTACGGAGAAAAGCGATGTCTGATGCTTGGAATATGATGTGGGATATGTTCTGGTGGCAGGTGTTGAGCGCGATGGTGGTGGGTGCGGGTTGTGCGGCGTTGGGGGTGTTTGTCATCCTGCGGCGGGTGGTCTTTGTGGGGATAGCATTGGCGCAGGGGGCAGCGTTTGGGGTAGCGCTGGCATTGGCAGTGGGAGTTGCGCCTTTCTGGGGCGCAGCCGCCCTCTCGCTCCTCATCGTCGCACTTCTTGCTTCTCAGAAACTTTCCCAGCGGTTCGGCAGAGATGCCGTTTTAGGGGTGTTGTTCGTCGCCGCTTCCGCCGCCGCACCGCTCATCGTCGCACACTCCGCATTCCACCTCCACGATGTCACAAAGATTTTCTACGGTGACCTGACCCTGATGGGCTATGGTGAGGCGTTGACAGTGGTGGCGGTGGGGGTTGTGGCGTTACTTTTTGTGTCACTTTGTCTGCGGGGATTGGTGGTAGTGGGGGTTGACCGTGACTTTGCGCGGTCGCGCGGTGTGCGCATCTTCGTCTGGGATGGTCTCTATTTTCTTGCACTGGCTGTGGTGGTGGCTGTTGCTGCGCGCAGTGTCGGCAGCGTATTAGTCTTCGCATATCTGATTGTGGCACCGCTTATAGGTCTGACCGCCTCCCGCACACTCAAAACCGCTGTTCTCATCTCATCACTTGCCGCATCCGCCGCCACACTCCTCGGATTCTGGCTCGCAATACTCGCTGACCTCACCGCCAACCTCCTTATCAGCGTCATCCTTATCGCCATCCTCGCACTCCTCTTCCCTACATACCTCCTCATAAAACGCTTCCTCAAAAGCCGTTCTCTTCAAACACCTTCCTCCTCTGTGCAACCACAGCAATGACTAAAATTTTCTGTCACCATTTCTCCGTTTAAGTTATAAGGCAAAGCAAAGTCATAGGAGGGTTTCCGTGGCCAGGTTGTCTGTGGCGGCAGTTATTGTTGTGGCGGTTGCGGGTTTTCTGCTTCTGGCAGGCGACCCGGAAGGCGGAAATCGGACAGCACAAAACGACAAAGCCCTTGGAGGCAATATAACAAAGTCCGATATGGATTTTCTTTTAAGAAGCAGTCATACCTGTGAGTTTCTGACGCATCAGGTGATGGGCTATTTGGTAAGCGTAAATCTTGTGAACGGGTTGAACCTATCTGATGAGCAGATGCGGACGATTCTTGAATGTTTGCGGGAGAAGGAGCGTCTTCTGGGCGTGGCGGAGTGGCGCCGCGTCATTAAAGGTTATATCGCCGTCAAGGAGAGACTGGAAAAAGGCGGACGCCTCACAAAAGAAACAGTCTCCCTTTTCCTTTCCACAGAAAAAGTTTTTCTGCGTCTTGAGCAGAAAAGAGACCACGCTGACGGCGCCATAAAACGGCTTGTTGATAAGGTCATCAAATGCCTGACCGACGCTCAGAAAGAAGTGATTCGCGGCTTTGTGCCGTGCCACCTACCGCCCCGTAACCTCAACGACCCCATCAGAGCAGGGCAGGCAAAAAGACCGAGTTTTGAGTTGGGGCTGCTGGAAACGGCGCGGCAAATGATTGATAAAGAGTTCAAAGAATGGTTCGCAAAAGAGATAGCACCAATGGCGCGCCACAAAGCAAAAATCCTCAAAATCAACCCAAATGATGAAGTAAAACGCGTTCTGCGCATATTCCAAAAAGCGCGCAAAATGCCTGATGTGGATTTTGAGTTGAGCAAAAAGGAACTCGCCAAAAAACTGGACCTTGAAGACCCCCAGCCACCTGACGAGAACCCCAACTGTCGGCAAAGCCTGCGACAAAAAGTGCGTGATTTCATCCTCAATGTGCGCTTGATTGACCTCCTCAAAAAACGCCTTAAAACATCAGACAAATAACCTACATCCTCAACTCACAACCCGTGTTCGTCGTCTTATGCCGCTTTGTCAATGCTCTTGAC
>CAZPBO010000031.1:0-26132 GCA_964584815.1 uncultured Planctomycetota bacterium
CCAGGTCCCATCAGTATCGTGAAGATTCTGTCGGCTTCTGCTGCGTCTTCCACCCGCACTCGCAGCAGCGTCCTTGTTTCTGGGTTCATTGTCGTCTCCCACAACTGCTCCGCGTTCATCTCACCCAGTCCTTTATAGCGCTGGATGTCAACACCCCGCGTTCCCACCTCCCGCACAAATTCAAAAACATCCATAAAGGAGGGAACCCGTCTGGTTTCCTTTTTTGAGGTTACCTCAAAGCGTTCCGTCTCCTCCATATCGGGGAAGATTTCAGCGGGAGCGACATTCTGTTTTGCCAGGTCAGTCAGTCTTGCGGCGATTTCGCCAGATTCGTGTATCTCCTGATAGATGATGTCTAATTGGGCGTCGGGTGGAACATCATCAAGGGAAGCGACTTCCACATCGCGCCCGAGTTGCTGCGCAACTTCATCTCTTATGGCGTCAAGTTGTTCTGCGTCATAGAGAAGATGCGGCTCTCCGCCCCTTACGCGTGCCCAGTATTTGGGGATGCGTTTACGCTGCTCGTCCCATTTGGCGATGTAGTCCTGTAGGGTCAAACCAAGGCGGCGCAGTGGGCGCTCAAATCGCTCCAGTTCCGCTATAATATTCAGTATCTTGTTCAGTTTTCGCCCGGAGAAGACAGAACCATCAGACAGTCGCTTTATACTGACCTCATCGGCACCCAAGGAGACGAGCATCTTCTTCATTTCCTCATCGGAGTGAAGGTAAGCCTCCTTCTTGCCGCGTTTTATGCGGTAGAGCGGGGGCTGAGCAATGAAGACATGTCCTTCCTTGACGAGGTCAATGAGGTGACGGTAGAAGAAGGTGAGGAGCAGGGTTCTGATATGGCTGCCGTCAACATCGGCATCAGTCATAAGGATGATTTTGCTGTAACGGAGGCGGGAGATGTCAAAATCTTCACGCCCGATGCCAGTTCCGAGCGCCTGAATTATGGTGCGAATCTCATCGTGGGCGAGGACACGGTCAAGCCGTGCTTTTTCCACATTGAGAATCTTGCCGCGGAGGGGAAGGATGGCTTGGAAGCGGCGGTCGCGTCCCATCTTCGCCGTTCCCCCTGCCGACTCGCCCTCAACGAGGAAGAGTTCGGTCGCTTCGCGGTCGCGGCTTGAACAGTCGGCGAGTTTAGCAGGGAGGTTACCTGAGAAAAGCGCTTCTTTGCGGGTGACCAGTTCGCGTGCTTTTCTTGCAGCCTCCCGTGCCCGTGCTGTCATCAACGCTTTCTGCGCTATCACCTTTGCCGTGGCGGGGTGCTCCTCAAGATACTCCATCAATTTTTCAGAAACGACCGACTCCACGAGCCCTTGAATGTCACGGTTCCCCAGTTTTATTTTTGTCTGGCTCTCAAACTGTGGGTCTGGCATCCAGACAGCCAGCACCGCCGTCAGTCCTTCACGAAAATCCTCCCCGCTTAAGGACTTTTCTTTCTTGAACATTCCTTCTTTGCGCATATAGCGGTTAAGCGTGCGTGTAAGACCCGCTCTGAAGCCCGATACATGGGTTCCGCCTTCTATGGTGTTTATGGTGTTGACGAAGGAGTCAATAGTTTCGGTAAAACCATCGTGGTATTGAAGCGCCAACTCAATGCGCACATCGCCTTGACCGCCCGATATGTGTATCACATCTTTATGGAGCACCTGCTTGCCTGTGTTGAGATACTTCACAAAGTCCACCAAACCGCCGCTGTAGTGGTATACCTCCTTTTTGGGTGGGTCATCCTGCACCACTGTTATGGTAAGTTGAGGATTGAGGAACGCTATCTCGCGCATTCTTCTTGCGACAAGGTCAAAGGAGAAGGTGGTCTCCTCAAAGATTTGTGGGTCGGGTTTGAAGACGATTTTTGTGCCGCGGCGACGGCTCTTCCCTCGGCGTATCACCTTCGTTACAGGTCTACCTCTCTCATAACGCTGAAACCACACATCCTTTCCTGTGTAGACTTCCGCCTCAAGCCATTCACTTACCGCGTTGACGACCGAAACTCCAACTCCGTGCAGACCTCCTGACACCGTGTAGGCTTTACGGTCAAATTTTCCACCTGCGTGAAGTCGTGTCATCACCACTTCAAGTGCTGGCAACCCCGTTTCTTTATGGATATCAACAGGTATGCCTCTGCCATTGTCCGACACAACAACGCTACCGTCCTCTCTTAAACGCACCAGAATCTCCGTGCAGTATCCAGCCATCGCCTCATCAACGCTGTTGTCCACGACCTCAAAAATAAGGTGATGAAGCCCGCCTCGGGAGGTATCCCCTATGTACATCGCGGGTCGTCTACGCACCCCTTCCAGACCTTCAAGAACCTTGATGCTGTCCGCTGTGTAGTCATCCCTTCTCATCTTATACCTTCCTACGAACACGAACTTTTATCTCCGAAACCATAAGACCGCCTTCTCTTAATGCGGTAAGAAGCCTCTCCTTAAGGAAACCTTCCAGCAGGGAGCGTTCCTGTTGGGTTGGAACGGTCAGATAAAGGGTCTGTGCGCGTAATGATGTAACATCGGCGTGTATGTTCTGCTCGCTTAAGAAATCGCAGACTATACCCTGCGCTATGTCTCGGGGACGACGGCGTTTAAGAACCCGACGCAGGTATTTTTCTATGTGTTCCATCTCAGTCCACCGTTAGCGGCATTAAAACATACTTAAAGTGTGGCTCGTCTTCGGCAAGAACAAGCGCTGCCGATTCCTTGTCACGCAAACACAACCTTATATATTCGCTGTTACAGACCTTAAGTGGTTCTGTCAGATAGTCTGGATTAAAGGCAATCTTTATATCAGGACCTTTATAATCAACAGTAAGGTAGTGTTCTGCTTCCTCACCCTCATATGACTGCGAAGAAAGACGCATCTTATTTTCGGAAATCTCAAGGATAACCGCCCGTGCCTCGCGTTCGCTCAAAAGTGCACCTTCCGTTATTCCCTGAATCAGTGCTGTTCGCGAGACCACTACAACCTTGTCGTTGTCAGTGGGAATAACCGCTTCATAATCGGGAAACTGCCCTTCAAGATTGCGCCCTATTATCGTGCCTTTTTCCCACACTACACAACTCGCCGTAGAACCAAGTTTCAACTCCACCGTTTCACCTTCCATTGAGCAAACCCGTTCCAAGAAGCGAACAAAGCGAACCGGTAGTATAACTCCTTCCTTCATCTCACCTTTACTTTCTTCAACAGGGCAAACCGTATGAGCCAGTCTCCTCCCATCGGTCGCTACCAGTTCAACACTATCGCTGCCTTTTACCTTAACATAGACACCATTAAGAGCGTAGCGGGAACGCTCTGTGCTGACTGCGTATTGGGTTTTCCTGATGCAGTCAAGAAGGTTCAGAGGAAGAACCGACAGAGTTATATCTTCTTTGACCTCTATTTCTTCAGGAAACTCCTCTTCAGAATAAATCCTGAGACGGAACTTACCGAAGTCTGTTTTCAGAAGCAGACTTTCGTCTTTCTTTTCAATTGCAAGTGTGCTGAACTCTGCCTTTTGAAAGACCTTCTTAAACGATTCCACCCTAACAACCGCTTTTCCTGTTTCATCGCAAGCACACTGGCAGTTTGCCTCAACTTGGATTTCCCCATCGGTTGTTCGCAGTAGAAGAGTCTGTTTTTCTTTGTCTGCGGTGAGGAAAAGGTTGCCGAACCCGGGATAGGCACTTCTTGTTGCTGCTCCTTCCAGTGCCATTAGTATGGTTCCCTTTATTTCCTCAAGGTCAGTTAGAGAAACCTTCATTTTTTTCCTCCTCACAGGTTATAGTTGTCTATATATCTAGTCCTCTATTGGCGTTATGCGTTTATATTTTGCTTTACCTTCTCTGTAGTAATTGGTGCTATTGGGCGATTTTCTTTCGCTTTCTATTATTCTACAGTATCGCGTTCAAAAGTTTAGTCTAACTTACAGCGTTGTTCAAGAAAGTGAAGCAGTTGGCGGAATTTCTCCTGTCCTTGAGTGCTTTTTTCTATAAAGGCACGCGCCTTTCTTGATAGGACTCGCGCCTTTGCTGCTTCGGCTCTCAAAACAATTTCTTTTGCCTCCTTTAAGCCGAGCAGTTTTCTCACAGCATAGAAGGAAATCTCAAGCACAGGAGCATCCTCACCGAAGAGGGTGACAATCCTTTGCGTCAGCGTCCTTATAAGGTCTGCTCTTTTAACATCTTTTCCGTTTTCTCTTTGCAGTATTGCAGAGAGAACTTCTCCAACTGTTTGGCAGGTTTGATTGGTAGGAGGGAGACTGTCGGATAAGGAAAGGCGCCTTGCAAGTTCTTTCACTACAAAATCCTTTTCAGTTTCTTTGAGGTTATCTATGCGGAGAGTGACTCCTTTACGGAGGACACGGTGCAGCGCGGCGATAGCGCGTTTTATCCGTGCCGGTTGCCACTGTCCTGCAAGCAACACAGGCTTTTCCATATCAATAAAGCGATGTATCAAATCTACCAGCACAGCGCTGCTTCTTGGATGGCTTTCAAGAAAAGGGATGTCATCCACGCAAAGGATATCTGCTGACTCCTGTAAAATTTTTGTGACTTCAGATGTGGCTCCTCTGCTTTCAGACAGGAGGTTGAGGAAAGCCTCGCCTGTCAAGTAGACGGGTTTTCTGTCTTCTTCAACGGCGGCTGCGCAGGTTGCTTGGAGAAGGTGGGTTTTTCCGCATCCTGGTGGACCATATATGTAGACTGGGTTGAGAACAGTCTTTCCTGATTGGGCAATACCAAGGCACAGCCCTTTAGCGACGCGAATACCTTCTATCTCTATAAGAGAATCAAATCTATAGCAGGACTTTAAGGGAAGTCCAACAGAGGGTTGGTTCGGTTTGGTGAGCGGTTTAAGGAGCCAGTCACAGAATCGGTCGCGGTCGTTGCTGTTGCGAAATCGGAGTGTAAGCCCTTTTTCTCCGCTTTTTACAAAACCTGACAAAGCACGCCGCAGCCACGACAACTCCACTTGCCACCCTCAGACAGCGGTTTTCCTTATTATACCGCGTAAAAGGATGGGGTCAAGGCGTGATTGGCGTTATGGTAGTTTTCTGCGGAGGTAGCGCACATAAAGCGCGGCGGCAGGGTTATGCCCTGTGACCCTGTCTTTGGCTATGAGGGTTACGACCGGCGCCTCGGAGTGGGCGGCAAAGACCGCGTCGTGTCCCACGCACAGTCCAACAGCAAAATTCAACTCCGTCCTTGCGCGGTTCAGTATATGCGCCTGTCCTATGGGATTGCATATCGCCTCGTAGCGGTCGGAGCGTATGTGCGGCAGCCCCATACTCTTTTTGCTTATCCCTCCGCATTTGCAGCAAACAGACACCACTTCCGGCACCACCTTTGAGAAAATGTCCGCGATAATGCGCGCCTCTTCAGAAAGCCCTATGCAAAAAGCAATACCCACTTTCCGAACATCCAGCATCTTTACCAACTCTACCGCCTCCTCTATGCGTGTCTTCTGGCAGTAGAAGTTTGCCTCAATGGATGAGGCGGCGTTGTGGATTTTGGCGATGCTGCCGCGGTAGCGATTCACGGTTTCAGAGATGCCGAAGCAGTCACGACCCTGATAGCAAGCCTTGTCATCGCAGTGGGCGCAATCAGCCATTGTTCTATCTCCTATACCGCCGTTTCAGTGCTGCTTTCTTTATCGCTTAATTGGATGGAGAGGAGTTGTGAGTGGTTTGGCTTTCGCATAGTGACGCCGATAAGGCTGTCGGCGGCAGCCATCGTTATCTTGTTGTGTGTCACGACGACGAACTGGGTTGAAGTGGAGAGGGCGCGTAGGAGCGCCATCAGGCGTCTGGTGTTGGCGTCATCAAGTGGGGCGTCTATCTCGTCAAGGAAGCAAACAGGCGCGGGACGAGCCTGATGCAGTGCGAAAAGAAAGGCTATTGCACACAGCGCTCGCTCCCCACCCGACAAAAGACGCATTGTTGAACTCTCCTTCCCAGGAGGACTTGCCACTATCTCCACACTCGCCTGATACATATCTTCCCCGACAAGACGCACATCGGCTCTTCCACCCCCGAAGAGACGCCTGAATACCGCCCCGAAATTCTCTCGCAGCGTCTCATACACCTTCTCCATCCTCTCCTTAAACTGGCTGTCAAGGCGCTCTATCGTCTCACGCAGTTTATTAACCCCTTCCTCTATATCCGCTTTCTGCCCCTCAAGGTAGAGTAGTTTTCCTTCCACCTCCTCCAGTTCCGCTTCCGCTTCCTCATTAACCGGTCCCAACTTCGCTAATTCAGCCGAAACTCTGTCCAGTTTCTCCGACAGTTCATCGTTGGACTCCGCCACCTCCTCAAACAGAGAAAGTCCTTCTTCTTTTGCGGTGTTCTCTATCTCCTTTATCTGTGTGCGGCATTCTGCTACCTTTGTTGCAATATCCATCTTCTCTTTCTGCAACTCTTCCTTTGCTTTGGCAAGACGGGTCAGTTCCTCTGTTAGGCGACCAAGATGGGTAGCCAAGGTGTTGCTTTTCTGTTCTTGTTCTTGCTTTTTGTGGGTAAGTTCGGCGAGGAGTTCCTCGGCGGCAACAAGGGATGCTTTAAGTTGTGCCAATTTAAGGGATGTGTTCTTTTTGGCGAGTCGCGCCGCTTCAAGCCGTTTCTGGCGCGTTGCCCGCTCCTCCTCCCTCCGCCCCATCTCCTCCCTTAACTCCTCCATCCGTTTTGTCAGAGAAGCGAGCCGTTCCTGCAGACGCGCCATCTCGCTTTCCCTCTCCCGCCACTCCGCCGCCGCTCTTCCCACTTCCTCCTCCGCTCTCTGAAGCGCTTCTGTCAGGGAGTGCAGTTTCTGGCGCATTTGTTGCTCCAACTCCTTTGCTCTTTGTGTGGCTTTGCGCTCATTGTGTGCGTCCTCTTCTGCCGCCGCTATCTCCTCTTTGAACCTTTCCCGCTGCGCCTTAAGGCTTTCTAACTCCTGTTGAAAGTGGTCGCCCCGTGCCGCAGCATCGTCAACCTTGCGCTGCGTCACCTGCAACCGCCTGTCTATGTCCTGCAGTTCCCTGCGAACATTGTCAATATCTGCTTTCTCTTTCTCCCACTGCAGTTGTTTTTCCTGCAGACGCACCTTCAGCGCCGCCTTTTTGTCACCTATTGCTTGTATCTGCTGTGTCAGTCTGCCCGTTTCGCAAAGCCTTTCTCCATAAGACGCCATCTCACCCATAAATTCAATTATGGGACCGTAACGGCGCAGTTTTGAGTTGTGTCCTCCGCAGCGGACCACCTCCGCCGTGCTGTCTCTGTGTTTCCAGACCTGCTCCAGCGCTTTTTCTGCCCCTTCTTTTGTTATCTCATCGCAGAGAAGGAAGCGGAGATAGCAGGAAGGCGCGGTTTTATTGAGGATTTCTACAAGAGGGGTGTTGTGGGCGATGAGGATGGTTCGCTCGCAAGGTGCGGCATCTGCACCGTCCGTTAAGAACTCTTTTAAGAGACGGGCATTGCAGCCGGCGTCCCTTATTGCGCAGGCGACGCGTTCTGCTTCAGCCGCACCTTTGTCGCCGCTTAAAACTTCCCGCAGCGCCTCAAGCCGCCCCAGAAGCCCTGCCTCCTCCTTCTTCAACCCCTCCAACTCCTGCTGCAGGGTCTTTATCTCCGACTCTATTTGTGTAATATGCGTTTCCTTCTGCTGCAGCCTCTTCTGCAGGTGCTCGCGCCCCTCTTTAAGGGCGCTCTGCTTCTGTTGCGTTTCTTTAAGCAGTTTTTCATTGAGAGCGAGACGCTCATTGAGTGCGGCGATGTCCTCTTCAAGACGGGTCAGGTTCCGTCGCAGTGCTGCGGCGTGTTTCTCCAGCATTGTGGCTCGGTTCTCCGATATCCCTGCTGTGTGGAGAAGTTCTCCTATCTGCTGCCGTGCCTCCTCGCATTGCTTCTGCAGAGCCGCCTTCTCCGCCGTCTTCCTATCAGTCAGTTCACGAAGCGCTCGCAGTTGTTTCTGTTTGTCCTGAAGGGTTGACTGCAGTTCCGCTTTTCTTTGATGCATCTGTTTGAGGATTGCGGCGATGCGCGCCACATCGTCCACCTCCTCGCCTTGATGTGACAGCAGCGTAATTTCTGCCTCAATGCTGCGTAGCCGCTCTTTTTGCCTTTCCATCTCAACGCGGATGTTTTCGCGCTTTTGCCGCGCCTCCTCTATCTGCGAGGTTATCTCCTTTAAGCGGAGGGAGGTCTGCGACAGGCGCGCTTTAAGTGTTGCCTCCTCTCTGCAGACCTTGTCCAGTTGGTGCTGAAGGGCTTGCAACTCTTTGTGGATTTGCTGCATTTTTGGGAGGAGGAGGTTGTGTTTCTGGGTAGCGGAGATGTGGCGGAGAGAAAGGATTTTTGCGCGCAGGATATTTTTCTGTTCGGAGAGGATTTTTGCGCGCTTTGCCCGCGCCGCCTGCCGTTTCAGTTTTCTCCTTTGTCTGCGCAACTCCGACACATCTTGTGCCACCGCTTCAAGCGCGACTTCCGCCTGCTTTAAGTTGCGCAACGCATCCTGTCTGCTCGCCCGCCAGCCGCTTACCCCCGCTGCCTCCTCCAACAACTCACGCCGCTTCCTCCCGTCCAACTCCAGAACCTCATCCAGTCGTTGTTGCTGAATAACGGCATAAAAACTTGTTCCCAGTCCCGTGTCGGCGAGGAGTTGGCGCAACTCTTTCAACTTCACTCGGTTATCGTTCACGATATAGGAGGAGGCGCCGTCACGGGTTAGGCGTCGTGTTATGGTCAGGTGGCGTGTTTTGAGGATGTCCTTAAGTTCGGGGGCGTCAAAGACGAGGGAGACTTGGGCGAAATTGGCGGGAGGGATGTTTTGGGTGCCTGCGAAGATGACCTCTTCCATAGATGATGCGCGCAGGGTTTTGGGGCGCTGCTCCCCCAACGCCCAAAGAAAGGCATCCACTATATTGCTTTTGCCGCAGCCGTTGGGTCCCACTATTGCACAAACATCTCCCCTTATCTCAAAGACCGTTTTTGAGGCGAACGATTTGAAACCCTGCAGCACCATCCTTACCAATCGCACAGACTGCTCCTACAGACACCCTCACACCTTAATTTCGGCACCGAAAGCCTCTTTTACGGCGCTTGCAGCGGAAAACTCTTGACAAGCCGCTGAAGAGGTGTTTTTCTTAAGGCGCATGCCGCCACTGGTGGCTCATTCCGCGGAGAAACTTTATGAAGTTTGTCCTTATTGACGGCTACTCATATCTCTATCAGGTCTACCACGCGATAAGCGGTTTGACTGGACCGCGTGGGGAGCCGGTAAACGCCATATTCGGTTTTGTGCGGATGGTGTTGGATGTGCGCAAAAAGGTTTCCCCTACCCACATTGCCGTTGCGTGGGACACGGCTGAGCCGTCCTTCAGGCATAAGGCGTTCAGCGACTACAAAGCGACGCGCAAACCGATGCCGCCTGACCTTGCCGTTCAGGTGCCCGTGGTGAAGGAGATAATCGCCGCTTATCGCTTTGCCGAGTTGTCGGCTGCCGGCTATGAAGCCGATGATGTCATAGCCACACTTGTCGCCCGTCTTTCTGACGATGCCGAAATCCTTATAGTCAGCCGCGATAAAGACCTTCGCCAACTCCTCCGCAAACGGGTCGCATTTTATGACACAAAAACAGGCAAACTCTACACAGAGAGCGACTTTGTGGCGGAATTCGGCTTTGCGCCGTCGCTTTTCCCCGACTACCTTGCGCTTGTGGGCGACAAGTCCGACAACATTCCTGGGGTCTCAGGGATAGGGAAGAAGACCGCCGCATCGCTGATTCAGAAGTTCGGCTCACTTGAGGAGATTTATGCCAACGCACAGTTGATTGATGGGCGTTATCGCAGGAGGTTGCTTGAGGCGAGAACACGAGTCTTTGAGATGCGCGAACTTGTGCGAGTCCGCACCGATGTGCCGCTTCAGTTTGAGCCGGACTCCGCCAGAGTGCGCAAACCCGATGTCCCCACTCTTCTTAAGATTTTCAGCAAGTATAACTTCAAGAAGTTCCTTGAGGAGTTGTCGGAGTGGATGGACGAGGCGGTGGATGTGGAGGAGTGCGACTATCGTCTTGTTGACACAGAAGAGGAGTTGGAGAAGGTTGCAAGAGGGTTGCGTGGGGCGGAACTGCTTGCCGTTGACACCGAAACCACATCGGAGGACCAGCACGAATGCCGCCTTGTGGGGGTATCGCTTTCTGCAAAGCCGAAAACGGGTTTCTACATTCCTGTGGAGGCTCCCGCGGGCGAGGGTAGGGTGAGCGTGGATGCTCTGCGTCGGCATATAGGACCTTTGCTTGAGGATGAGGCGCAGAAGAAGGCGGGACAGAACATAAAGTATGATTATCAGGTTTTGAAGAGGGCGGGGATACAGATGCGGGGGATGGCGTTTGACACAATGGTGGCGGCGTATCTTGTTGACCCTGAAAGCAGAGGATACGGTCTGGATGCTCTGGCGTTGCGGTATCTTGGGCGCAAGAACCGTCCGATTGAGGCGTTGATAGGCAAAGGCAAAGAGCAGATAACGATGGATGAGGTTCCGACAAGAAAGGTCTGCATTTATGCGTGTGAGGATGTGGATGTGGTTTTGCGGCTGGTGGAGGTGCTGTCAAAGGAGATGGACGAGATAGGGGTTCGTCGTCTGTTTGACGAGGTGGAGATGCCGCTGGTGGAGGTGTTGGCGGAGATGGAGTTGGCGGGCGTTCGGGTGGATGCGGATTATCTGCGGGGTTTGGCGGAGGAGTTGAGACAGCAGTTGCAAGCCGTTAAGGAGAGGATATTTGAGTTGGCGGGGCATAAGTTCAACATAGACAGTCCGCAGCAGTTGGCGAAGGTGTTATATGAGGAGTTGAAACTGCCGCGTCTGCGCAGGACAAAGACGGGCAAGGCGGCAACAGACCAGGAGGTTCTGGCGGAGTTGGCGAAGATGCACCCCCTGCCGCAGCAGATAGTGCATTACCGCACGGTGTCCAAGATGTTGAGCACCTATGTTGAATCGCTGCCTGCACTTGTGCGCGCGGATGGCAGGGTGCATACATCCTTCAACCAGACGGCGACCGCTACAGGGCGCCTATCCTCCTCTGAACCCAATCTGCAGAACATCCCTGTGCGAGATGAGGTTGGGCGTCTGATAAGGCGTGCCTTTGTTCCAAGTTACGATGACTGGTGGATTTTGTCAGCCGACTACAGCCAGATTGAGTTGAGGTTTCTGGCACACTTCAGTGAGGACCCGGAACTGATAAAGGCGTTTTGCGAGGGAGTGGATATTCATACAGCGGTGGCGGCGGCACTGAACGGGGTTGCGCCGGAGGCGGTGAGCGCTGATATGCGTCGGCAGGCGAAGGTCGTCAATTTCGGCATAGTTTATGGACTCTCGCCGCACGGTCTGGCGACGGAGTTGGGCATAAGTCATCAGGAAGCGAAGGATTACATAGAGGCATATTTTCGCCGATACGCCAAAGTGAAGGAATTTATTGAGAGAACAGTTGAATTCGCGCGCAAAAACGGTTATGTTCGCACCATAGCAGGGCGCATCCGCTACATAGGCGGTTTTGCGTCGTCCGACAAGCATATGCAGGCGCTTGCGGAGAGAACCGCGGTCAACACCGTTATGCAGGGCTCAAGTGCCGACCTGATAAAGGTCGCTATGGTCTCCTTGCACAGGCGCCTCAAAGAGGAGGACTTGAAGACGCGTATGATTTTGCAGATACACGATGAGTTGCTTTTTGATGTTCCGGATGCGGAACTGCAGCGGGTGCAGCGGATGGTGCGGCAGGAGATGGAAGGGGCGCTTTCTCTGCGGGTTCCGTTAAAAGTGGATATGGGCGTGGGGAGGAACTGGCTGGAGGCGAAGTGATGGCCAAGATAGTGGCCGGTTGCAAGTTCTGTGGGCATTTCTTCAAGATAGAGGAGGTGTTTGAAGGGGTGACGCTACCCTGCCCCAAGTGTAAGAAGATGATAGAGATAAAGAAGATGGCGGGGATGGATGAGAAGGGGCTTCCGACATTTGAGCCTGCGCTGGATGAGATACTGGAGAAGATATTCAAGGGTGAGGGTTCGGCGGAGGACTTGGAGAGGTTGCAGAAATTGGGCGGGGCGTTTAAGTCACGCACGGTTCGGTTGACGAAGGAGGAGTTGGAGGCGCAGCAGGCGCAGGCGCCTCCTTCTACCCCTTCTCCTGCCCCTCCTGTTGAGGAGCCGACCAAGCCGCACGGGTTGACGAAGAGGGTTTTGAAGAAGAGCAGTCGCAGGATAAGGAAACCGCCAACGGCGGCTGCGATGCCGCCTTCTGCTACACCTGCTCCTCAGCCCGTGCAACCCACGCCTGCTCCGTCACCGAAGCCATCCCCTCCTGCAGCACCCATAAAGCATCCTGTGGATGTCCGTCCTGTTGGGCGCCCCATTTGGAAGTATGTGGCGGTGGCTGGCGCTATCGTTGTTGTCGTGGTGGTGGTCCTTTTGTGGTGGCGCGCGATGGTGCGCAGGGAGCAGGAGCAGAAGGCAGCCGATGCGGTTGAGGAAGCCTACAACCAGAAGCGGTTTGATTTTGTGCTGCTGCGGGCGGAGCAGTTCTTGAAGGATTTTCCTGATAGCGAGTTGGCGGAGCGGGTAAAGGGTCTTATGAGGCGTGCGCGCAAGGCGAAGGTGGTGCGGCAGGAGATGGAGAGGATAGAGGATGCTCTGCGGGATGGCGATGTTGAGGACGCGGTGCGGAGGATGGAGTCTCTGGACGCAGGTGGGACTCCATTTGAGAAGGAGGTGGGGGAGTTGAGACGGCGTGTGAAGCAGGCGAAGGAGGAGGCGGAGGACAGTCGTATTCTGGACGGTGTGGAGTCGGCGATAAGGGAGAAGAGGTGGGGGGAGGCGCGCAAGGCGTTGGTGGCGTTTGTGCCACGCACGGAGAAGACGCGCAAGCGGTATGAGCGCCTGAAGGCGCGCGTTGATAAATATGACAAGGAAGCGCGACTGTTGCTTTCGCAGGCGTTGTCGGAACGCGACGCCAGCAATTATCGCGAGGCGTTGAGACTTGTTAAGTTGATACTGGAGGATTACGGGGAGAGTGTGGTGGCGGAGGATGCGCGTCAATTGCTGCCCGAATTGAAGGAGGATATGTTCTGGCAGTTGCGCAAGGAGGGTAAGCAACATATGACAGCGGGGCGCTGGCGTGATGCGATAAGGGCGTTCAAAGAGGCGCTTAAATATAAGCCAAACGATGCTGAGGTCAAGTCGCTCCTTAAGCAATGTGAGGAGAAGGTCGGAGCGGGTCGTTGATAACTGCATAATGAGGCAAACCTTTTCAGGGGGATGTTATGCGTAAAGGAGTAGCCAGAAGGAGAGCCACGCAGGTGGGCAACCGGAAGCAGCGCTCATTTGTGCTTCTCGGGCTTGTGGGGGGTATAGGGTCGGGCAAGACGGCTGTGGCGAGGATATTTTCGGAACTGGGTGCGGAGGTGATAGATGCCGACCAGATAGCCGCCCGACTTCTGAACGACCCCCGTGTCAAGGAGAAACTGGTGTCGGAGTTCGGCGAGGGTATTCTGACTGATAATGGTGCCGTATCGCGCAAGGAACTCGCCACCGTCGCCTTTGAGTCCAAGGTCAACCTTGAGACGCTCAACAAGATAATGCATCCCCGCATTGTGACGGAGATAAAGCGGCAGTTCTCCGCCATTGAGGCTGCCCTTCGCGAGAGAGCAAAAGAAGGCGATTCCACCAATGCGGTGGTTGTTCTTGACGCACCGCTGCTTGTGGAAACTGGTCTTTACACAATCTGCGACTATCTCCTATTTGTGGACGCCGATGAGGAGGTGAGGCTTAAACGGGTCAAGCGGCGTGGCTGGGACGCCGATGAACTCAAAAGACGCGAATCGTTCCAAGTCCCTCTTGAAAAGAAGCGCGAACTCTGCGATTTCGTCATCTCCAACAACGGTGACCTTAAAGCCACAAAAGAAGAGGCGAAGCAGGTCTACCTCCAACTGATGGCGGGCTACAAGAAACGCGCAAAGCGTGATGAGGCGAAAATTGACCTTACCGACGAGGAAGAGCAGCAGCGCTATGAGGAGATAAAACAGCGCGAGACCACTCACCTCACGCAACTTCAGAAGATGTCCATAAAGGAACTTTACGAGGAAGCCAAACAGATAGGACTTTCTGATGTCTCTGGGTTGAAGAAACAGGAGTTGATATTCCGCATTCTGAAGGAGAAGGTGAAACAGGACGGTCTGATGTACGGGGAAGGGGTGCTTGAGGTGATGCAGGAAGGATACGGCTTTCTGCGCTCTCCTGAATACAACTATCTGCCGGGTCCTGATGACATATATGTTTCTCCGAGTCAGATAAGGCGTTTCAACCTGCGCACAGGCGTCACCATAAGCGGGCAAATCCGTCCGCCCAAGAACGGGGAACGCTACTTTGCGATGCTGCGCATTGAGGCGATAAACTGGCAGGAGCCAGAAGTCTATCTGTCGCGCGTCCGTTTTGAGGACTTAACGCCGCTTTTCCCCAACGAACGCCTCATCCTTGAGACCAAACCCGAGGAACTCTCCACACGGGTGGTTGACCTGATAGCGCCGATAGGGAAGGGGCAGCGTGGCTTGATAGTCTCACCACCTCGCGCGGGCAAAACCGTGCTTCTGCAGCGAATCGCCAACGCCATCCGCAAAAACTACCCAGAACTCTACATAATCGTTCTGCTCATTGACGAGCGTCCTGAAGAGGTGACGATGTGGGAGCGCAGTGTGGAGGCGGAAGTGATAGCGTCCACATTTGATGAGCCGCCCAGCAGACATATACAGGTCTCAAATATGGTTCTTGAGAAGGCAAAGGCTTTGGTGGAATACGGCAGGGATGTGGTGATACTGCTTGACAGTCTGACGCGTCTATCGCGCGCCCACAATGCGGAAGCCCCCCATTCAGGGCGCATCCTAACAGGTGGCATTGACGCTACCGCCCTGCGTGGTCCGAAACGCTTCTTCGGCGCCGCAAGAAATGTTGAAGACGGCGGCTCTCTCACCATCCTCGCCACCGCTCTTGTTGAAACCGGCTCCAAAATGGATGAGGTTATCTTTGAGGAGTTCAAAGGCACAGGCAATATGGAGATATACCTTGACCGCAGACTGTCGGAGCGTCGCATATATCCTGCCATTGATATTCTGCGGTCAGGAACAAGACGCGAGGAGTTGCTCTTCCATCCCGATGAGATGAAGCGCGTCTGGCTGATGCGGCGTCTGCTCACAGAAATCCAGAACCCTGTTGAGGCTATGGAGTTGCTCCTCTCCAAACTGCGTAAGAGCAAAACCAATGTTGAGTTTCTGATGGACTTTGTGAGCGAGTAGGCGGGGCGCTTAATGCTCTCGCGTAAGGAGATAAAGGAGATACTGCTTGCGGCAGGGGTTGTGCTCAAAAAACATCGGGGTCAGGTTTTTATAACCAACAGGCGGGTTCTGACGGAGATGGTGGAGGGGGGTCTTGAGGGGTGGGGCAGGCAAACGGCAGTTTATGAGTTCGGCACAGGTCTGGGCAACTTAACCGAGGCATTGGCGCAACGCGCAGGTTTTGTTTTCTCGGTTGAAATAGACCCGCGCCTGCATCGTCAGGCTGTTCGCCTCCTCCGCAACTTAAAGAATGTCACCCTTGTATGCGCTGACGGCATAAGAAACGGACGCCTCCGCTCTGACCTGCTGCAGCGCTTCCTTTCCGCAGCCAAAGAAAAGTCGCTTACGCGTTTTCTCTTCGCCAGCAATATGCCCTACAATGTCAGCGGTGTCGTTCTGGTCTCCCTTGCTATGCTGCCTTCAGAATTTACAAGGTGCATTCTGATGTGCCAGCGTGAGGTGGCAGACAGGGTGGAGGCAACCCCGAAAAGCAAAGACTTCGGACCGATTTCTGTTCTGCTTCAGCACTGCTACAGCATAAGACGGCTGTTCAATGTGGGAAGAGACTGTTTTTACCCAAGACCAGAAGTTGCTTCGGCGGTGCTGCGTTTTGACCGCAAAGGCTATCTGCCCTCTTCCAAACTGGAGGCGATTTTTGGTATAATAAGCGGCTTTTTCAGGATGCGTAGAAAGACACTGCGCCATAACCTGCGCCGAGGTATGGGGCTTGGCGCAGAGGAGGTGGACGCGCTGCTGGAGCGCTTTGCCATAGCGAAAGAAGCGCGGGCAGAAGAAGTGGAGGCGGAGAAACTGTGGGCGCTCGCGGAAGAGTTGCTGCAGCAATAATGGTTTTTGTGCTTTGCGGCTGTGTGGGGGAGCCGCAAAAGCGCGCCGACAGCAAAGTGAAGGTTCCCCTTGACTTAAGCGGGGAGGACCATTACCGAATGGCGGTGGTGGCGTATAAGAAGGTGGTGGAGTTGCAGAAGAAGCGCGAGGAGGCAAAGACGCTACCGGAGCGGCGGCGTATAGAGGGGTTGCTTGATTTTCAGTGGGAGACATATAGGAAGCATTTGGAGAAGGCGGAGGCGGCGCTGGGCAACGATTTGCGCGTTAAGATGTTGCGGGGTGCTTACTGGTTTTTGAAGGGGGAGAACGAAAAAGCGCTTGCGGTGTATGAGGGTGTGATTGCGGCAGATGACGGTGTGGCGACGGCACATTATATGCGGGCGCGGTGCCTGCTGCGTCTGGGGCGTTTAAGGGAGGCGAAAGCGGCGTGTGAGAAATCGCTTGAGCGGGCGCCCGAATACAGACCCGCCGCGATGCTGCTCGTGGAGATTGAGCGCCGCATCGCCGCCTCTCATCCCTGACCCAACTTCCTCTTCAGACACTTCAACACCACCTCCGGCACAAAACGGCTCAAATCACCCCCCAACGCCACCGCTTCCTTAACCATTGAACTTGACAGATACGAGAACTCCTCACTGGGCATCACAAAGAGCGTCTCAACATCAGGGGCAAGAACTCGGTTGGTTAACGCCATCTGAAACTCATACTCAAAGTCGCTGAAGGTGCGGATACCGCGCAGGATGACGCTGGCGCCTCTTTTGCGGCAGAAGTCCACCGTCAGACCCCGAAAAGACGCCACTTCCACATTGTGTATCCCTTTGGTCAACTGGCGTAGCATCGTAAGCCGTTCGTCCTCGCTGAAGAGCGGCTCTTTTTCGGGGTTTATTGCCACCGCCACTATCAGACGCTCAAAGAGCCGTGCGCCGCGTCTTATCACATCCAGATGCCCTTTTGTCGGCGGGTCAAATGTCCCGGGATAGACCGCCACGACACCCATACCTTATCTCCTACTCCGTTTTCTGCTCTATGTGGAGCGCCTTGGTTCGCCGCGCCGCCGAAACAGGTCCCGCCCGCACCGATATCCCTCGCTCCTTCCCCGTCCTGTCCCACTCCACCGCAAACTCCACAAAAAAGCAGTGGAACACCCGCCTCACCACAAATCCCACACGGCTTGTTTCCGCCTCCGCCAAATCATACTGCCACTTCATCAACATCACCCATCTTCCATCCACATCAAGTCCTGCTTGCGTCTCCAAAAGCCGCTTTCCCGCAAATTCTGACCACCCCACCCGAACGAACCTGCTTGCCCCATAGCGCAGCCAGCCCTTGCGCCAACCGCAACTTTCCTGCAACTCATATCCCCCCTGCAACGCTACCCCAACGCCTCTTAAGTTGCTCTCAAAGTGCAGACGCCAGCCACCTGTTTGCCTTTCCACATCCCATTCGTATCCCGCCCAGCCGGAGAAGAGAGACGAGAAACCCGAGCGCAATTCGGTTATGAGGGTGTTTTCACTTTGCGCCCCCCACTCCGGGGTGAAACCGAACGCTGCCTCCGCGCCTCTGTTCGCCCACAGACGCCGCCACAGAGCCACAGGTCTTACATAGTGGAGCCGCCTCCCATACCGCCTCCACAAAAGTGTCCCCATCCCAAACTCAAAACTCCCCCACATCCCCAGCGTCTCATCCCACACACCATACAGTTTCCTATAAGATGCCGCCTCACCGTCCCCGCATCCCCACATATTCAACGGTCCAATCCACAACCCCCGCCTTATCCGCACCCCTGCTCCTATCGCCTGCCCCAACTCATCCTCAACGCCGCTTGAGGTGGCATAATCCCAACCCCGCCGCTCCGCAAAAACGCGCATATCCACGCTTAAGGGCTTTGCAAGAATGTCAAAGTGCTCTGCTTCAAATGCGGGCAGAGCCACCGCAGCATCGGCGAAGTCAACCGTTCCCCACTCCGCAAAAAGGTGCAGGAAAAATTTTTCGTTATGGATGTGGGAGAGGAAGAAAGTGTTCTGGGGTTCTGCTTCGCGGTTCTTTTTGGGGAAGAAGTCTGGCAGGATTTGTGCATCGCTTGCGCTGCAGAAACGAGCCATAAGGAGATGGTGGAGATTTGGGGAGAGTTTAAGGGAAAGGGCGGCTCTTATGTCGGCGTAACGGCGCAGTTTCGGTCCGCTCCAAAGTCCGCGAACTTCGCCTCTGTCGTGGAACTCAAAGAGGGTGGACTGGGTGCTGAAGGAAGCGCCTTTGGTGCGGATATTGAGGCGGGCAAAGCCACCACCGCCCTCCCCGCGCAGAGTTGCCGTCTCCCAGCGTCCCTCAACCACCAGTTTTGAGTGAGGCAGTCCCACATCCGCCTGCCACAAACGCAGTATCACCGAGGAGGTCTGTCCGAAGTTTGTGCGGTGGGAGAAGGAGAGGCGGCGCAGAGGAAACCACCAATCGCGTTCTATCTGCAGCGGAGGAGCGGGGATGGGTAGCGGACCGATGAAGACGGTGTTGCCACGCGCTTTAAGTGTCTGGGTCTGGTCAACGCGTATGAGGCGGCTTTGCAGCCCCCAGTGCGGTTTCCCAAAGACGCAGTCGCTCGCCACGGCGTTTTTGGCTTCCACCATCTTAAGGCGGTCTTCTGTTCTGACGATTCTTGCGGATATGTGCAGGCGCAAGTGCTCTGTTTTGAAGGGCAGCCAGGCGTGGGCGTTGCGCATAACGCCTGTTTCTTTCTGGAAGTCATACCATATAGCGTCAGCGCAGAAGAAGCGTTTTGGGTCGGAGATGATGACGGCGCCTTCGGCGTAGAGTCGGCGCGGGCTGCCTGCTTTGTCCAGTTCAACGCAGGCGGCATCGGCAAGAAACAAAACCCCCCCACGCTCAATCCGCACACCACCCCACAGCAGCAAAGTGTTCCGTTTGAGGAGGAACTTTTTGTGCGGTGCACGCATCCGCACCGCCTCACCCCCCGCAGGCAGAAACAGAAGTATCACAAACGCAAGCATAACAGAACCCCGCTCCGATTATCCGTTTCAGTGCGGGGTCTGGCAACCCAAAGAGGCAATTTTCACTTCGCCGCCCACAGGCGCAGCACTCTCATTAGGCGTCCTTCTTTCATCGCCACACGACTGTTCACTATTATTATCACCTTGCCGTTGGAGAGAGCGCCTGTCTTTTTTTCCGTCTCCACCAGTTTTTTGGCGTCCTCTGCGCTCACCTCTGCCGTGGCGTTCTCCGCTCCTTTGTCCGCCTTCACCACCACATATTTGCGCTTCTTTTTACGCTTTTTGGGAGGAGGCGTTTCGTCCTCACCGTTTGAGATGTAGTTTGGATTCGGGAAGAAGAGAGAGGAGCCTGCCTCGCCCGCCGCGCCCAGACGCTTCTTCAACTCGTCAAACGACAGTTCCTCATCTTCTAATATGACATATTCTGCACCACCGTTTTTCTTGCCCGCCTCTTCTGCCAGCATTCCCACATCGTATATTCTGTTGCCGCCTGCACCCACCAGTGTCGGGAAGAGAGCAGGGCGCAACTGCTCTGCAGGCACTTTGCGAGCATCCACCACCACTACCGTCTCGCCGTCCCATTTGCGTCCTTGCAACTCCTTTACACTCAACCCCAACCGCTTATAATACGCCTGTCTGACCGCCTTGTAGACCGCACCAGACAGCCCTTTCACCCCCGCAAGCGGCACCCGTACACGCACAACCGCCCACCACGATATCTTCTGCTTGTCGGCGCCAGGTCCTTCGCGAACCACCTTATAGTCTGCGTTCTGGACGACACCTTCCACGATGCGGGTGTAGTTGGGAACTTTAACATCATCTTTCAGAGCGGTGAGGCGGATTTTTGCGGCAAGCAGCAGCGCATTGGCGGCGGCTTTCTTCCTTGCCGCCTCCCGCGCACGCAACTTCGCCACAACCTCCCTCTTCGCCACACTCACCCCAATGCCGAACGCCTCAAAGAACTTCTCCTTCCAGTTGATGTATCCATAAAGGCGTCCTGCACCCTGACACAGTGGGCATTTGTTTCCTGCTGCAAACAGCCCATCAAACCGCTTTGCCGGCTTGTCCGCGCTTTTATGCTTCCTTATGTTGTATGTGCAGGCAACACAGTCCCCTAAGTCCACCTTCTGTAGTAAAGGCTTGGTCTTGGGGGCTTGTTGCTGCTGTGCAAAAAGCAGAATTCCCATAAAACCGATTATGCCGACCACAAACCATCTCATTGCACCTTCTCCTTCACACTCCATCTATTTGGGACGCCGCAAAACAGCCCTTTATTCATTCTCCTGTCCAACCTGCTCCGTCTGCTCCTCCCCCACAACCTTATGTGTGGCGTTGCGTCCGTCAAAAGAGAGAATCACCTTTTTGCCGTTAAGGATGGTCTCAAGGTGGACGGGGCGCGTCCAGATTTTGAAGAGGTTTTTGAGGGTGTCAAAAGCGCGGTCAACCTTTAAGTCAAAGCCGAAGTGGCGGTGGACGAGATACAGTTCGGAGCGGTTCTGATAATTGGCGTCCTCAAGGTAGATATAGGGCTGTCCGCAGTTCGTGAGCGCCGTCAACAACAGTTTCTTCACCTTTGTGGGGTCTCTGTCCATTATCACGAACCGTCTGCTGGCGGGGTCCCAGCCGTAGATGAAGAGGCGTTGCTGCTGGGCGAACTCTTCTGTCAGGAACTCGTCAATGAAGGTAATATCGTTGTAGATGCGGCGCACCTCAAATATCTTCTGACGCCCCAGTCCCAACTTCAAATCCCACTCCCTACGCTTTTTGTAGGTGTCGCACTCCTCCCACTCCTTGCCGAACTGCCCTTTATTCCAGCGCTCTTCTATGTAGCGGTAGAGTTCAAGTCCGATGCGGTAGGGATTTATCTGCCCCGGCATAGCCGAGACGGTTCCTGAATGGCGCTCCGCGTAGTCTATCAACTCCTGCGGCTCAAGCAGCGCTTCCGTCATCATCTTGCTGTGCCAATATGTCGCCCACCCCTCATTCATAATCTTTGTCATCATCTGCGGCACAAAATAGTATGCTTCCTCGCGAATCATTGAGAGAACAGAGCGCTGCCAGTCAGCAAGCGGTGCGTGTTCCATCAGAAACAACATCACATCGCGCTCAGGATGCGGTGGGAACTTTATCCGCCGTCTTGTCTCCTCGTCCAACTCCCTACGCTGCTCCTTCAACAATTCGGGCGGATTTATGAAGCGCTCCATATATTCCTTGGCGCGGAATTTGACAGGTCCTCTGCGCCGACCGCTTTCACCCTCATCCCCCCTCCTGCGCCTCAAATCCGGCGGATTGTGGTAGTCAATAAGGTTGTCTATGCTCAAACACCAGTCTATGAATTCTTCCACCACCTCAACACCGTATCGCTCCATATAGGCGCGTATGCGCTCGGCGTGGTGCAGCATTTCGTCCAGCATCTTGCGATTTGTGTGCGCAAAGAAGGCGTTGTTTTTGAAAAAGTCACTGTGCGCGTATACATGCGCCATCACAAGTTTGTGGTCCGTCATCGTGTTGGACGACAGAAGATAAGCATATGATGGGTCGTTATTTATCACCAACTCGTAAATCCGCTGCAGCCCATATGTGTGTGTCTTTGAGAGTTTCTCATACTCCATGCCCCAACGCCAATGCGGATAACGCACCGGAAAGCCATCATACGCCGCCACCATGTTCATCTCATCATAATCCACGACCTCAAAGATGACTTCAAAGAAGTCAAGCCCGAATTCAAGCGCCACGCGCCGAACCCGCTCCTTCAACCTTTCCAACTCCGCTGTCAGCACATCTGCCATCTTTCCCTCTCCTGCTGCCGCCGCACATTATACCAGCAAACGGCGCTGAAGGCGACTTAAATGATTGCGCATCATTTTGTAACACAAAAACAATTTTTGTGCTAACACCCGCTTGTCCTTCCCCCTATAATTCCCACCTGTAGAATGCTCCGCGTATTTCAATCGCTTTTGGAGGATGCTTCTGTGATAGGTTTGCGCGTTTATCCACCAGTTGAGTTCGTCAACCACGCCCACATCCGTTCCTTTGAGGATTACAAAAAGATGTGGGAACGCTCCATAACGGAGCCGGACGCTTTCTGGGCGGAGGTCGCTGAACGCGAGATAACCTGGTTCAAAAAATGGGACAAGGTCTTTTCTTGGCAGGTAAAAGAGCCTGCGTGGGAGTTTAAGTGGTTTGAAGGCGGCAAACTCAACGCCTGCTACAACTGCCTTGACCGCCACATAACGACCTGGCGCAAGAACAAGGTCGCGATTATCTGGGAGCCTGACGACCCGTCAGAGCCCTGTCGCATCTTCACATACAACCAACTCTACAGAGAAGTTTGCAAGTTCGCCAATGTGCTTAAGAGTCTCGGTGTTGGGGAAGGAGACAGGGTTTGCATCTATCTGCCGATGGTGCCTGAGTTGGTGGTGGCGATGCTGGCGTGTGCGCGGGTAGGGGCTGTGCATTCGGTTGTGTTTGGAGGATTTTCACAGGAGGCGCTGCGGGAGCGTTTGGTGGATTCTGAAGCGCGGGTTCTTGTGACGGCGAACTACGGCTGTCGTGGTGGACGCCGTATTCCGCTTAAAGCAAACGCCGATAAAGCCGCCGAAAATCTTGACTTCCTCAAAAAGATGGTCGTCGTCAGACGCACACCAGATGAGGTGGAGATGAGCGAAGGACGCGATTTCTGGTGGCACGAGTTGATGGAGGACGCCAAAGAGGATTGCCCATATGTGGAGCGCGACGCCGAAGACCCACTCTTTATCCTCTACACATCCGGCTCCACAGGCAAACCAAAGGGGGTGGTTCACACAACAGGCGGTTATATGGTCTATGTGGCTCTGACAACGCGGTTTGTGTTTGACTTAAAAGATGAAGACATCTTCTGGTGCACCGCCGACATAGGATGGGTGACGGGTCACTCATACATAGTTTATGGACCGCTTGCGATTGGGGCAACGGAGGTGATGTTTGAGGGTGTGCCGACCTATCCTGCTCCTGACCGTTTTTGGGATGTTTGTGAGAAACACGGTGTGACGGTGTTCTACACGGCGCCGACGGCAATCCGCGCCCTTATGCGACAGGGCGATGAGTGGGCGGACAAACACCCCCTGAAAACCTTGCGTCTGCTCGGCACTGTTGGTGAGCCGATAAACCCCGAGGCGTGGATGTGGTATTATCACCATGTGGGCAAAAGCCGCTGCCCCGTCGTTGACACCTGGTGGCAGACAGAAACAGGCGGGATACTGATAACGACATTGCCTGGTGCGATGGGGATGAAGCCGGGGGCTGCGGGCTTTCCGTTCTTTGGAGTTGAGACAAAAGTGCTGCGGCAGGACGGCACGCAAGCCGATATCGGCGAGAACGGCTCACTTGTGCTGTGCCGCCCGTGGCCCGCTATGCTCAGAACCGTTTATCGTGACCCTGAACGGTTCCGCAAGCAATACTTTGAGATGTTCGCAGGATATTATTTCACAGGAGACGGTTGCCGAATTGATGAGGACGGTTTCCACTGGTTGCTTGGGCGCATTGACGATGTTATCAATGTGAGCGGGCACAGACTCGGGACTGCCGAGATAGAGTCGGCACTTGTGGAGCATCCGGCGGTCGCTGAAGCCGCTGTTGTCGGATTCCCGCACGATGTCAAGGGGCAGGGCATATACTGCTATGTGACACCCAAAGCCGGCGTTGAGCCGACGGAGGATTTGCGCAAGGAGTTGCGCCGTCATGTGCGCCAGGTTATTGGTCCTATAGCGACGCCTGACCACATACAGTTTGCGGATGCGCTACCCAAGACCAGAAGCGGCAAGATAATGCGCCGTATCCTGCGCAAAATCGCCGCCGGCATATATTCGGGCTTTGGCGATACATCCACCCTCGCCGACCCCTCTGTCGTTGACGACCTGATAGCGGGCAATAAAGAGTTAACGGCTGGGGAGAGGTAGCATTCGCGCTTGGGGCGCCGCCGGCACCCCAGGCGGCGCCCCTGTGACCCGCAGGAATCCTCCGTGTCCTGCCAGGCATTTGAAGGAGCGCAATTATGTCAGATAACAACAACAAACTTGCCAATCCGGCGCCACTGGGACTCCTCGCCTTCGGTATGACCACTGTTCTGCTCAACCTGCACAACGCGGGACTGTGGACGCTTGACACAACGGTGCTCGCGATGGGTATTTTCTATGGTGGGCTCGCTCAAGTCATCGCAGGTATATGTGAGTTCAAGAAGGGCAACACATTTGGGATGACGGCGTTCTGTTCTTACGGACTTTTCTGGATGACGCTTGTTTTTGTTCTTCTGGGTGACTCGCTTGGACTGAGCGCCTTTGCGCCGTCTAAGGGTGGAATCGCGGCGTATCTTGCTATCTGGGGATTTTTCACCTTCTTCATGTTCATCGGCACGCTGCGTCTGAACCGCGCTTTGCAGGTCGTTTTCCTCTCTTTGGCGGTGCTGTTCTGGCTGCTCGCAATACACAAGGTTGTTGACCCCATAGGTGGCAGGAATGTCATCGGAACGATAGCGGGGATAGAAGGCATATTCTGCGGCGCGTCAGCAATATACCTTGCCGTTGCCGAAATCTGGAACGGCGTTTACGAAAAAAGCGTTCTTCCAATCGGCGAGGTCAAAAAGTAGCGGAGCAGTTCTGGCACGCTTGCCAGCGCATTGTAGCACTGACTGCCACAGGCAGTGGCTGACCACATACGGTTTGCCGATGCGCCGCCCAAGACAGCAAGCGGCAAAACTATGCGACGCTATTTGCCCTTGCCCAGAAAGGTCTTTATGGAGGTATAGATGTCGTCGCGGCTGTCTATTTCACTCAACACCAGATTGTCCCAGTCGTCTTTGAAAGCGTCGCGTAGGTCTTTGATGAACTGTCCTGACCCATAGGCGCTTTTGACCTGACCGTAACCGAAGAGGTTGGCGACAGGTAGAAGGTCGTTTTTCATAATGTCAATGGCAAGGGCGGTGTCGTCGCGTCCCCAGTTGTCGCCGTCGGAGAAGTGGAAAAGATAAATATTGTAGTCTGATGGTGGGTAGTCTTTTGCGATGACGGTGGCGGCGAGTTTGTAGGCTGAAGAAATCTTTGTGCCGCCGCCTTCGCGCATCCGAAAGAAGGTGTCCCTGTCCACCTCCCGCGCCACCGCATCGTGCGCCAAATACCTGAACTCCACATTCTTGTAGTTGTAGCGTATCCAGGTGTCTATCCAGAACGCCTCCTGACGCACTATTTCTTTCTGCTCCCCACCCATTGAACCTGACACATCCATCATATATATCACCACAGCGCGCGCCTCAGGTGCGTGTTTTACCTTCCACGACCTGTAACGCTTGTCCTCCCGCACCGGTATTACAATCGGTTTTTCGGGGTCGTATTCGCCGCTGCATATCATCCGCTTCAGCGCCTGTATAAAGGTGCGCTTGAAATGGCGCAGAGATTCGGGTCCCACACGCGATATTCCCGTGTATTTGAACTTTATGGTGGATAAGCGGCTTGAGCCTTTCGGCTCTATCCGCGGCAACTCCAACTCCTCCGCCATAATTTCTGCCAACTCCTCAAGCGTCACCTCCACTTCTAACGGGTGCTCCCCAGGTGCCTCACCCGCTCCCGGTCCCTGCCCCCCTATCGGTTGTCCCGCTTCTCCCTCTCCTTGCCCGACTCCTCCCCCCTGCTGCTTCCCATACCTGAACCGCGGTATCTCTATCTGCGGTATCGGAACGGAGACCACATCTTTACCCTTGCGCACCAGAATCTCGCCCTGCGACATATATTTTCGCAGGTTCTTCTTTATATGCCCACGCACTATCTGCCGAAACCGCCAATGGTCCTGCTCAATCCTTTTTGCCATCTTCTCTGCCTCACTACAAACCATATTTTACTGCTGCTTGTTGTCTTTGCCACCCAAACATCCGTTTATGGTATGGGAAGATGTCGTTGGCGCGATGATGAAACAGCCGGCTTGCCGAGCGGAC
>CAZPBO010000032.1:0-20629 GCA_964584815.1 uncultured Planctomycetota bacterium
ATGATAGTTGCGGTGATGGCTGACAGCCACGATAACCTCAACGCTCTGCGGGCAGCCGTTGCTGTCTTAAAAAACGCCTCCGTCTCGGCAATCATCCACTGCGGCGACATCGTTGCTCCTTTTTCCCTGCGCATCCTCACCGATACAGGTATTCCCACCTACGCCGTCTTCGGGAACAACGACGGCGAGCGTCGTATCCTGAAAAAAGAGTTGCCCACCATCCAAGACCCACCCCTTACAGTCTCCCTTGCCGGCAAGAAAATAACACTTTACCACGCCCCGCCTGAAAAGATACCAGCAACCGATATCCTCCTTTATGGTCACACTCACAAAAAGGAGATGCGGCGCGACAGGAGTGTCTTTATTTTGAATCCAGGGGAGTTGGGGGGATGGCTGACAGGGCGTTGCTCTTTTGCCATCCTTGATTTGCGCACAAGTGAGGTGCAGTGGGTTGATTTCTGACATAGCGGCGTGCGATGGTTGCGGTGCCTGTGCTCACATATGCCCGATGCGTGTCTTCTGGCGGAGGCGGAAACTGTCCCCACGGCGTCTGATACGGCTGCTTCGTTATGGGGATATCAAGGAGGCGGGTTTTTGTGTGGACTGTCGTGGTTGTGAGGAGGTCTGTCCGCAGGGTGTGGGGTTGAGGAAGCATCTTGAGGCGGCGGGGTTACTTAAGGTTGCCCGTTGCAGTGTATGCGGTGCGCCGCTGAAGCCAGAAACCGTCATACGACAACTGCAGGGCAGAACAGGGGTTGAGACGCCGTTTTTGTGCGAGCGTTGCAAGGCGCGTGGGGTGGGTGCGCGGCTTATTCGCTTTGGTGCCAGCAGAGCGACACAACTTCTGCCAACTTCTTTATCTGATGCTCAAACACACATTTTGCGTCAAGGATGACTTTGCCTTCCCTGCGGACGCTGAAGACAGGCGGTTTGCAAAGACGCAGTCTTTTTGCGAACTCCTCATCACCGCAGGGCGGCTCAAGCGCCACACCCCAGGATGGAATGACCGTCTCGGGGAGGGTTCCGCCGCCCACTTCTGCATTAGTGCGCACCAGTTTATGGGGGATGTTTTGACGCCGAAGATGGCGGCAAAGGCGCCTTGCCCGCCGCCTCACCGCAGACTCATCCTCACTCACCATAACGAGCGTGGGAAAGAGGTCATCGCGTCCACGCAAATACAGCAACACCGCCCGCTCCAATAACCCCAACTTGATTTTGTCCAGACGAACAGCGCGATAGAAGGGGTTCTGATTAATGGCTTTGGCGGTGCTGGCTTCACGACAGAGGATGATACCGGCTTGGCAGGCACCGAAGAGTTTGTCGCCTGAAAAGGTGACGACATCGGCACCGTCAGCAAGAGCACGCTGCGGCAGCGGCTCCCCTACATCCACCACCGCCCCGCTTCCTATGTCGTATATCAAGGGCAGGTCGGCGGCATCGCATAACTCCCGCAGGTCGTTCACGCTCACCAATGTGTGGTATCCTATCATGCGGTAGTTGGACGGATGAACCTTCAGAATCGCTTTCGTCTCGGATGTTATGGCGTTCTGGTAATCGCGGAGATATGTTCTGTTGGTAGTTCCGACCTCAACAAGTTTAACGCCGCTTGTTTTGATGATTTCCGGTAGGCGG
This sequence comes from uncultured Planctomycetota bacterium, assembly GCA_964584815.1. Taxonomy (GTDB): domain Bacteria; phylum Planctomycetota; class SKW154; order SKW154; family SKW154; genus CAZPBO01. The sequence continues at coordinate 1,633 of CAZPBO010000032.1, forward strand.
AATGAGCCGCCGATTTCCACCAGTTCCCCGCGGGAGACGATAACTTCCCCGCCTGCCGCGAGGGTGGAGAGGGTGAGCAGGACGGCAGCGGCGTCGTTGTTGACCGCTACCGCGCCTGCGCATTTGAACAGCCGCATAAGCAGGGCGCTCAATCGGCTTAAGCGGTTGTGACGCTCCCCGCTCCTTAAATCCACCTCCAAAACCGCATATCCCGACAGAAGTTGGCATAAATCGTCCACAAGGGAACGCGGCAGAACGCTTCTTCCAAGCCCTGTGTGAAGGATAGTGCCTGTGGCGTTGATACAGGGGACAACGGACGGCTGCAGCCCCGTTAAGCGCTCGGACAGGTGAGCAAGGAGACTTTCCACCGTTACAGAGACCGCCTGTCCCTGCGCTATGGCGCTGCGGGCGTCCTCCAGCAACTCCCGCAACGCGTCCACCACCAACTGCCTGCCGTGAAGACGAATAAGAGGTTCAGCAGCCTTTATCAGGATGTCCATTTTGGGTATCTGGCGGAAGGCGCTTTCCACATGCGCTTCCCCCAAAAAAGAAAGGGGCGGTTAGAACCGCCCCCCATCCTTACGCAGGTGTTAGAAAGCGACAAAAGCGAGTTGGACGGTTAGGCGCCATTTTCCGAAGTCGTCAAGCCCGATATATTTGCCGCCATAGTAGCGACCAAAATCATAGCGCTCCACAAACGCCTGCAGTTTGACAAACCACCTTATGTCCCAGACCACGCCGGCGGCGTAGTTTATCTTGCCGCGGCGGAACTCACCTGTTCTCTGATGCAACTTGTAGTTGGTAATAGCGAAAGTGTCCCACCACAGAACGAGCGCCAGTCCGTAGGGACGCCAACGCATGTCCTGAACAGGAACTCGTTTTGGGTCAATCTTTTTGTTTTCCCACAGCCAGATAGCCAACTCCGCAACAGCGCCTTCCAGTCCACGGTTGCGCTCAAGAATCCACAGACCGCTTTTGTCATCATACCACTTCAAATCCTCGCTGCCGGCAAGGTAGCCGATATACAGGTTATAGGTCTTTCCGAAGATGCGTCCGCGGATGGTTATGTCACCGCACCAGCGCTGACGCTCCAGAAATTCTATCTGCACAGGATACATGGAGCCCAAATCCATACCGCCTGCGTCCATAAAGCCAAAACCTATACGGAAGTTTTCTACCTTCAACTTGGAGAACCACTTCTGCGGAAGGGTTATGTCGCCGCGGAGACCAAATGCTTTTCTGTCGTCGGTATCGCGCAGAGAATTCTGGGTCTGACCGTTTGAGACGAAACCTTTGTAGTCAAGCCGAATCCCTGCCAGTGACAGATAGCCGAAAGCCATAAGGGCGGGTTCCCTTAAGGCGCGTCCGTCTAAGAAGAGGTAACGCACCGCCTGGCTGTAAGCAGGACGCGGAAGTTCGTAGGGGAACTGCGTCTGGCGGTGTGTGAAGGGCAGCAGGAACTGCCCCACGCGTAGGGAGCAGAGTTTCTGCAGTTTGGGTTTATTGAATGGGGAGAACTCCACGAAGAGTTCGTCAACAGGTCCTGTGTTGTAGTTCATAAAATCAAGGAGCGCTCTTGCGTGGAAGCGACCGAAACTGCCGCTGGCGAGCAGATAAGCCGCCTGCATCGTGAGGTTTGACTCAAGCACATTTTCAGGGGCATATGACCATTGGTCGGCGGTTAGGATATCACCGCTGGGGCAGAGCGCGGGGTCCCAGTCACCGCTTGCCGCTCTGTAGCGGGTTACTCCCAGCCAGTGAATGCGAAGGGAAAGCCCTTTAAGTGGCTCTGCCGGCTTCGCCTCGTCAAACAGGAGTCCTGACAGGAGGTCACCCCCGTAGGCGGCGCTGACGAATAATGAAAGAAGCACCAACAAAACAAGCCGCATAAGCAACTCCTCCAAAACCATTCTTTATTTTCGGCTTACCTGGTGGGGATTCTACCGTAGTGTGTGGGCGGATTCAAAAAAAATAACGGTTGGATGCAGGGGATAAGGATTTGCGTTACGGCAGGTGATATGGTAATTTATATGTAAGGAGGAGAGGCAATGCGACAGGTTATGTATGCAGGGAGTGCGGTATGTGCGTATATGGCGGGTGTGAGGGGGGTGGAGGAGCGATTCGGGTGGCTATTGCTGGCGGCGGGGTTGTTTTTCGTGGCGGCGATAGCGTTTGCGAGGTGGGGGAAGGAGGGGTATGGGCGGTTTGAGGCGCTGGTGAGCGCCAATGCGCTGCTCGCTCTTGGCGCGCTGCTCTGGATGCTCTTCGTAAAGGCGGAGGCTGCAGTGATGTTGGCGTTGCTGGCGCTTCTTGGCACCACACTGGTTGGTCTGACGGTCTTCTTCTTTTTCCGTTCGGACAGGCGGTGGAAGTTGGCGATGCCGGGGATAGCGGTGTTCGTTGTGGTGGTGGGTATGACGGTTTATCTGCTCTTTTTGGGGTAGAAGGATGGAGGCGAGGTTTTGTGAGCGCTGTGGTGCGGTGACGGAGTCGCCGCAGGTGGTGGATGGGCATTACTATTGCCGTCGCTGTGCGGCGGAGTTGACTGGAGGTGCATCAGCCGCTGCCTCCGCCGATTCTGCACCAACCCCCTCTTCTGCGCCCTTGAGGGACTCGGCGGCGCCTGTTGAGGAGAAAATTAAGTTCCGATGCACAGGATGTGGGGCGCTGCTTTCCTCAAAAAGGGTGTCGCAAAAAAGTCGCCTGCGCTGTCCCCAATGCCGCACCGAACTCTTCCTCAACCCTGACGGCAGCGTTGAGCCAGTCGTAAAGGTGAGGCAGCCGTCAACGCCTGCCGCGAATGTGGGCGCTTCTCGTCCACAAACGGGATTCTCCCGTGAGGAACTGGAGCGGGCGCTGGATATGCAGAAGTCATCTCGGGAGGGACCTGATGAGACGGCTGTGGTCGGCAAGCCGCCTGTTGCTGCTCCGCCGCCACCTCCACCCAAGCCCGCCCCTAAGGGAACAGCGGCGCCGCGTAAGCCTGTCCCAAGAATGCGCGTTACCCGTTCCGCCATTATGGAGAGGTATCGCAAGATGGCAGCGACCCTCGAGAGTAAGGAGAGCGGGGGACTGGTCGCCTTGGTCGCCGTTTTGCTCCTTCTCCCCGCCGTCTTCATCCTTCTTGTCTGCCTCAATGTGGGAGGGCTTGGTAGGATAAAGGATAGTTTCAAGGATATGGCGCAGAGCGTCGGTGAAGCGGCGTTGCGTCTGCGTGGACTTGCCCCAAAGCAGAAGCAGACCCCGTCCCAGCCTTCCAAAAAGGAAGGGGCGCAGCAGAAGCAGCCCAAAAAGCAGCCCGCGAAGGAGGGGGGTGAATCCGTCAAGAAGCAACCGAAGCAGCCGCCAGAAGAGGAAAAACCTCCTGTAAAACCGCCAAAGAAGCCTCCTGAAAAACAGCAGCCAAAAGAGCCGTCACCCCAGAAGAAACCGCAGAAGCCGAAAGGAGCGGAAAAGGGCGGCTAATGTGAGCCGATATGGCGTCTTATGGCGTCAGCGACCAACTCGGCTGCCTCTTTCACTTTCCTTTTGTCTTCACCTTCTGCCATAACGCGGGCGACCGGTTCTGTGCCCGAGTAACGCAGAAGGAGCCTACCTGTTGAGCCGAGCAATTTTTCCGCCTCTTTCAGGGCTTTCTGCACAGGAGGCAGGTTCTGGAGAGGCGGTTTTGAGGAGACCGCCACATTGATGAGGACTTGTGGGAAACGGCGCATAATTTTGGCGAGTTCAGAAAGGCGCTTCTTTGTGCGCAGCACGACTTCCGCCAAGGCAAGTGCCGCCAGAATCCCGTCCCCCGTTGTGCTCTCTTTCAGTAGAATCAGATGCCCTGACTGCTCCCCACCAAGCCGAGCGCCTGTCTCAAGCATCTTCTCAAGAACCAGCCTGTCGCCTACACCCGTGCGCAAGAGTTTAATATCGTGCTTCCGCAGCGCCACCTCAAAGCCCATATTTGACATAACGGTGGAGACGACGGTTCTGTTTGGCAGTCTGCGCCGTTTGAGCATATCAAGCGCCAGAATCGCCATTGCAAAATCACCATCCAGGACGGTGCCGTTTTCGGCAACGGGAATAACCCTGTCGCCGTCGCCATCAAAGCAGAAGCCGCAAAGCGCCCCTGACCGCTTCACCGCGGACGATGTGCGTTTTGGGAAGAGCGCTCCGCCGCGGTTTATGTTGCGACCATCCGGCGTGGCGTTTAAGAGCCGCAACTCCGCGCCCAAGCGGTTGAATACCACAGGCGCTATATGGCTGACCGCACCGTTAGCGCAGTCAAGAACCACAGTCTTTCCCCGCAGGTCAAATCGCGACAGTGCCCACTCCGTCAGCGCTCCTGCGTAGATTTCCTGTGCGTCGGCTACTCGCTCATAGCGCCCGATTGGACGGCGAACTTCCCCCTTATGCTCGGAGAAGACCAACTCTTCTATGCGGCGCTCAAGAGCGGTCGTCGCCTTAAAGCCGTCCCTGTCAAACAGTTTTATGCCGTTGTAATCGTTTGGGTTGTGGCTTGCGGAGACGAAGAGTGCGACATCGCAGCGAAGGCGTTTTGTCAGATATGCGCAGGCGGGTGCGGGCAGCACATCGGCTTCCAACACATCCACGCCTGATGCGAGGAGTCCTGCTACCAGCGCACCCCGTATCATATGTCCGCTGGAGCGGGTGTCAAGGGCAAGGAGCGCTTTGGGGGTGGCGGAACGGGGCTTGCGTCCACGCCGTGAGAAGAGTTGCGGCTCATTCCAGAGAAGCGCGCCCACCGCTTTCGCCACCGCCATTATCGTCTCGGGTGCCAGCGCTCCCTGACCCGCTATCGCGCGGATGCCGTCCGTTCCGAAAAGACGCCTCATTTCCCCTTCTCCTTTTTCTCCACAACGATACTCACCTCCGTCTCCTCTGCGAGGCGAACATCGGGGAAGTCCGGTGCGAGGAGGGAAAGTTTCTCTGCGTAGGGCACCTCACGGGGTTTGTGGTAGGTGGGGTCAATGCGCAGAAACAGCAACGCTTTTTTGGAGAGAAGCGGGTCATCAATGGCGCTTTTGGGACCGCGTAGGCGCACTTTTATGCGTCCTGACTCATCTGGTGTGGGCTTCTGTATGCGCACGCGGATGTTGCAGTCAGGTGGCATAAGGAGCGCTATCGGCAGCGACATCTCGCGTTCTGCCTCAACTTCTGTCACCCAGACCCAGACGCGCACCTTCGTGTCGCACCTTATCGGCAGCCCATCAATTTGGGAGATAAGCGCGGCGTCCACCGAGAAGGAAACTCGCCGCCCCCGCAGCGATATCGGCTCCGTCTCTATGGTTGAGATGCGCTCAAGAACAGATGCTGGTCCCACCACCGTCACATAGGTGGGCTCAACAGATGGTTTGGCGCCTTCCTTATAGCCGTGGGGAAGGGAGCCGACAAAACGGGGCACCACGCGCAGCCGCTTCTTCATAACCCGCACCACGCGCACCTCCACTTGCGGCGGCTCAAACGCCACCACGCGCACATCAGATGGCAGACCGAAATCCGCCGCCGTTATCTCCACCTTCAGCGGCACCCCTATCGGCGGAGAGTCAAGCCGATGCACCCCTTTTATCGGAGCGCCTCCCCCAAAGAGCCGCTCCCCTATGCGACGCGGACACCTGAACCTCCCGCGCAGAACCACCTGCTCCGGCAGAACCCACAGGTTCTCCGACGGAACACTGCTCTTTGCCACGCGGAACTTAAGTATCAAATCGTCCCGCTGATACTCTTCCGACACCTCAAAGAAAACAACAAGCCATATGACGAACGCCAGAAAAAGCGCCGTCAGTTTTGTGCGCCAGTTGGTGACAAACACCGCTTTGAGCAGTCTTACCATTCCGTTGAGACCTCCTGCTGAACATAAAGTTTGCGTAGTCGTTCCTCAAGTGTTGGGCGGTCAAGGTGTCTCTCAAGTTCGCCTGCCACGGCAAGGCTTATATGTCCTGTCTCTTCGGAGACGACGACGGAGACGGCATCGGACTCTTCGGTGACGCCCACCGCCGCCCTGTGGCGTGTCCCCAACCCGAGACGCGGGTTGTCCGACAGCGGCAGAAGGCAGCCCGCCGCCGCCACCCTGTCGTTTGCTATTATCACAGCCCCATCGTGCAGTGTTGAGCCAGGATAAAATATTGACTCAAGCAACTCCGCAGTCACCTCGGCGTCCAGACGCACCCCGCCCTCAATGTAGGAGGTAAGACTCACATCCCGCTGCAACACAATCAGCGCCCCCACACGGTTGCGGCTCAATTGCAGCGCCGCCTTCACCACCTCATCCACCACCGTTCTTCCACTGCGAAATAGCCTGCCGAATATCGGCGTCTGCGACAAACGCACAAACGCACGCCTCAACTCCGGCTGAAACACTATTATCAGTCCGAACGCCACCACCTCAAGAAACCGCGCCAGCAGAAAGTTTATGCGCTCCAGACCGAATTGCTGCGATAGAAAATAGAGCGCAAGAAACGCGCCTATTATCACAAGTGCCATTCCGCGAAATATCCCGACCCCCCGCGGTCCCCGCAGAAAAACCAGCGCTGCGTATATCACCGCAAAAAGAATGGCAATCTCTATGGCGGGCTTAATCAGCCACATTGATTTTCTCCTGTTTTATTGCGGCTGCAACAAGCAGGGTTTCGCGCACTTCTCGGGGGTCGTGGACCCTGAAGGCGGAGGCGCCCGCAAGAAGCGCTGCCGCACACGCACCTAATGTCCCATAAAGCCGCTCATCTGGCGTTTCCTTCCCCAGCACCGCCCCTATGAAGGATTTTCGGCTCACACCCACAAGAATCGGCAGCCCAAATGTCTTCAGTTGCACAAGACGATTCAGTATCCTTAAGTTGTCCTCCCAACTCTTGCCGAAGCCGATACCTGGGTCAATTATGACGGTTTCAGGCGCAACGCCAAAACGGAGCGCTGTCGCGACAGAGCGCCGCAGCGAGTCCACTATCTCCCCCATCAGGTTGTCGTATCTGGGGTTTTTCTGCATAGTGCGTGGCTCTCCCTTTATATGCATAAGGACAAGAGGCAGACGGTGATGGGCAGCCAACTCCGCCAGAGCAGGCTCCTTTTTCAACCCGTATATGTCGTTTATCATCCGCGCACCGGCGGAAACCGCCGCTTCCGCCACATCCACTTTGTATGTGTCAACCGATATGGGGATATTTTCGGGCAGTCTTTTTGCCAACTCTTCAATGACCCGCAGAATACGGCGCTTCTCCTCCTCCGCCGATAGAGCATCAGCCCCAGGACGCGTTGACTCCCCACCCACATCTATCACATCTGCACCCGCTTCCGCCAAATCCATTCCCCGCCGAATCGCATCCTCCACCAAAGCGTATCGTCCCCCGTCGTAGAAACTGTCGGGCGTCACATTGAGAACGCCCATTATCAGAGGGCGCCGTCCAAAACGGAGTGCACCCCCAGGATATGGCACAGAAAACTCGGTTTTCTGGGCGTTCTGGACGGCAAGGTAGGCGGCTTCCGCAGCCTCGCCACCCGCGCTTCCTTTAAGTCTCTCTGCAAGACGCTTAAACTGCTCGTTTTTTCCTGAAAGCAGGATGCTGGCGGACTCTTCTGATGCGGCATTTATGAAAGCGGAGCCGTCAAGCGCACAGAACGCTACCTGAAGCAGACGGGCTGTTCTTAAAGGGACCCTTTCCAGCAGAACGGTTGTCCGCATCAGGTGTCCGCAGACGGTGTCGGGTGTCTCAAAGCCCGCCTTGCCCAACTCATCCATCAGTTCCTGATTTTGTGTCGTTCCCAGAACCCGAACGCTCTGGCGCAGCAGCGGTTTCACTCTTCTGCTCCTTCTTTATGGCGTCAAGACTGCCTGCCTCAAACAGCCTGTCCACCTCTTCGGCGTTTAAGACCTCAAACTGCATAAGCGCTTTCGCGAGTAACTCCACTTTGTCTTTATTGGTCTTTATCAACTCCATCGCGTGTTTGTAGCAGGAGTCAATGATGGAGTGGACCTCCTGGTCAATTTCGCGTGCGGTCTCATCGGAGAACTCCCGCTTACCGGTGAAGTCTGTTCCGAGGAACATCTGCTGCTGAGTGATGCCGTAGCGGACAGGACCGAGTTTTTCCGACATTCCCCATTCGCAGACCATAAGTCGGGCGATTTCGGTGGCGCGCTGGATGTCGTTTGAAGCCCCGCTTGAGAGATCGTTCAAGAAGAACTCTTCCGCTGCTCTTCCAGCCAAAAGCAGAGTCAACTCCTCAAGCGCCTTTTTGCGGCTCATCGTGATGATGTCTTTGCGGGGCATAAGCATGGTGCCGCCGAGCATGGGACCGCGTGGGATGATGGTCACCTTATGCAGTTTGTCCACCAAAGGCAGTTTGATGGAGGCAATAGTGTGACCCGCCTCGTGATAGGCGGCGAGGCGTTTTTCCTCTTCCGCCATAACGCGGGAGCGGCGTTGCCTGCCCCAGCGCACCTTGTCGCGCGCCTCCTCAAGGCACTCCATATCCACCGCATCCTTGCCCCGTGCGACCGCTATCAGCGCCGCCTCGTTTATCAGAGCCTCCAACTCCGCTCCCGAAAACATCGGCGTTGTGCGCGCTATCACGCTCAAATCCACATCTTCCCGCATACGCACCTTCTTGGCGTGAACCTTCAGTATCTCCTCCCGTCCCTTAACATCGGGCAGGTCAACATGGATTATCTTATCAAAGCGCCCCGGTCGCAGAAGGGCGGGGTCAAGCATATCGGGGCGGTTGGTTGCCGCCATCACCACGATTCCCTCGTCTGTCTCAAAGCCGTCCATCTCCACCAGAATCGCGTTGAGGGTGGATTCGCGTTCATCCTGTCCGCCGCCGGGGATGCCCACACCCCGTTTTCTGCCGATAGCGTCTATCTCATCAAGGAAGATGATGGAGGGGGCGTTCTGCTTGGCGCGCTGGAAGAGGTCGCGCACACGGCTGGCACCGACCCCCACAAACATCTCCACAAAATCAGAGCCCGATATGGACAGGAACGGAACGCCCGCCTCGCCCGCCACCGCCTTCGCCAGAAGCGTCTTGCCGCATCCTGGTGGTCCCACAAGCAGCACGCCGCGGGGTATCCGTGCACCCATCCGACGGAACTTGGCAGGATGCATCAGAAACTCTATTATCTCCTGCACCTCTTCCTTTGCCTCCTCCATTCCCGCCACATCGTCAAAGGTGACCTTCACCTTCTCCTTTGAGGCGAGTTTGGCTTTTGCGCGGGCGAAATGGAGAATACCGCCTGTGCCGCCTGCACCGCGAAACGAGCGCATCAGCAGAATCCATATCACCACAATCACAATCAGCGGCAGACCGAAAGAGAGGAGGAAGGAACTCCAAAAGCCGCTGCCCACATCAAAGGTGACCTCAGGAGGTTGTGGATTTTTGGGTCCTTTCTCCATAAGGATGGGGACTATTTTGTCCTCCATAAGGGAGCGGGGCGCCTTAAGGCGCAGCACCTTGCGCGACCCCCGAAGAGTCGCCTCCGTCTCCGTCTCCTGTATCTTCACCGTCGCGATAAGTCCTTGGCGTAGGTAGTCCACAAAGCGGTTGAGGTCCACCACCTCTTCTTGAGGCTGGGTGGTGGTCTGTCCCAGCATAAAGACGGCGATTATCAGACCGATGATTAGAAGGAGCGCCAGACTTGAGCGCCATTTCTGCTGCGGTGTAGGACTCCTCACACTTACCTCCTTTTTTCGGATGCTTTATCTTAACCGAGAATCTATCCCATATCAATGCTGGGGAGTTAGAAACGCGCCTCAACCATAAAGACATCTTTTGCGCGTGCGACCACATCTTCAAGTGCGGTCTGCTCCACCTGATTATATGCCTCATAGAAGAAGCGCTCTTCTTGGCGCGTTCCGAAGGACGAAAAAAGCCTCATAAAGGTTTCATAATGGGTGGGGAAATGGATTTTGAGGGTGTCAAGGAAGGTTTTTGCGCGCACAAGGAGAAGCGGCAGCGCGCCGAAGGAGCCCTGCTCAGGCTGCTGGGGTGTGGGGAAGGTTTTAAGGGATGGGACAGAATAAGCAGGTGGCGCCTCTGACAGTTTCTGCGGTGTTGCGGCGATGAGGGAGGAGGCTTTCTGGGAGCCGAAGATGACGAAGCCGTCGTTTGACTTAAGGGTCTTGAGTCCAAAACCGATGGTCTGGATGAAGCCGTCAGTGTTCTGGGTGAGTGGGTAGGGTGGGAGGATGAGGAGGACGGGGTTTGGGTCGCGTGCGGCAAGGTGGATGGAGAGGAAAGCGGAGGATGTGGCGCTGCCTTTGGGAAGCGCTTCACCGAGGATATTGGGGACTTCAAGTTTTGAGGAGAGTTGAGCGGCGAGTGTGTCTTGTGTGTTTTGGAGCGTGACGACCCAGATGCGCTCTCGGGGGAGGGCGGAGAGAATCAAGCCTGCGGCGCTTAAGAGTTTTTGCGCGTCAGGTTGTTGAGGGGCGGCGAAAAGCCCCGTTGATGGTGATGCCAGAAAGGCGGCGTGTATCATTTTCTGCTCCTTAATTTGGTTGTGCGTCAATGGACAGAGGCGCGATGCGACCCGCTTTGAGCAGATGGTGGGCAAGTCCTGCCACCATAGCGGCGTTATCGGTGCAGAGGTTGTGTGGCGGGATGAAGAGTTCAAAGCGGCGCTCGGCTGCTGTGGACGCAAGCGCTTGGCGCAGACGGCTGTTCGCCGCCACACCGCCCACCACAATCAACCTCCTTATGCCTGTCGCTCGCAGCGCCCTCAAACTCTTCTCCACCAGAACATCCACCACCGCCTCCTGAAACGATGCCGCAATCTCGCCCACATCCACATCCAGCGGCTCACTCCTGCCTCTACCATCCTGCCCTTTAAGATAATACAGAACCGCTGTCTTAAGACCAGAAAAAGAGAAGTCCAGAGAGTTTTCTCCAAGAAGTGAGCGGGGAAACCTTATAGCGGGGCGCTTCCCTTTTGCCGCCTTCTCTATGGCGGGTCCGCCGGGGTAGGAGAGGTTGAGCATCCGCGCCACTTTATCAAACGCCTCTCCTGCGGCGTCGTCTATCGTCTTGCCAAGAAGCACCGCATCCAGCACCGATTCCACCCGATAAAGGCAGGTGTGTCCGCCGGAGACGAGCAGTGCTACGCAAGGTGGGGAGGCGTTTGTCGCCATAAAGGCGGCATAGATATGGGCGAGTAGGTGGTCAACGGCGACGAGTGGTTTTTTTGTGCAGAGAGCGAGGGTTTTGGCGGCGGTGAGACCGACGAGAAGCGCGCCGATAAGACCGGGTTTCTGGGTGGCGGCGACCGCAGCCAAATCGCTGATGCTGACATTTGCTTCCTTTAATGCGCGTTCCACGACGGGGAGGAGCCAGCGCAGATGCGCCCTTGCCGCCACTTCAGGCACGGTTCCCCAGAACGGCTTATGCAGCGGAATCTGGGATAGGACGATGTTTGAGAGGATGTGAGAGCCGCAGCAGACGGCGGCTGCTGTCTCGTCACAAGATGTCTCAATGGCAAGTATGGGGGCGTCAGAACTGTCCGACACGGTCGCGTTTTTCCTCAAAGAGTTTGCGGTTCTTGAGGATAGATATGGCGCGGCGAAGTTGACGGTCAAACTGCAGAATGAGCCATGTCTGTTTCGGACTGCGCAGACGCAACTGGCGCAGGAGCATCACTTCCGCGGGGGAGAGGGAGACAGGTTCGTTTGGCGCCAGTCCACCGCGCAATTTGTCCTGCTCGTTCTGGCGGTGGAAGCAGGCTCCCTTATGCAGACACAAAACACCTTTCTGAACGGCGTGACCGTTTGGGGTGAACCACAAAGCGGTGGTCAACTTCAGCAACGCCGGTTCTGTCTGCAAGCGGAAGACCGACTGCACACATCCCTTGCCGAAAGTCCTTTCTCCGACCAGAATCGCGATACCGGCGTCTTGGAGGGCTCCTGCGACGACTTCTGCGGCGCTTGCTGTTCCCCTATCCACCAAAACCGCCAGTATCAGCCCCTCAAACGGGTCGCCAGACTTTGCGGTATATGTCTTCTTGAAGGTGTGTCCTTCCTGCCGCCCTATCTCGTGCAGCAGCGCCCCCTTTCTGATGAAGAGGTCGGCGACTTTCAAGGCGTCATCCAGTGTGCCGCCGGGGTTGCCCCGCAAATCCAGAACCAACCCTTCCATTCCCTCCTTAAGGAGTGGCAACAGCATTTTTTTCAACTCGTTTGCTGTGCCTTTTTGAAAGCGGCGAATGCGCACATACCCAATCCGTGCCACAGAGTCAATCATCTGCGCATCGGATACGCTGGGCGCCTTTATCTCCCTCCTCGTGAGGGTGAAGGAGAGGGGGTGGTTGACGCCCGCCCGCAGCACCTCTATCTCCACCGTTGTTCCGCGTTTGCCTTTAAGGCGTTTTATGGCGGCAAGGAACGAGAGTCCCCGAATCGGCTCTCCGTTGACCCGCACTATACGGTCGCCCGGCATCAACCCCGCCTCATAGGCGGGACTTCCCTCTATCGGTGCCAGCACCGTCAGATACCCCGCCTCCATCGTCACTTCTATCCCCACCCCGCAATATTCCCCTTTAAGCGAGGCGAGATATTTCTGCGCCTCCTCCGCTCCCTTGAAATCGCAGTAGGGGTCAAGTTGCTGAACCATCCCGCGCACCATTCCGTAGACGAGGTTCTGGAACCTGACCTGCCGCACGAAATCGGAGCGTATCCGCTCAAGCACCTCGTCAATTAGCGCAAGGCGGGAGAAGAAAGGGTCGGCGGCGGTCTCAGGCAGCGCAACAAGACTTGAGAGTGCAACCACCGCGCCACACAAAAACGCCACTATCTGCCGCCACACAGACACCCTCCTATCCCACAAAATCTTATCCGCTGCCTTCCTCTTCTGCAAGCCTTGGCTGATAAGTGTTGCAGAGCAGGCGTTTTCCTGCGTCAATATTTAAGGAAGGGAGGGGAGAAGCGATGCGTAAGTTTGCGCTTTTGCTTTTGTTGAGCCAGTTGTCTGTGGGTTGCGGAACGGTAACCGGAACGGCGGTGTGGCTGCTTTCCCGTTCCAAGGGAAGCAAGAAGGTGGTGCTGCCGCCGGGCGCACCGTCTGTCGTCCTCTACTCCTTTGAAGGGACATTCAGCGCCCGTGTTGAGGTGCGTTTTCACATATCTGACCCAGACGCTGACGACGCCGAAATCAGAGTCTGCTACAGGAAGGGCGCAAGTGACGACTGGCATCTTGCCACAAGCGCTGATGGTTCTGCCAACCCTTTCAATCAGACGCTTTCTGCAGGCGGCGATGAGTTCCTCTTCGTTTGGGACGCAAGATTTGACCTTGGCGCATCCGCTACAGGACAGTGGCAGGTCGCCGTCTTCGTCACCGATGATGACGCGGAGGTCAGTGACAAAAAAGATGTGGATGTGGCGATTGGTCCGCCGTCAGCGGAGGTTGTTGGTGTTGATGGTAGCACAGGGGACATAGTGGTCTTTTACCGTTTGACTGATGCCGCATCAGACCCTGCCTCCGTCAAAGTCTACTTCCGCAAAGAGGGTTCTGGCACCTGGCAGGATGCGACACTTTCTGCTTCCGCGCCCGAGTCCACCGACAATCTTGAGACATCCGATGCGGGGGTGGTTCACGCGTTTTTGTGGGACAGCGCCACCGATTTGGCGGGTTACCGCGGCGATGCCTACATCCGCATCCTCCCCAAGGATGAGTGGGACTTCGGAGATGCGGCGGAGAGCCCTGCTTTCTTCGTGGACAACAACCAGCAGCCGTCAGTCACTATTACCACCCCCTCAAACAACGCGACTGTTGCAGGTAAGGTGACCGTTAAGGTTGTGATAAAAGACGCAGAAAGCGACACCTGCTCTGTTGCGGCGTGGTATCTGGATGGCTCCACCTGGAAAACCGCCGTCCTTGAAGGGCAAACCGCTGACCTTGCTTCATCACCTTCAGGAGTTGAGCACACCTTCCAGTGGGACGCTCTAACCGCTTTCGGCTCGTCCGCATCAGGTGTCTCCACCACTCTCCTTGTAAGAGTTTTTGACACAAAACTGGGTGATGAGGACTCTGTTGACTTAACCGTTGACAACGCATCGCTTCCATCCATCACTATAGATGAAATTTCTCCCGACAACCCTGCCAGCCAGGATGTGACCGTTAAATACACAGTTTATGACAGCGATACGCCGGGTGTGGATATAACATTTGAGTATAGCGTTGACGGCGGCGCAAACTGGAAAAGCGGCACCATTAAGTCGTCTGATGAAGGCACAGTAAGTGGTAACGAGATAACAGGCGTTGGCGCTTCTGCAGGCGGCACGAGCCATCAGTTCGTCTGGGACTCCTACGCTGATGAGACCGACAAATACTATGACAGTGTTCTGATTAAACTGACCGTTTCGGACGGCGCAAACTCCTCCTACGCGGTGAGTTACGACTTTCCTCTCAACAACATAGTGACCAACGACCCGCCAACAGTCACAATTGACAGCCCATCAGATGGAGATACAATCTCAAACCTTGTTGAGGTGCAATTCACCCTGAACGACTCGGAAGGCGACACAATGCAGGTTGAGGTGCTCTACTCAACCGACGGTGGTTCAACCTGGGAGACGGCGACGCTTCTTAAGGGCGATACAGCGGGTTTGTCAAACGGCACTCATTCGGTCTTTTGGGACACGAGAGCCGACGGATTAGGACGCGATGACACGCAAGACATAATCCTCAAAATCATCCCATATGACCCATATCAAGTGGGGACATCTGATTCGGTGGATTTGACTGTGGACAACAGAGGCTGGAGCGACCGTTACACAGTGGCGACCGCTTCAGATGATGTGATTTCTGTTGCGGTGGCAGCCGATACAGAAGGCACCGCGCATGTTTTCTGGTGTGACCAAAACGGTCCTTTGTATTACAGCAGCGGGCGTTATGACCGTCTGACAAGCCCTGAACGGATTGGCGAAGCCTATCGCGTTTCTGCTACATCATATCAGGACACGATTTACATCTCCTATATTTATGCTGGCAAAGTGTTTGTGAAGAAACGGACGCCAACGGGAGGGTGGGAAGACAGCAACGGAGGAGCGGCGGTTCTCAATGCCACCCCAAATTCATCCTATATAGCATCGGATATTGCGGTTGCACCTAACGGTCGTATATGCGTTGTTGCCGTCAAACGACGCGACCAAGGACCTTCCACATTCTACTACATAGTTGAGACCCATTCTGATGACGGTGGCGAGAGTTGGTCAAGCGCAGCGCAGGTTGCCTCCCTTGACACAAGCAAATCCGAGAAAGTTGCAGCCTGTTTTGATACTGACAACAACCTACACATAGCCTATGATGTGGATGGCAAAAGCGTCTTTTATGTTCGCGTTACCTCCAGCGGTGTGGCGGTTGCTCCTGAAGAGATAAGTGCATCAGGGTATGATGAGCAGCGCTCACCTGATATCGCTTTTCATGACAGTCGCGGGATAATAAGTGTCGTCTGGCGAGGTGAGCTTGGCTACACGCCTGTTCTGCTATACCGCGTAGGCGCCGTAAGCGGAGGAAGCATCACCTGGGAGTCGGCAAGAGAGGTTCCCGACACGGCACAGCATCCTTATGCGGATAACCCATCCTGTTCCTTTTCGGAGAGCCGTTTCTGCGTCGTTTGGGAGGGAACCGGTCCTGGCGGATACCGCGACATATTTGCAGAGGAGGTGCGGAACGGTTCTTGGGAAGAGAAGGTGAATATTTCCAACACATCATATCGTTCTTCGCTGATTCCTGATGTTGCCGCAGGGGGGAAGGGCAATTTCCATACTGTGTGGGTTGACAGCGATTCGTGGGGCGATCCAACGATTGTTTGCTACGCGTTGCGATGAGGGGTCGCAAATTTTGTTGACAGCCTACTATCCTGCCGTATCATAGCACCACAAGGTTGGTTGGAGGTGCTGTTATGGCGAGGATGGAGAAAGGACCTGATGAGTTGAGGCGCATAGCGGCGCAGATTCGGATTGACATCATCAAAATGTTGGTGCAAGCAGGTAGCGGGCATTCAGGTGGCTCGCTTTCGGTGGCGGATATCTTGACTACTTTATATTTCCACGAGATGAACATAGACCCGCAGAATCCGAACTGGGAGGGGCGCGACTATTTTGTTCTCTCCAAAGGACATGTGTGCCCCGCGTGGTATGCGGTTCTGGCGCGTGCCGGTTACTTCCCTGTGGAGGAACTGCTAACCCTGCGTCAACTCGGAACACGCCTCCAAGGACATCCCTGCAAATCAAAAGGGCTTCCCGGTGTTGAGGTCTCAACAGGTTCTCTGGGGCAGGGACTCTCTATCGGTGTTGGTATCGCTTTGGGTCTCAAACTGGACGGAAAGCCCAACCGTGTTTATGTGGTAAATGGCGATGGCGAGTTGGATGAAGGCAGCATATGGGAGGCGATAATGGCGGCGGGGCACTACAAACTTGACAACCTCTGCTCCATTGTGGACAACAACAATCTGCAGATTGATGGCTTTCTATCTGATGTGATGAATCTTTATCCGCTTAAGGACAAATATGAGGCTTTCAACTGGCATGTTGTGGAGTGCGATGGTCACGACCCAGCCGACATAATACGGGCTTTGGGCGAGGCGCGTCAGACAAAAGGCAAACCCACCGTCATCATCGCCCACACCGTCAAAGGTAAAGGCGTCTCGTTTATGGAGAATCTTGCGGGTTGGCACGGAAAGCCTCCCAGTCCGGAGCAGGCTATCCAAGCGCTGCGCGAACTCTATAAGCAGCGCGAGGAGATAGGTCACTGGGAAGGCAAGACGGTGGAGTTGAAGCCGCCCCGCATCGCCGAAGAACTCCAAAAACTTGAAGCCGAGTTTGCCAAGTAGGAGGGTGCAGGATGTTATATTATCCCATAACCATAGGTGAGAAGGAGTTGCCGCGCAAGGCGACTCGCTACGGTTGGGGTGAGGGTATGGTGGAGTTGGGCAAGCGTAACCCCAATGTTGTGGTTCTGGGCGCTGACCTTACCTCCTCCACCACGGCACATCTTTTCAAGAACGAGTTTCCCGACAGGTTCATTTCGTTCGGGATAGCGGAGCAGAACATGACTGCGGCGGCGGGAGGGCTTGCCATCGTCGGCAAGGTTCCCTTCGTCTCCACATATGCCGTCTTCTCATCGGGGCGTTCCTGGGACCAGTTGCGCACCACCGTCTGCTACTCCAACCTCAATGTGAAGATAGGCGGGGCGCACGGTGGGGTCTCTGTGGGACCTGATGGCGCGACTCATCAAGGTCTTGAAGACCTCGCCATCACCCGTTGCATTCCCAACCTTACTGTTCTTTCGCCCTGCGACTATATTGAGGCGAAAAAAGCGACAATCGCAGGCGGCGAACTCGTCGGTCCCGTTTACATCCGTTTCGGGCGTGAACCTATGCCCATAGTCACCGATGAGGAGACCCCCTTCAAAATCGGAGAGGCAAACATGTATCGCGACGGTAAGGACTGCACCATAATTGCCACAGGGCATATGGTGCACAGAGCGCTTGTCGCCGCAGAGCGCCTGGAGAAAGAAGGGCTTTCTGTTCGCGTCGTTGACCTGCACACCATAAAACCCATTGACAAAGAAGCGATTATGCAATGCTGCGAGGAGACAGGTTGCCTTGTCACCGCAGAAGAGCATCAACTGCACGGGGGGATGAGTTCAGCGGTTGCGGAAGTCGTCGTTGAGAACTCCCCGGTGCCTGTTGAGATGGTGGGGATAAGGGACAGGTTCGGCGAAAGCGGAGACCCAGAAAAACTGATGGACCACTTTGGTCTGGGAATAGAGCATGTGATGGATGCGGTTCGCCGCGCCATCGCACGAAAAAAACGCTCCTGACTCACTTCCTTCGGAAAAGGTCCATACCAGTGCGGATGACCTCATCAGGCACCCGCACCACAGGAACTGTCCCGCGCTTCAGAAACAGAAGCGCAAATGCGGTAGTGACTACAGCGTCCTCATCTCCTTTGTGGTTGGGGGTTGTCTCAACCCAGGCACCGTCAGCACGCTGTTGTGAGAGCAACCACTCGGCGCCTTCTTCATACCATTTGTGGTCACCAAACTGCTCCACCATCGTCAGAACCCCCGCCCGTTCAAGACCATAAAGATAATAATAGAGCCAACGCCCATCACTCCTGCCAGGGTTGGAGGAGACCGAGAAATGATGTGCCAACCACGCCGCACCATCCCGTATCGCTTGATTCAACTTCTGCAAGAACGGATTTTTGCTGCTCCGCTCCAGCCTCTTTGCGAGTCCCCATTTGCATATCACAAGCGAAGCCAGTCCCGCCGTCGTCATACTCCCTGTCACCTCGTTTGAGTCGTTACGATACTTCCAACCCCGCGCAAACATCTTCACTTTGCGTCTCTCAGGAGGAAACACCTTTCCAACCTCTCCCTCTATCGCCTTTGTGCGCCACCGCTCCAACTCTTTCGGCTTAACGCCAATCCCCATCTTCTCCTCTTCTTTCAGCATCTTTTTCAAGCCCTTCAACGCTTCTTCCACCGCCTTTTCCAACTTTGACAACGGCAGGTCCGCCGCCGGCACAAAAAACGGTTTCACCTCCTCTCCATTCTTTTCCTGACTCTCAATGAAATGCTTTGCCACATCCAGCCAGACATCTGTGGATATCTTAATACCGAGTCTTTTGGCTGCGCACAACGCAAGCAGCGCATATTGGGTGTTGGAGTGGTCATATCCTCTCTGCGGATAGCGCCATATCCCCTGTTTGTTGCGAACCTTAAGCAGCCACTCAACCGCGCGTTTCAGCCACGCCCTGTCAAACCGTTTCGCTTTCCTCCTGAAGTGGTCTCGTGCGCGCTTCTGCGGCGTCTTGCACACCTCGGTCTTCCATCTGCTCAAGTCCCCTTTCTTGCCCGCCGCCTTCAACTTCTCAAGCGACGGCGGCTCATACAACGCCTCAAGTGCCAGTATCAGAACGCTCACACTGTAGACCTTCCTGAAGGGCAGTTTGCGCAAGTAATCAAATCCTTTCTTTATACACTCATCCTCGGGGGACACCCCTGC
>CAZPBO010000032.1:20729-26059 GCA_964584815.1 uncultured Planctomycetota bacterium
AATCTACCACAGAACCGACAAGGTGTCAAATCCTCAGATGTGTGATACCACCAAAGATGTGTGTCAACGCCAAAGTTTTGTGATAAAATGGGGTGGTGTTTAGGATGTGTGAATGGGACCTGGTAAGCGGTTGCTGGTAGCGGTTGTGCTTTTTCTGACCGTATACACGGTGGGGGTGCTCTCTTTTTGGGCGATGAGCGGCAAGCCGTTTGGGCAGTGCGCTTTCAACACGCTGATATTTCTTGCAACTGTGGACAGACCGTTTGACCCATCGCTGCCGTTCACAAACAGCATAGGGTATCGGGTGTTGTGTGCGGTGCTACTTGTTGCGGGTATGGGCAGTGTGCTTTATATGGTCAGCACGGCGACGGCATTGATAGTTGAGGGCTTTTTTTCGGATGTGTTGAGGAGGAGGAGGATGCAGGCGGAGATAGACAAGTTGCGCGGGCATGTGATAGTGTGTGGTGCTGGCAGAACGGGCATTCACATAATAGATGAGTTGTATAAGTTGGAACTTCCGTTTGTGACGGTGGACCACGACGAGGGTTTGCTGAAACGGGCGGGTGAGAGGTATAAGGGGCTTTTGTATGTGGTGGGGGACGCAACAGAGGAGGAGGTTTTGCTGAAGGCGGGGGTGGAGAGAGCACGGGGAGTGATAGCGGCGTTGCCGACGGATGAGGCGAATCTTTTTGTGACGATGACGGCGCGGCAACTCAACCCCAAAATTCGCGTGGTGAGCAAAGCGATTGACTTAAGAACTGACAAAAAACTGCGCAAAGCGGGTGCAGATTCTGTGGTCTCCCCTAACTACATCGGCGGGTTACGGATGGTTTCTGAAATGGTGCGACCCAAGACGGTGTTGTTTCTGGACAAGATGTTGCGGGACCCGCTGCAGACGACGAGGATAGATGAGGTTCGGATAGGTGCGGGTTCGGAGTTGTGCGGGAAGACTTTGGAGGAGACGCGCTTGGGGGCGCGTGCAGGAGTGCTGGTTTTGGCGATAAGATATCCCGACAAGGATGAGTTTGTTTTTCGCCCTGCACCGACGGCGCGTCTGGTTGAGGACGCCGTGCTTGTGGTGCTCGGTTCTGTGTCGGATATAAAGCGTGCACGGGAGATTGCAAAACAACCTGAGCCGTTGCCTGAATAAATGCGTTTTTGCTTGCAACACCACATCGGTGCCGCTACATTATTGCCGCTTAAGCGGTGGAGGTTGTGTTATGGGTATTATGGCAAGTATTCATAAGAAGTTGCTTGGAACGGCTGTAAAGAGCCTGGCGCGCTACACACCCGGTCTGCTCATTGACAGAGCCTACGATAAGGTCAAGGAACGCATTGACACAGAAATTCCGTATCCTGAAGGGCGCGATTGGGTGCTGAAGATGTTTGATGTGATGCGCAAAAAATTCCCGCAATTGTCGCGTTATGTGCGCGAAAAGGCGGTTGATGTCTTCCTGATAAAGGCGGAGATAGAAGGGGCGAAGAAGCGCGCTGCACTGAAAGAGAAATTGGGCTATTGGGCGCCGTTTCTGTTCGTCGTTTCACCCACTATGCGCTGCAACCTGCGCTGTTACGGCTGCTACGCAGGCGAATACACAAAAGAGTCCGACCTTCCCTGGGAGTTGCTTGACCGTGTGATGCGGGAGGCAAAGGATATAGGAATACACTTTGTGGTCATATCGGGTGGCGAGCCGTTCATATATCCGCATATATGGGATTTGCTTGAGAAGCACAACGACATATTTTTCCAGATGTACACGAACGGGACGATGATAGACAAAGCGGCGGCAAAACGCATCGCCGAACTCGGCAACCTCCTGCCCTGCATATCGGTTGAAGGATTTGAGGAAGAGACAGATAAGCGTCGTGGTAAGGGGCACTTCAAGCGTGTGATGGCGGCGATGGATGCGCTCGCAGAAGAAGGAGCGCTTTTCGGCTACTCCGCCACCGCAACACGCGAAAACAACGAACTGGTGTCAAGCGATGAGTTCGTGGACTTCTACCAGAACAAAGGCTGCTTCATAGGCTGGTATTTCAATTATATACCAATAGGCAAGTCTCCCGTTCTTGACCTGATGCCGACCCCTAAGCAGAGGATAGAGCGCAGGAAGCGTCTGGCGCAACTGCGCAAGGAGGTTGACCTTCTCATAGCCGATTTTTGGTGCGATGGAACGCTCTGCGGTGGCTGCATCGCAGGCGGCAGACACTACTTCCACATAAACAACCGCGGCGATGTTGAGCCGTGCGTCTTCTGCCACTTCGCCTGCGACAACATCCGCGATAAGAGCCTCGTTGAGATAATAGACTCACCGTTCTTCCGCTCTTTCCGCCGCCGTCAGCCTTATGTCACAAACCTCCTACGCCCTTGCGCCATAATTGATAACCCCCATGTGTTGCGGGAGGCGGTGCGCGAAAACAACGCACATCCAACACACCCAGGCGCCGAACAGGTCATCACCGATTTCGCTCCTTTCCTTGATAAATACGCGGAAGAATACGGCAAACTCGCGGATGAGGAGTGGGAGAAGAACTATCTACCGTCCTACAGCGAGCAGGAGCGCCGAATTCTTCTGGACTACTTGAACTGGGTTAAGAAGGAGAACGAGCGGATATTTGCACCGCGTGAGGTGAAGGCATAACCCTCCGCCGCACCACACCGCCGTGGGGCCCTCCGGTTCTTTGCCGGAGGGCTCTTTTCCTTGGTTTGATAGGAATGTGCCAACAAAAAAGTGCGGTCGGGATTCCCCCGACCGCACGGGATTGATGCCCGCCTTAGCGTGGGTGCTAACAGGTTAAATGACGGCGAACTCGCGACCGACCTTCTCTATCTTCTCTATCGCAAAGTCCAACTGCTCCTTCGTGTGGGCTGCTGTCACGATGAAGCGTATCCGCTCGGTTCCGCGTGGAACCGTTGGATAAACAATGGCGGTGCCCATAACACCTTCTTCCCACAGACGGCGACTGAATTTCGCTGTCTTCTCATCGCCGCCGATGATGAGCGGCGTTATCGGCGTCTGGGTCTTCCAGAGGTCAAAGCCCAGTTCGCGCAATTTGCCCTGGAAGTAACGGGTGTTATCCCAGAGGCGGTCAATCAGTTTTTGTCCTTCTTCGGACTCAAGGAGGTCAATGGCGGCGGTGCAGGCAGCCGCCACTGCCGGCGGATGTGCTGTTGAGAACAGGAACGGTCTGGCGTGGTAGCGCAGAAAGTCTGTCAGATATTTGGGACCTGCGATATAACCGCCCAGAACACCGATGCCCTTTGAGAGTGTGCCCATCTGGATGTCCCAGCGCCCTTTGAGGTTGTAGTGGCTGACAGTGCCGCTACCGTTTTTGCCCAGAACGCCTGATGCGTGGGCATCATCCACCATAGTGAAGGCGCCGTATTTGTCGGCGAGGTCGGCGATTTCGGGCAGCGGCGCGATGTCGCCGTCCATACTGAAGACGCCGTCAGTAATTATCATAATGCGGCGCGCTCCCTGTGCCTCCTTTAAGCAGCGCTCAAGGTCGTCCATATCGTTGTGCTTGTAGATGAAACGGCGTGCTTTCGTCAGGCGCACCCCGTCAATTATGGATGCGTGGTTCAACTCATCCGATATGACGGCGTCTTCTGCTGTGGGCACAAGCGCCTGTATTGTGCCGCGGTTGGCGGCGATTCCCGCCACGAACACAAGCGACGACTCGGTGCCTTTGAACTTCGCCAGACGCTCCTCAAGTTCAACATGCAGACGCATAGTGCCTATAATGGGGCGCACAGCACCCGCACCGACTCCCCACTCCTCTGTCGCCTTTAACGCTGCCTCCTTCAACTTCGGATGCACCGTCAGACCAAGATAATTGTTGGAGCACATCACCACCACTTTCTTGCCGTTGACCACCGCTTCAGGCACCTGTGGTGTGTCAAGCGTCGTCTGCGTCGGCGAGTAGATGCCGCGTTTTTTCAACTCCTCAATCTCTTCTGTCAGAAATCCCATTCTGTGTTCCATCTTCTATCCTCCCATAACTCTGGTTTGTCTATAAGGCGCCGAGACGCTGTGCCACATCCTTAAACTTGTAGTCCACCTCAATTATCTTCTGATACTCTTCCCGCGCTATGTCATTTTTGCCCAGCAACTCATATGTGCGTGCCAACTCGTATGTTATCTCCTTGTTCTGGTCGTTCATAACGCGTAGAGGCTCTCGCGCCTTCAGCAACTCCTTCACCGCCAAGTCATAGAGTCCCTTCTTTCTGAAAGCGATTCCGACCATAAAGTGTGCCTCAACTTTGTAACGCGGGTCGGTCTGCGCTTTTTGCAGTTGTGCAATTGCCTCATCCAACTGCCCGCCCTGATAGAGGAATTTGCCCAACTCAAAGCGGAGTTTGGTGTCGGTTGGGTGCTGCTGGACGCGGCGAGTCCATTCCTGTATACAAAACTGCAGTTTTTCCCATTTCGCTTGCTCTATCGCCTTGCGTTTGTCCTCTGTGGGACCTTCACGATATGCGTCCATCAGTTGGCGGATTTTATAATCGTAGCGTTTGAGTTGGACTTCGGCGATTTTTTCCTGTGCGAAGAGGTCGGTGGGGTCAACCTCAAGCGCCTTTTTGTAGTAGGTTTCTGCGGAGTTGAAGTCGCTTATGCGCAGATATAGGTCGCCGACTTCGCGGTAGAGACGGGGGTCGTTGGGGTTGGCTTTGATGTCTTCAAGTTTGAGTTCAATGGCGCGGCGCACATCATCTTCGGTGCGCAGGATATGCTGCTCCAACTCCAGTTTTTCGGCTTGCTTTTTATCGGCGATTTTGTCGCGGTAGGAGGTGCCCATTTTTTCAATGCGTCCGACGGTGGTGGCGGCGGCGATGTCTTTGCGGGCGCGAGCCGCCTCGCCGTCGTGCGGGTTCAGCCGCAGCGCAGCATCGTAGTAACGCGCAGCCTGCTGCAACTCCCCCAACTTCATATATATCCTGCCGCACGCCTTCAGCGCCTCAAGATTCTTCGGGTCCAACTCCAGCGCCGCTTTGTAGTTCGCCAGCGCTCGGTGCATATAACCCGCTGCAAACGCCGCACCCGCCAACTCCAGCATTCGCTTCACATCAAACGGCGCGTTCCACAAATACCTCTCACACTCCACTATCTGCTCGTCATACTTCTTCGCTATACCCTTGAACTTCGCCTTGAAAAGCGATGTCAACCCGCGCAGTTTGCCGCCCTTTTTCAACCCTTCCTCCTGCCCACGCCTCTTGGTCAACTCCCTTATCGCGCGTGCCGCCTCCTCATTGTCCGGGTCCATCTTCAAAACCTGCATATACAACTCAAACGCATACTCATAGTTCCGCCGCTTCATCGCCTCCGACGCCT
>CAZPBO010000033.1:0-26059 GCA_964584815.1 uncultured Planctomycetota bacterium
GTATTATACATCCAGCGCGATTGACTTGAGTGCAAAGTGTAACTTTCGTGTTACGGGCTTTGGTTTTGCAAAAGGCACCGATTATGACCCCACCATCATCTACACCGACCAAAACATAAAAGTTTTTGACTTCGGCTCCAACGGCGGCTGGGACAATGTTGTTGTAGAAAACTTAAGAATTGAGCAGCGGGGCGGTGAACAGGGCTATGGTATTTACTGTTCGCAGTGGAATGCTGGCAAACAACTTTTCCTTGACCGAGTCTATGTCTACGATTTTACCTATGGTATTCTTTATCAAGGTGGTAGTAGAATCCACATAAGTCGTTGCATCGCTGATAATTGCAGCACGGGAATTTATGCTCGGGCAACAGAAGAGTGGTCATATGTTGAACGGTGCTTTGCCAGAAACAACTACATTGGGATATACATTGCGGGTAGTCGTGGCTTACAGGTCCTCAACTGTGATTCCAATGGCAACTCATACAACTATCTTTACGCGAATATCAGTGGAACGACTTATCCGATTTTCAAGCACTGCCATTCTCGGGATGCAGGTAGTGCGCACATCAGGCTTGAAACTTCTTATGACCCGTCATCTTATCCTGTCTTTCTCACACTTGACGGGTTTTATGTTATCGGCAACGGCGGAGAGGATGTGATTCGCTTCACAGGTAGTTACTCTGCTACTCCAATTATCATCCGCAACTTTACAATCAAGGGCGACTTTGCATACTTTATGCAGAACCAAGCCACAAACAAACCCGCTATCATCTCTTCATTTATTAGTAATGATGCAAGGGATGCGACTTTCTCTTCAGGCGTCTTTGACGACACAAGTTACTATACCTTTGAGGAAATCGGGCACAATGTTGGGCTGTTGTAGGAGAGACATTATGCGAGTGAAAGTTGAGAAAGAAGAAAGAGTTGAGCGGATTGCGATAGACCTTACAGCGGGGCGTGTTCGGCTTGAAGGTGTTAAGCCCGAGCCGCTTCTTGATGTGCCGCTTGATGAGACTCTGCTTGAGGCGCTGAAGAAGTGGCTCACCGCGCAAGAGGGAGTGAGGGAGTTGCGCGATGAGCAAGCATAGTGGATTTGAGTTAGTTGGCGACATAATCCCTGATGCAGACAACACACGCGACTTGGGTTCTTCAGCCAAGCGGTTCGCAGAGATATATATTGTAGATGGCTACATTGAAACCTTCAAAGGCGACACATATATCTTTGAGTCGGCGACAGATTGGTATCCGCTTGTCATACTGAAGAACACAAACTCCTCATCCTGGTGCCAAGGGCAAATCCGCTGGATACGGAATGATGGGGCTGGTGAAGAGAGGCTTTACACCATTCGGTCTTACGCCAATGATGTATACAACATTCTTGAATTCTATGACGAAAGAGCAGCGGAGATAGTTGCCAGGCTGCGTAGTTCTTACATTGACTTCTATCGCCCGCTCCACACTGATACTATATCTGAACACACCTCCGATGCGGGGGTGACGGTTGATGGCGTGCTGCTGAAAGATGGATGTGTTGATGGAGTAGATGTCAGCGCACACGCATCACGGCACGAGCACGGCGGAGCGGATGAGATAAATGTCAACGACTTGGAAGGACTGCTTGCTGGTCCACAGAAGTTTAAGGCGGAAGACACATCGTCTGGGTCTACATATATTTGCCGCAATCTGAAAGCATCTGATGGTGCTGTGGCAGACTGCTATGGGGATACTGTCACCATAAAAGCCGCAGAAGGCTTGCGGAATTTCATTGTGCCGCTTTATGGTATGACGCCCCAGTTCACTGAGGAAGGTCGCAATGTTTACGACCCATATCGTGCCGCATTTCAGTTTCGCCCTCCCTTTGACTGCAAATGGGCAGGACTGCGACTACCCCTACGATATGTCGGCTCCCCTCCTCAACTCAACTTCAACCTCTATCGCTGGGACGGTTCATCGTGGGTGCTTGTAGACACGATGGCTATCACAACCTCTGATTGTGGCTCAAACGCCTCGGCAGGATACCCTACTTTTGTGGTCAAACTGATTGACCTCGCCAGTAGAGAAAAACTGAACGCGGATGACCTTTATGAAGTGCGTATCGCCAGCACAGGAGACGGTAGCAATTACTGGCGGCTGTATTATGATGCGGTAAGTTACCGTGACTGGAAGGGCAGGGACTGTATTGGGCTTAAACTTTCAAATGATAGTGGCGCGAACTGGACAGATTATGAAGGTGATGAGTTATCAGTTCAGGTGCTTGTAAGTCCAGATGTTTAAGGAGATAAGAGATGGGCGGGGACGAACTGCTGAAAGAGGTGCTGGGACGATTATCGGCGGTTGAAGCCCGAATAGAAGGGTTGGAACGCGCTCTGAAGGACACTCTTAAACGGCTTGAAACACAGAACGGTCGTTTGTGGCAATTGTCTCAGTGCGAAGGGCGCTTAAGCGGACGCATAAGCGTGCTGCTGCTCATCATCGGCGCGACAATCTCCGCTGTAGTCGGTGCCCTCGCAAGACTCATACTACAATAGGAGGAGAAACGATGCGCATGCTTGTTATACTGCTGCTTGCAGGTTGCGCCACCAGCGGGATGCGCAACGGCGTCGCACAAGCCCTGTATGAAATCCAGAAAGCGCGGTCAACCGATGAGAAGCCACAACAGAACCTGCGTCTTCAACGCGCAACGACGATTCTCCACAGTTGGCAACGCGCTTACGGTCCCCCTACCCGTAGAATCAACGACACATCCTTCTACCCCGTCTTGGAAGAGATGGAAAATGAAGAAGCGTGGTTCTCACGCCTACGGGAAGGCGCGACAAACATATTAGGTGGAAGTTGGTTTGACAGGTTGCTTGCGGTTTTGAGTGCTGTTTTGGGTGCGGGTGGACTGAAACTGTGGCTAACGAACAGGCGCCATCGCCGCGAAAAGCAGGTGCTTATTGAAGAGATAGAACATCAGGGAGACAAAAACCTGAAGGAGCGGATAGCACGCCGCATCGCCGCCTCCACCTCCTTCGGACGCGAAGTACAAAATACCACCAATGGGATCCGAGGCAGTGAATGAAAAAGTATGTCGTAGATACGCACGCCCTTATTCTTGCAAAGGATGGCTGCAGTCATCACCAAAGACCAAAATATCAGCGGGGTGGGTCTGGTAAAGACAATCTGGTAGCCCCAACACAGCGGGGATGGCAACGGTTGTAAACCTCCATTAGGCGTGAAAGTGAAATGTGGGTGTAAATCTGCGTTGTTGTCACTTTGGCGTGTCCGAGCAACTCCTGCACGAAGCGCAAGTCCATTCCGGCGTCCAGAAGATGCGTGGCGAAGGAATGACGCAGGGTGTGGGGGTGAACTCTCCTGCCCAGAACGCTTTGGGCGTAGTCAGCCACCAGACGGCGCAGATAGCGGTCGCTCAACGGCTCTCCATAGCGGTTGACAAAGAGCGTATCGGTTTTTCGGATACGGGATTCTGCGGATTGGAGATACCGCTTTATGGCTTTTGCGGCATAACTGCCGAGTGGCACGACGCGCTCCTTGCCGCCTTTGCCGCGCACACGCAAAAAGCCTGTCTCAAGGTCAACATCGGGAATGCGTAGTGAGAGGATTTCTGAAGCGCGTAGACCGCAGGAGTAGAGAGTTTCAAGGATAGCGGCGTCGCGGCGCCAGAACGGTCGCTTCAACTCGGCGGGCGCTTCAACCAATTTGCGCGCTTCATCAACGCTCAAAACATCTGGCAGGTCGCGTCCTGTTTTGGGGCGAGTGGCAAACCGCGCGGGATTCTCCTCAATTTTCCCTTCGCGTATGAGGAAGTCATAGAAGGAGCGTATAGCGGAGAGACGGCGGGAGACGGAGCGTTTTGAAACACCGCGTTTGATGAGGGAAGCAAGAAACGCGCGGACATCAAGCGGGGTGGCGGTGGTGGGGCAGCATTTAAGCCAGTTAAGGAACTGTGTTATATCGGTTCTGTAGGCGCGCAAGGTGTGGGGGCTTGCCCGTCTCTGCCGTTGCAGATAAGAAAGAAACTCCTCCAACTCGTTCACAAAGCGACCTCCTCCACTTCGCTTATGTCAACGCGGTTGAAGAGTTCGGTGATGATGGTCTCCACATCAGCGGATGTGATGTTGTAAAGTCGGCTTTCTGCAAAATTGATGAGTGCCTGACACAGCAGGGCGACATCGCCTGCAGGGTAGGCGATGTAGTAGGTTTGCTCGCCCTTGCGGACAACGAGGATGTGTCGCCTCACGCTCTGCCCTCCAAATCTGCCACGCGCTCTTTTATTCGGCACGATTTGGGGGCGCTATGTTTCAACAGTTGCCTCGCCGACGACTTCCCCGCGTGCGTTGAGCAAACCTATCCGCAAAAGCCACTGCAGTTGGCGGCGCTCCTTTGAGGAGAGAATATCAAGGCTACACATTACGGCAACCGCCGCCATATCTGCCAACTGATAACGCCGCTCCCTGCCCATCGTCGGCACATCAACGCTGCCGCTCACAGTCTTGACCGCAAACGCAACTCCTGTCTCCGTATCAACTCCGCAGCGCAGTCCCGCTCCACCTGTCTTCATTATGACCCTACCGCCTGTTATCTGAAGCAGCAGGGTAGGGGTGGCGCCTTCATACGCGAAATGAACAGGATTTGAGCGAATCGCGTTGCGCAGGGTCGTCAATTCGTCGGAGAGGATACGGGGATGCGCCAGTTGCGCGTACGCTTTTGCCATAGCCCAAAGCGGCAGCACAAACTCCACCACCCCGCAACCGTCTGTGGCGTATCCCACGCGCCGTGAGCCTGTGATACGCTTTATCACCTCCTTGCAACGCATCTGACAGGGATGGTCGGCTGAAATGTAGGTTTTTGTATCCCAGCCCATATGGACACAGGCAAGAAGCATGAGTGCGTGTTTACCCGAGCAGTTGTGTCGCGCAGGGGTTGGGGAGATGTTTTGCTGAAGCAGTCTGCGGCGGATGGAGTGGTCAAGTGGTGGATGCGTGCCGCAGAGGAGGTCGTCTTCTGCGAGTCCTGCGCGGGCAAGCATCTTCTTGACGGTGGCAGTATGGACATCGGAGCCGCCGTGGGATGCGCAGGCTATTGCGAGTTCATCTGACTCAAGAGAAAAATGCTGAAGGAGGTTTGTAGAAAGCATAGCGGCAGCCTGAAAGGGCTTGGCGCAGGAACGAAAGTGGTGGACGGTGCGCACACCACATCCCTCCACCACACCATCTCTCCAGACAGCCCACTTCACCGGATGAACCGACTCAATAAACTGTCCACGCCGAACAACAACCCGCATCTGCCAACACTCCTTAATGGCTCATAGATAAAAGCGGAGACTGCGTGGATTGCAAAGGAAATTTTGCATTGTGAATGCAAAACGGTATAGTGCACAGTTTGCTTTTTTCAGAGCCTACTTGCCGCATAGATGACGGAAGGCGCACCTTCTGCCGGTGGTGCAGGGAGGCTCTGGCGGCGGCTCAAAGTGCTCATCCTCAAGGATGTGGCGCCCCAACTCCGCCGCCGACATCAGCGCACCTTCCAAACGCTCCTCTATCCTATGCCACGGCAGAAAAACGCGCTCTATCCGACCGCTATTCTTAAAATCAAGAAATATGTATACAAACCCCACAACAGGACACAACCCTTCACGCCGCAACGCCTCCACATAAAGCGGCACCTGATAATCCTTCTCACCACCATCCTTCCAGTGGCGCGAAAAGAGCCCCAGCAACGCCTTCTCTTTCTTCTTCCCACGCCTTTTGTAATCCACAATCACAAAACCATCATCTGTTGTATCTATGCGGTCAACCTTGCAGACAAACGGCACCCCGTTTAATGTGAGTTTAAACTTCCTCTCGCAGGCATAAACGCGGGCGTCTTCTGCCAGACCGCTTGCGAGGTAACGCCGATATAAGCCAACAGCGTCCTGAATGATGAGTCTGCGCTCAAGCGGGGTTATATCCTTGTCCGCCAAGAAGGTTTTGGCTGCCTCTTCTGCGTCGCGCAACTCACCTTTGTGGTGCAACTCAAGGATGCGATGTATGGCGCTGCCAAGAAGCATCCCCGCACTTTCAGGCTCCGGCACACCCAGCCGTTTGAAAAGGAATTTTCGCGGGCATTCAAGGTAGTCCTCAAGCGCCGACGGCGAAAGATGCGGTATCTTAAGCCTGACCCGCGCCCGCTTCAACCCCGCCCCTAACCCAGACTCTCCTTCCGCCACCACTATCTCTTCTTCGCCACCACATCGCCACTCATACGCCACATCCGCAAAAACAGGTCTGCCTCTTTGCTCGGCGTAACGGAAAAGATACAACCGCCCCTGCGCAACAAGTCCGCCAACCCTGATTGAAAACTCCCCTTTCCCTTCACCCTCCACCAGACCGCAAACCGCCACATCGGAAAACGGCAGGAGAGGCGCGTCGTCAGCAGGGCAAACAAAAGGCTCTTTCGGACTCCAGTCCACAACCTGCTGTGCCTCAACAAGAAGCGCCCACTGGCGCCACCGCCCCTCAAGTCCAAAACGCCTAATCAACGAAGCACACCCCTGCTGTCCTTCAATGCGCACAGCACGGCTTTTGGGGAAGTCTCTTCCACCCATCGCCAGAAAGAGAAACGAATCGGCGTTTGCTGATGTAAGCGCCGCCGCCACACCAAGCCTCTCAACCTGCCGCGCCTGGTCAGCCAAATTCGCCGCGCATCTGCAACGCACCTCTCCCGCAAACTGCTCCGCAGCAGAAACTTCCACCACAACACAACCTGCCTTTGCCGCAGCATCCCTGTCCCATCTCAACCACCTCGGAACCACAACGCAGAACGGTCCATATCGCGCCAACACATCCGCCGGCAAACGCAGCGGCAGGTCGTAACACCCTCTTTCGGCAAGATATTGCTGATAATCGCTGTGATTTATACCCTCCGCCAGCATAAGTGCGCAGCGTTCAAACACACCAACAAACTCTACGCCCGCTTTTCTTAAAAGGTCGCCTATCCACACCGCCCCTTTTATCAAACCCTTATCCTGCAGACGCACGACAAGCGGCGGCAAGGCGCTTCTGCGCACCGCCTCTTTCGCGTCCTTAAGTGTGCGCACAACAACCATTACAGACGCTCCTTTATCCAGACCCCGCTCCTGTATAAGGAATACGCAAGAATCGCCTCAAGACCGAAATGGACAACCATAATAGCCCACAAAGCGGTGAGCCCATAAGGAGCAAGGAAGTAGGCAAGGGGAAGACGCACTCCCCACATACCGAAAGTCTGGCACAGGAAAGCGAGTTTGGTAGCACCTGTGCCGTTCAGTGTCTGCACCAAAACCATGGTGATGCCGAAGGTGGGCTGCGCGAGTGCGACGACCCGCAACACAGGAGTTGCGGTATCTATCACAACTTTCTGGTTCGTTATAATGCGCGCAAGGAATTGCGGACAGGCAGCATAAAGCAGCCCCGCAACGGACATAAGGAAGGCGGTGACAAACATCGCCTCGGATGTGACAAGATAGGCGCGTTTTTTATCACCTGCTCCCAGAGCCTGCCCTGCAAGGGAGCCGGCGGCAATACCGACAGCGCTGCCCGGCATAAATGAGAGCGACTCAAGAGATATTGCGACCCGATGCGCCGCAAGAGAAACCGCGCCCAACCCCACAACAAATGAGGTGAAGACAAGATATCCTGTGTTGTTGACGGCGGGGTTAAGAAGTGCGGGCGCGGAGATACGAAGCATCGGTTTTATAAGATGCGTTGCGCGGGCGTGATGTGTGCGCACCCCGAGCCCACGCCTTAAGAACACAAGCAGCAGGACGAAATAGAGGGCTTGAGCGGCGACAGTTCCGAAAGCGGCGCCCACAACACCCAACCGCGGCGCACCCAGCAACCCAAAAACCAGCACAGCATTAAGGAAAATGTTGAGAGCGTTGGCGAGGATTCCCGCGATGAAGGGGGCTGTGGTCTGCCCAGCAGCGCGTAGGGAGGATGTAGCCGACTGTGCAGCATACGCCAACGGAAAAGCAGCAAAAACGACAAGCAGATATGCACGGGCATATATCGCGACAACGCCCTTGGCACCCATCCAGGAGAGGATGTAGTTGAGAAGAAGTGTGGCGGAGAGAGCAACAGCGGCGCCGGCGAAGACACACAGGCGCAGGGAGACGGCGGCAGCCTGGCAGGCGCGTTCGCGGTCACCTGCACCTGTAGCCCGTGCCACAAGCGCAAATCCCCCCGTCGCAAACCCTATCGCCACCACCATAAGCATCCACAGAAGCGGAGCGGTTATCCCCATAGCGCCCAATGCAGCAGGATCACGCAGACGCCCCACCATCGCCGCATCCACAAAGAACATCAGCGTCCCAAGCAGCGATTGCCCGATTATGGGAGCGGCAAGACGCAAAAGTCTTGCTCGGGTGCCATCATCAGCCAAGCGCCCGTTTGTTCGGCACACCTTTTGGCAGCAGCCTGAACCTGACACGCCAGAACGGTCCCACATCGCCATAAATTGAGCGCAACGCCTTTATCAGCGCCCCAAGCGAGGCAAACCCCTCGCATTGGGCATCGCTCTCATCCAAATCAGCAAGTTCAACGGGTTCAACCGAAACCACCTCCGCCGCCCCAACATCGGGGATAAGCACAACATCTCCTGCGCGCAGTCTCGGCTTCTTCCAGCGCCTGATGGTCTGGGTCTTTTTCCCCGCCGCAATGAGCGGCAGATATGCGCGCTTGAAAGTCAGGCGTTTCACGGCGGACCTCCTCAAGTCCTGGTCCGCCTCCGTCGCCGCCAGTATTTTATCGCCTCCCCCGTCACACCCACACAAAAGAACCCAACAAATCCCAAAAAAGCGCTCATCTTGGGGTCAGCCCCAACCAATGCCGACACCGCTGTCGCCACACCAACCGCCACACCACACAGCACTACCGCCACCAACACCCCACCAACATAGCGCTTTATCCTGCCTGAAACAAAAAGCCCCACCAGCCCCAAAACAGCGCCCACTACCAGCCCCGCTGCCGTCTCCCAACTCCCCCTTATCTCATACAGCCCCCACCCCACAAGCACCCATACGACAACAACCGCTGCCACCGTCCTCAACGAACGAAACATCCTTCTCCTCCTCTTATATTTTAACATCCGCGCCACTTTCTGCTATCATTTTATTGGTGTGCAACAACCTGATATGGGGCGTTGACATCAGGGAGGCGTGGGTGTAATCTTTTCCTATATGGAGGAGGCAGAGTGATAGACAAGCGTTTACTTGAGATACTGGTCTGTCCTGTGTGCAAGGAGAGTGTGCGTCTGGAAGACAGTTATCTGGTCTGCACTAAATGCGGGCGGCGTTATCCGATTAGGGACGGAATTCCTGTGATGCTGCCAGAAGAAGCCGAACCCCCACAGGAAGCGTCTGAAGGAGAGGGGTAGTTGGAAGCGATAATAAGCGATATACACGCCAATCTTCCGGCGCTTGAGGCGGTGCTGCGGGATATCCAGCGTTTCCGCGTTCGCAGGGTAGTCTGTCTGGGAGACATAATTGGTTATGGACCTTTTCCGCTTGAGTGTATAGATTTGGCGATGGGGTTTGAGATATGTCTGCGCGGCAACCACGAGGATGCGGTGCTGTTTGAACCTGTGGGGTTCAATGTTAGGGCAGAAGAAGCGATACATTGGACACTGAAGCGGTTGAACGACCGTTCGGTGGAGGAGGACCTGCGACGCGCGCGGTGGAACTTCCTCGGCGACCTCAAAACATCCCACAGCGAAGGCGACATCCTCTATGTCCACGGCACACCGCGGGAGCCCACACGCGAATATCTCTTCCCCAAGGATGTGACCGACAAGAAACGGATGGAGTCTATTTTTGCGCGCATAAAGCATATCTGCTTCTGCGGTCACACCCATATTGCGGGCATCTTCACCCCTAAGGGGGTTCTGACACCCCCTGTTGACAAGCGGATTGACCTGACAGGATTTGAGAAAGTGATGGTGAATGTGGGGGCGGTGGGGCAACCGCGGGACGGCGACTGGCGCGCTTGCTACCTCCTCTTTGACGGCGTCTCTGTCGTCTACCGACGCGTCCCATACGACATAGAACGCACCATCAACACAATCCTGGCAACTCCCGAGTTGGACAACTATCTCGCCGAACGCCTAAGAAGGGGCACCTAATGGAAGAACGCCGTCTCATCATCGTCATGCTCCTTGTCCTCATCCTCACATTCTTCTTTATGACCCTCTCTCCCACCAAACCACGCCAGCCCCAAAAACCTGTCCCGAAAAAGCCACCTCAGGCAAAAAAGACACAACCATCTCCTCCTAAGCCTTTACCTGTCCCTCAAAAGCAGGGCAAAGGTCCCGCAAGCGGTCACTTAAAAAACCGCACTCTCCATCTGGTCTGGACACGCAATATCGGCGGCATCTCCTCCCTCAAACTGATAGAGAAAAAAGACGAGCGCTTCGTCTATCCTTCCCCCAAGACCAAAAAAGAACCGCTGTCGCTTGTTCATCCGCTCAAAAATCTGTCACCACTTACGCTGCTTAACCCCCAGAATCTCGTCTTCTCAAGCGCCCCATCACCCAACAAAGTCGTCTTCACATCCCAGAACGCGAACATAACAATCCGTAAAACGCTGCGCCTCAAAAAAGACCCCTTAAGCAAATATGATGTGCTCTTCAAACTGGAGATTGAGAACAGAAGTGACAAGCCGCAAAAGGTGGGTGATTTGGTGCTCGTTGCAGCCGCCGGTGTGGGACGGGAAACACAAAGGCGCGGTTTTGAAGGAGCGGTTGTCGGCAGAAAGGTTGAGGGTGGGTGCGAGTTGGAAAACATCTCGGTTGAGTCACTTGATGAGAAAAAACCAAAAGAAGTGAAAGGACCTTTCTGCTATTTTGGGCTTGCCAACAAATATTTTGCGTTTGTGCTGATACCAGAAAGCGAAAATATGCCTGTAAAGTTGGTGCGTGTAAGGCGTCTGCGCAAAGAAGAAAAGCCAAAGGATTTTGACGCGAAGGAGGTTCTGGATGCGGTGGTAGAGGTGGTGCTGGGTTGCGGGGAGTTGGCGCCGAAGAGCAGGGTAGAATTTGAGTTTACGGTGTATGCGGGTCCGCGCGCTGAAGAGGCGTTGGCTGTCCACAAGGCGGTGGGACTTGACAAACTCGTCTCTTACGGTTTTTTTGGTTTCTTGAGTCGGATATTCCTTGCGATATTGGGGGCGATTTACTGGCTGCTCCCCAACTGGGGGGTAGCGATAATAGTTTTGACATTCATCGTTCGTGGGGCGCTGCATCCTGTATCGCGCAAACAACAGGTGGCGCTCATCCGTTATCAGCACAAACTGCGTCAGATTCAGCCCGAGTTGGACAAAATCCGCAAGAAGTTCCACAAAGACCGTCGCAAGATGAACGAGGAGGTGATGAAGTTATTTCGCAAACACAAGGTTCCGATGGTGCCGGCAGGCGGTTGCCTCCTTATGCTTCTGCAGATACCCGTCTTCATAGGTCTTTATCAGGCGCTGAACCGCTCTATCCTTCTGCGCCAGACATCGTTTTTGTGGATTCCTGACCTTGCCCAGCCCGACAGGCTCTTCAAACTGCCATTTACTATCCCGCTTCTTGGAACGGACTTCTTCAACCTTCTGCCCATCCTAACACTTGTGGTGATGATTCTGCAGAGCAAGTTACAGCAGAGCCGTCTGGCAACAGCGCAGCAGGGACAGGGTTTCACATACCTGATGTATGCTTTTCTAACATTCGTCCTTTACAATCTGCCTTCAGGTCTGATACTTTACTTTTTTGCCTCAACCGCGGTGGGGCTGGTTGAGGGATGGCTTGTGCGGCGTTACATAGAGCGGGCGCATCCGGAGTTGGTCAAGTCGTAGTTCAGAAGAAAAAGAGCCGAGCGAGCAGAAGTGCCACAGCAAAAGCGCATATGACAAGCAGCGCAAGGAGCAGTTTGCTGCTTCGCTTTTGGGGAATGACCTTAGGAGCGCGTCTTGTGCTGGACGCTTCCGCCTCGCGGGCAAGGCGCCCCAACTCGCCTATCAGATGCTTCACACAGGCGCGGCAGTAAGTGTTCTTCCCGTCAAAGAAGGCAACTCCCGCGTCTATATCTTCTTGAGGAACCTCACATCCGCATCTGTCGCACACAGCCATCGTCTTTCTCCAGACAAAGTAAAAATTTTACTCCAATCGGGGCGGCTGTCAACAACGCTTGTGTTGACGAAGGCGTTGAATTGGCGTATTATTTAGGGATGCTGTGGGGCAGATGAGAGATGTATTTTCTGGTCACGGACCTGATAAGCAAGGTGCTGGTGAAGATTTTCGGCTCGTCAACGGAGCGCGCATTGAAGAAGATGCGTCCGCTTGTGGAGGCGGTTAATGCGTGGGAAAGCCGTATGATGCGGCTTTCGGACGCGGAGTTGCGCCAACTGACCCCGAAATTCAAAGAGCGTCTGAAAAAAGGGGAGACACTGGATGATTTGCTTGCAGAGGCGTTTGCGGCGGTGCGAGAGGCGGCGCGGCGCTTTTTGCGCACACACACAGGCGTTCCTATGCGCCATTTTGATGTCCAAATCATCGGCGGCATAGTTCTGCATCAGGGCAAGGTGGCGGAGATGGCTACAGGTGAAGGAAAAACACTTGTCGCGACCCTTGCCGCCTACCTCAACGCCCTGACTGGAAAAGGCGTTCACATAGTCACGGTCAACGACTACCTTGCCCGCCGCGACGCACAGTGGATGGGTCCCGTCTATCGCGCCTTGGGGGTGAGCGTCGGCTTCATTCAGGCGGATATGGACAACACCGAGCGCAGAAAGGCATACAACTGCGACATTACATACGGCACCAACAACGAGTTCGGCTTTGACTATCTGCGCGACAATATGAAGATGTCAATAGAGGAGCAGGTTCAGCGCGGTCATTATTATGCCATAATTGATGAGGTGGACTCCATACTGATAGATGAGGCGCGAACGCCACTCATCATCAGCGGTCCGTCAGAAAAGGCGTCAGAACGCTATTATATGGCTGACTCGGTTGCCCGCCAACTTATTGGACCCAACAAGCGTTTTGTGATGTATGTGAAGTCAACAGAGCCGCTTGAGGAAAGGGAGAAACGGCGCCGCAGCGGCAGATACTTCGTGGAGGTGGATGAGAAAGACCATACTGTGACGCTGACGGAAGCAGGCGTTGAGAAAGCGCAGCAGATTCTGGGCATTGACAATATGTATCATCCACTCAACTACGAGTGGACGCACTATATAGAGCAGGCGCTGCGGGCACATCTGCTTTATCGCCGCGACCGCGACTACATCGTCAAAGAAGGACAGGTGATAATAGTGGACGAGTTCACAGGGCGTTTGATGCCGGGGCGTGTCTGGTCTGATGGGCTCCATCAGGCGGTTGAGGCAAAGGAGCACTTAAAAATAAAAGAGGAGAACCAGACTCTTGCTACGATAACACTGCAGAACTACTTTAAGATGTATGAGAAGTTGGCGGGGATGACGGGGACGGCGGCGACGGAGGCGGGCGAGTTCTGGAAAATTTACAAACTGGATGTGGTGCAGATACCAACCAACAAACCACTGCGTCGGACGGAGTTTCCCGATGTGGTTTATCTGACGGCGGAGGAGAAATGGGAGGCGGTGGTTGAAGAGATACGCAAAATGCACGAGATAGGCAGACCCGTGCTTGTGGGAACGCGTTCCATAGAGGTTTCGGAGATGCTGTCTGAGCGCCTGAAGCGTCTTGGGATACCGCACGAGGTTTTGAACGCCAAGCACCACGAGAGAGAGGCGCTGATAGTGGCGCAGGCGGGGCAGAAGGGCGCGGTGACGATAGCGACCAATATGGCGGGGCGCGGAACCGACATAGTTCTGGGGGATGGGGTAGCAGAGTTGGGTGGTCTTCACATAGTGGGGACGGAGAGGCACGAGGCGCGGCGCATTGACAACCAGTTGCGCGGACGCGCAGGCAGACAAGGCGACCCCGGCTCGTCACGCTTCTTCCTCTCTCTTGAAGACGACCTGCTGCGGCTCTTTGCAGGTCCCAAACTCAAAAAAGTGCTGCAGTTTCTGGGGATGAAACACGGGGTATCAATAAGCCACAAATTTCTGACACGAGCCATAAACGAAGCGCAGAAAAAAGTGGAAGACCGCAACTTTGAAATCCGCCGACAACTCCTTGAATACGATGAGGTGATGAATGTTCAGCGTAAACTGGTTTATGAGGAACGGCAGAAGATTCTTCGGGGTGAGAGGCTGCGAGAGGAGATGATATATCCGTGGATAAAGGAGCAGATAGAACGCAGCGCGCGAGAGAACCTCACCGACCGTCTCTACTTTGAGAAGATTCATAAGATGATTTGGGAACGCGTGCAACCGTTGCAGTTGGACGATGAGCAGCGACGGGAACAGGAGGTGCGCAACACCCTCGGCTGGGTCAAGGAAAGGTTCGGTGTTGAGATTGAAACAGAAGAGGCGTTGGAACACGCCTTTGATAAGAAGCGGTTCACCGACTTCCTCTTTGAGCGTGTTCGCTTTGACTTTGAGGACTGGGACAAGGTTCAAGTTCGCGATTTTGTGAAGTGGTTCAGAAACAAGTTCGGCACCGACCCGCCGCTTGACATCGTCACATCGCTGCGGGGAAAACCCGAAAAACTGGCAGAAGAGTTGTTTAAGTTCGCCAAATCGCTGTATGAGGAACGGATAAAGCGCTACGGAGATGAAGCGGTAAGCGCCGTGGAGCGGTTGATTCTCCTCACAACATTGGATGAGAAATGGAAGGACCACCTTTACGCGATGGACCTCCTGCGGGCAGGAATCCATCTGCGCTCCTACGCACAACTTGACCCCAAGGTGCAGTATAAAAAAGAAGGTTTTGAAATGTTTGACGAGATGATAAACCGCCTAAAGGACGATGTGACAACACTGGTCTATCGCGTGGTGCTGGAGGAAGTGAAGACGCAGGAGTTGGAAGCGCGCTCTGTGTGGGACGCCACCGAGTATCAGGGGACGAGTTGGGACAGTCAGAAAGCGATGGAGGAGGCTGTTCAGGCGGCGCCTGATGCGCAGGCTGCTGTTGCTGTTTCTGATGAACCGGTCAAGCCGATTGAGAGGAAGCAGCCGAAGGTGGGACGCAACGACCCCTGTCCCTGCGGCAGCGGCAAGAAATACAAAAAATGCTGCGGCAGGTTTGAGAACAAAAGGAAGCGCTCATGACCCCATTAGATGCCCTGTATGCGGCGACACTCCCCATATTCGCCACCGCCCTGCTCCCTGACAAACGGCGTTTTGCCGAACTGACATCATCAATGGCGCGTCTGTTTTCCCCCCCAACATACCGCCCTGCTGATGTTCTGCTCCACGCTGTTTCCGTGGGCGAGGTTCGGGTCGCCGCCGCCCTCGCGCATCACCTCCACAAAAAAGGGCTTTCCACTCTCATAACCACAACAACAAAACGCGGTCTGCAGACGGCAGCCAAGACAGGGCTTCCCTTCGCACCTGCACCCCCTGATTTCTCCTGCGCTGTCAACCGACTCCTGCGGCGCGTAAATCCAAAAGCCCTTGTTCTTGTTGAACTTGAACTGTGGCCCAACCTTGTGCTCTCCGCCGCAAGAAGATGCGCCACTGTCATAGCAAATGCGCGAATGACTGAAGCCTCATTTGCAAGATATCTTATCGCAAAACGGATAGTTGCCCCCATAATAAAGAGAGTTGACCTTGTGCTAGCGCAAAACCCCGTCTATGCGGAGCGCTTTCTGCGGTTGGGGTTTGGGCGTGTTGAGGCGGTGGGGAACATAAAGTATGACGCAGCGCCCACTGCGATAAGCGCAGAAGAGAGAGAAGCAATTCGGCGGGAATTAGGGATAGGCAAGGACGACTTTGTTGTTGTTGGCGGCTCAACATATATGGTGGAGGAGGAGGCGCTGCTTGAGGCGTGCAAGGATTATGTGGGCAAGGGGGTGCGTGTTGTTCTGGCGCCGCGACAAGGCGACCACTTCTCCGAATTGGAGGAGGCAACAAGGAAGCGGGGGTTGAGGTTTGCGCGACGCAGTGCCGCTCCCACAAGCGACTGGGATGTTCTGATTGTGGACACAGTAGGGGAGTTGGTGCGGATATATGGTGCGGCGGATGTCGCGTTTGTAGGTGGGACTCTTTTTGCGGGTAAGGGTGGACACAATGTTATTGAGCCGGCGGGGTTGGGTGTTGGGGTTGTCTGTGGTTCGCATTATGAGAACTTTAAGGATGCGGTGGTGATGCTGAAGGCGGCAGGGGGTCTGGTTGTGGTGGACGATGCGGCGGAGTTAAAAAAGAAATTAAAAGCGTTTTTTGAGGACAGGTTGAGTGTAGGGAAGATGGGCGAGGCGGCGGCAAAAGCCGTCAACCTCGCCCGTGGTGCCACAGAAAGAACCGCGCAAAAAATCGCGGGATTTATTTCTTCTCCTCGCGCTTCTTGAGTTCCTTAAGGATTTCCGCGGCGCGCTTTCCTTCCTCGGTCTTCGGAAAATCTGTGGCAAGCCGTTTGAGGGTAGATTTGGCGTCCTCACTTTCGCCAGCCATCTGACACAGACGCGCAAGGGTGAACAGCGCCCGCGGCATATAGGTGCCAACCTTGTAGCCGTCGCAGTACTTCTTCAACCGTTTCTTATACTCCAGAACAAACTCTCTCCGAGAATAGTTGTTCTTGAAGGCATCGTTGAAGAGGTTGGCAAGCGCCTCAAGGTAGGCGATATCGGACTTGCGCAACTGGTCGGAGTCGTTGAGTTGCCGCCATTGCTTGATGTAGTCAGAAGCAGTGTTGATGCATTTCTTAATCTCGTCCTTTGAGGAGGTTCTGCGATGCAGCAACTCAAGAGCGGCGAGACTCACAAGTGCCCGCGCCTTCTCCCCCTTCGCGTTCTCCTTGTCCAACTCCACCGCTTTTTTGAGCGCTTTCTCGGCTTCCTCTATATGTTCGGTCTTCAGGGACAACTCACCGAATTTGCGCTGCGCGGAGGCGTCATCAGGAGCGCCTTTTGCCGCCTCTTTCGCCTCCTTATATTTGAGAATATCACCAACAGCGTTAACGAAACCGTCAGGCGACCTGTAACCCAAGAATCTGCCAATTTCTTTACCTTCAGCGGTGGCGACAACCAGTGTGGGAATCGCCCGAATCTTGAACTTCTCGCATAAAGTGCGATACTGCTCCCCTTCTGGTTTAAACGGAACGAATTTCTCCATAACGAACTTTATCACCTTCTCGTTTGGCAAAGTCTCCTTCTCAAGCAACCTGCAGGGTGGGCAGGTCGCAGGATTTGTGAAGAGGATAAGGATAAGGCGTTTTTGTTGCGCAGCCTGTTTTTTAGCGGCGTCAAAATCTTTGAGCCATTTGATTTCGGTTTTCTGCGGCGCGGGCTGCTTCTCTGGCGGCTGCTTGGGCGGCTGGTTCTGCTGCGCAAAAAGCGCTGCCGCAAATAACACCGCAATCGTGACTACCTCCGTTCTCATCTCATCTCTCCAAAAAACTTCATACCTTCTCAACGCGCACGCTGTCGCCATCCGACAGCA
This sequence comes from uncultured Planctomycetota bacterium, assembly GCA_964584815.1. Lineage (GTDB taxonomy): Bacteria > Planctomycetota > SKW154 > SKW154 > SKW154 > CAZPBO01. The sequence goes on from CAZPBO010000033.1 coordinate 17,514, forward strand.
TACGCAGAAGCATCGGTTCTATTGTGAAACTCCCCACAACCTCAACATCCGAATAAGCAAGAATCTTGCCCTCTTTGCTGACCGGTGTGGGACCAAAGAAAAGGCAGAGGCATCCGCCTTCGTCCGGCCAGAATGCTATATCGCCCTTTTTAACCTCGGTCTGGGGGTTCTGTAGGTCGGCTTTGAGGTTGATGGAGAAATATATTTCCTCACCCCACTTTTCAATTTTTGCCTCAACGGGAAGCACATTGAGAATCTTTTGAGCAAGAGGGGTCGGTTTAAGGTATCCTTTAAGGGATGCTGACTCAAAGACAAAGCGGATGGGGATGAGCCCCTCCTTTCGGGCGCGGTAGTCCTCAACGGCTTTCTTGAGGGCATCTTGCGCGAGGACGCTGCAGTGGCGTTTCTGGCGCGGCAGACCACCCAACCTCTCTATTATCTGCTCGCGGGTCACCCTCAGTGCCTCATCAACCGTTTTCCCCTCAACCATTTCGGTCAGGACAGAGCCTGACGCGATAGCCGCCGCGCAGCCAAATGTCTTGAACTTTATCTCCTTTATCCGCTCATCCTCCACCTTTATATATACGCGCATTATGTCCCCGCAGACAGGATTCCCCACAGTTCCTACGCCATCCGCGTCCTTTATCTCGCCCACATTGCGGGGATTGGTAAAGTGCTCCATTACCCCGTCGCCGTATTGGTTCATTGCTTTTGCCTCCCTTTTGCATCCTCCCAGAGAGGCGACATCTTGCGCAGTCGCTCAACCGACTCCACCAGTTTTTCAACGACATATTCCACCTGCTCTGGGGAGTTGGCGGCTCCGAAGGAGAACCGTATAGAGGCACGCGCAAGCCCCGCCTCAAGCCCCATCGCCGTCAGAACATGGCTTGGCTCTGCTTTCCCACTTGAACAAGCAGAACCGCTTGAGACCGCAATCCCCGCCCTGTCAAGGTCAAACAACACCGCCTCTCCTTCAATGAACCTAAAGGATATATTGGATGTGTTGGGTAGACGCGGCGCGTTGCCACCGTTTATCGCGATTTCGGGAATCCGCTCTTGCACCAGTTGCTCAAAGCGGTCGCGCATCTCCGATATCTTGGAGATGTTCGCCTTAAGGTTGTCTTTGGCGATTTTTGCCGCAAGCCCCATCCCCGCGATTCCCGGCACATTGAGCGTTGCGGGACGCAGTCCTCTCTCGTGCCCGCCGCCGAAAATTATCGGCTCAATGCGCACACCACGCCTGATGAACAGCGCACCTACCCCTTTGGGGGCGTAAAATTTGTGCCCGCTCAACGCCGCCAAATCCACATCCAAATCCCGCAAATTCACCTCTATCTTCCCCACCGCCTGCACGACATCCGAATGCATCAGCGCCCCCACCTCGCGCGCACGCTTCGCCGCCTCCCTCACAGGCTGCAAAACTCCCGTCTCGTTGTTCGCAAGCATCAGTGAGGCAAGCGCGGTCTTGTCATCCAGCGCCTCGCAGAAGGCGTCCATATCCACGACCCCGTTCGGCTTTGCAGGCACAAAGACGGTTTCAAAGTCCTCTTCTTTGAGTGCTTCAACGGTGCGCAGAACGGCGGGATGCTCAATAGCGCTTGTCACAACTTTGTTTCTACCTGTCTTTTTGCGAATAAGCCTTGCGCCGCCAACTATGGCGAGATTGTCGGCTTCGGTGCCGCTGCCAGTGAATATTATCTCATCCTCATCCACCCCAAGAAGCGAGGCGACTCTCTGACGCGCCTCCTCCACCATCCTCCTCGCCTCAACGCCAAAACCGTGCAATGAATGGGGATTGGCGAACACCTCCAGCATACATCGCCGCACAAGGTCCGCCACATCTGCATTAACAGGCGTTGTGGCGTTGTGGTCAAGATAGACACGCATCATTCCATCTCCAAATCACACTGCTAAGAAGTTTAACGCGCAACGGGAATGCTTACAAGAAAAAGCCGCCTGCGAAAGGCTATTCTCCCTTAACCGCACGGAGGAAAAGGAAAGCAAAAGTGCGTCTTGCCCTGCAGAGTCTGCTCCCCACGGTTCCCGGGCGCAGCCCCAACACCCTGCCCGCCTCCTCGTAAGAAAACCCCTCCATATCACAAAGTATAAGAACAGCCCGCTGCTGGGGGGGCAACGACTCAAGCACTTCTCTGACCAGACTCTCACACTCCTTATCGGAGAGTTTCTCAAAAGGGTCTGTTTCATCGGATGCGACGGTGTCAATGACGCGCAGCGTATCGGGGTTCGCCTCAGGGTTTAAGGAGAGATGGACTCTGACGGAGCGTCGGCGTGCTTCGTTGAGAGCGAGGTTAAAAGCGATGCGGTAAAGCCATGTTGTGACTTTTGCGACGGGTTTGTATCGGCGGGCGTGGCGCAGAAGGCGCAGGAATGTCTCCTGAAGGAGGTCTTCAGCGGTGGTGGAATCAAGAGCCATTCGCAGGAAGAGGGTGTATATGTGCGATTTGTGGCGCTCAAAGATGATGGAGACGGCGCGACGAACATCGGCATCCGTCCCTTCCCGAACCGACAGCAACAACTCCTCGTCGCTCATCTCCTCAAACCGCACGGTTACGCTTCCTCTTCCTTGCTGTCAGGAGTGAGCAAATCGGCTATCGTCGCCGAAAGGGGTTCATTCGCTTTATCCTGCGCTTCCTTAAGAATCCCTGTAAGTCTTTTGTCTATCTCATCCTTCGGTCTTGGTGTCTGAAACGCCACCTCCCCCACGCTTCTTAAAACCGCCTCCACCGTTATCTTATCCGGAGGCTTGGCAAGCATAAAAGACGCCTTCCGCCCCGCCACTTTGACCAGAATCCTGTCACGCACCAGCGTCTCGGCTAACTCCCACACAAATGGACGCGGCAGACGCAGCCTTTTCGCCACACCCTTTATCGGCATATGTCCCGCCCCAGCCTCAAAATGACATCCCAACTCCGCCACCACCCGAACCCCATAATACCCACGAAACCGCTCCAACTCCCCTCCTTCCTGACCCGTTCCCTCTATCAATCGCAGATGCTGCAGACACCAGCATAACTCCGCACCAAGAAGGATTAAAACCCAAGTAAAATAGAGCCACACAAGAAACAGCGGCACAAGCCCTATAGGACCGTAAATCTGCCTTATCGTTATGACCTGCGTCAGATAAAAGGAGAGAGGACGCTTCAGCAACTCCCAAAGGAAACCGGCAAAAGCCGCCGAAAGCAGGGCGTATCCCGCCCTTACAGGCGAATACGGCGCAAACTGATACAGCATATAGAACGCCATTATGGAAAAAAAGTACGGCGAAACCGTCGCCACCAGTGTCTTCAGAAAAGTGAACCGTTCTGGAATGCCGGCACCCACCTCAAGCGCCACAAAATAGGAGAAAAACGCCATAACAGGACCAAGAGTCATTATTGTCCAGAAGTTACGCAACCGCTCAAGGGGTCCCCGTCTTATGCGCACCCGCCACAAATCATCAAATGTCTTCTCTATCGCCGCAAAGAGAAGAATAACGGTCACAAAAAGTGCGCCCAGAGAAAAGACCGTAACAGGAATGCTCGTCTGCTTTATCTGGGTGGAGAAAGCCTCGTAAACGCGGTCCATTATCTCCTTCCATTTCTGCACTTCGGGCTTTGCGCCACGGATGAAGAACTGGTCCATAAACCAGTCACGAAAACTCTGCGCAAGCCCTTTGAATCCGCCGACCGCGTTGAAGATTATGAGTGTTATGACGCCGACGGGGACAAGAGCGAGGAGCGAGGTGTAGGATAAAGCGGCGGCGCGGATAGCGCAGCGGTCGCCCAAGAAACGCCGCGCCGCATACCGCAACGCCCTTCCGAAACGCCTTATTTCACGCCACGCTTTGCGCCCCCACTCCCCCGCTACCGCACCTACCCTCTCCCATCTTGCCAAGACAGCCCCCTTAACGCAGGGGCTATTTTACCAAATTTTTATGTCGCCGCAAAGCCAAGCGTGCATTGCCCGCGCCGCGCGTCTGCCCGCGCCCATCGCGCTTATCACCGTCGCTGACCCTGTCACTATGTCACCACCCGCGAACACCCCGCGCTTCGTCGTCGCCATCGTCTCCTCACTCAACACCTTTATATAGCCGCGGCGGTTCACTTCCAACCCCGGTGTTGTCTGCTGGATAACAGGATTGGCGCGGGTGCCTATCGCCACAATCACAAGGTCAACGGGGATACGGAAGTTGGAACCCTCAATGGGGATGGGGCGTGGTCTGCCGCTTGCGTCTGGCTCGCCCAGTTTCATCTTTATGCACTCCATCTCGCGCACCCAGCCCTTCTCATCGCCGTGGTATGCGACAGGATTGGTGAGGAAGTTGAACTGAACGCCTTCTTCCTCGGCGTGGTGGACTTCTTCGGCGCGGGCGGGCATCTCCTTTCTTGTTCGGCGGTAGACGACAGTGACGGTGTCAGCACCGAGGCGCAGTGCGGTTCTGGCGGAGTCCATCGCCACATTGCCGCCGCCAATCACCGCAACTTTCTTTCCGCGCACAATCGGCGTGTCGGCTTCGGGGAAGTCATATGCGCGCATCAGGTTGGAGCGCGTCAGATACTCGTTGGCGCTGTATATGCCCATCATGTTCTCACCGCGTATGTTCATAAACATCGGCGCACCAGCACCAACGCCTATGAAAACCGCATCAAAACGCGCAAGCAAATCGTCTATCGTCTCCACCCGTCCTATCGGATAGTCGTAAACAAACCTAACGCCCATCTTTTGGAGTCCGTCAACTTCTGCGCGCACTATTGCCTTTGGCAGACGGAACTCTGGGATGCCGTATATGAGAACGCCGCCTGGGGCGTGCAGCGCCTCAAAGACCGTCACCTCATAGCCCAGTTTTGCCATATCTGAAGCAACGGTAAGTCCTGCAGGACCGCTGCCCACAATGGCAATCTTTTTCCCTGTTGACGGTGCGCATTGCGGCATCTCCACCCCGTTCTCGCGCTCCCAGTCCGCGGCGAATCGCTCCAACCTGCCTATCGCCACAGGCTCGTGCTTCTTGCCCAGAACACAGTGTGCTTCGCACTGCGTCTCCTGTGGACAGACGCGCCCGCATATCGCAGGCAGAAGGTTGGTCTCCTTTATCTTCCTTATCGCACCGCGAAAATCCCCTTCCCTTATCAACTTAATGAATGCGGGAATATTCACCTCAACAGGGCAGCCTTCCACGCATTTGGGCTTTTTGCACTGAAGGCATCTTGCCGCCTCGCGCTGCGCTTCCTCAACGCTGTAGCCGAACGGCACCTCGTTAAAATTCCTTATCCGCTCCTTCGGTGCCTGCTCCCGCATCGGAACACGCGGTTCTACCTTCGCCATCTTACTCCCCTCCAGTCTTTTCACGGATAAGTTTGTAGGAGAGTTCCTCCTGCGGTTTGTAGGCGGTCAGACGCTGCATAAAGAGTTCCCAGTTGACGGCGTGTCCGTCAAACTCAGGACCGTCAACACAGCAGAACTTCGTCTCACCGCCGACCTCCACCCTGCATGCCCCGCACATCCCTGTTCCGTCCACCATTATCGGGTTCAGACTAACTATGGTCGGCACATTAAACTCCTTTGTCAGTTTGCAAACGAACTTCATCATTATTGGTGGACCGATGGCAACGACCTGATTGACGGGCTCTGGGCGCTCAATGACCTGCCGCAGAAGGTCTGTGACGAATCCTTTATGCCCGTAGGAGCCGTCGTCGGTAGAGATAAGCAACTCATCGCAGATGGCGCGCATCTCGTCCTCCAAAATCAGGAGCGCCTTTGTGCGCGCACCGATTATGCCTATCGTGTAGTTGCCCGCCTCCTTCATCGCCTTCGTTATCGGATAAAGCGGCGCTACACCAACTCCCCCGCCAACGCACACAACTCGCCCAAAATTCTCTATGTGGGTCGGTCTGCCAAGAGGTCCCACCACATCCGCCAAACGCTGCCCAACCTCCAAACGCGACAGTTTATAAGTCGTTGTCCCCACCACCTGAAAGCATATCTTGATTGTGCCGGCTTCAGGGTCAGCGTCGGCTATCGTTAAAGGTATCCGCTCACCCACCTCATCCACCCTGACTATTATGAACTGCCCCGCTTTGCGCTTCCTCGCTATGTGCGGCACAAACAACTCCATCATAAAAACTTCCTCGGTTATCGGACGCTTCTTGACAATCTCAAACATCTCCACGCCTCAATCCTCCAAGCACCAGCAAGACTAATTTTATGTCTGCTGCTTTGGCGGTCAAAGAGAAGCGCTTTTTTGACGCAACCCCTTCCTTCGGAGGTAAAATAACAAAGAATTTGGAGGGGTTGCGGATGCGCTGGCTTGTGCCCACTTTTGCAGCCGTTTTATGCGTCCAACTTCTGGGACAACAGCAAGACGAAAAAAGAAAACACCCACAGCGGAAGGTGGCAGAAGTTATCTCCGCCCTTACATCAGACGATTTTTTAACGCGCAAAAAAGCGCACCAGCAGATACTCCCCCTCATCAAAAAGGAGCCCGAAACTCTGGATATGTTCCTTAAAGTGCTGAAACAAACAAAGGACGCCCACATAAAAGCGGTGCTCGCAGATACCCTCCGTCCATACACGAGGTGGGGGATAACATCAGCGGTTTTGAAAAGGTTGCCCGATATAGCGAAGTGGCTCAACCGCAATGAAGGACCACTTCTTTGGGAGAGTTTTCAGAGAGCGGCGGCGGAGTTAGGGAAGGTGGGCGGAGTGGCGGCGGTTCGCGTTCTTGAGCGTATGCTGGCTGCCTTGAAAAAAGCATCTGGCAGACGCGCACTGGAGGCAAGTTTTGCTACCGTAACCGCTCTGGGTGCTGCAAATTGTAAAGAAGCCGTTCCCCTGCTTGTGAAACTGCTCAAAGACAAAAACGCACCTTGGCTGCGCAGAGCGGCTATCCATCCCCTTGTCGCACTGCATAAGCACTCATTTACGGAACTGGTGAAACTGCTTGGTGAAAAAGATGATTTTGTAAGATGGTCTGCGGCATTTGCGCTGGGCATCATAGGCGATGAGAAGGCGATAAAGCCGCTTGTAAAACTGCTCAACGACAAAGACGACCTTGTGCGTGCAGAAGCCGCCTTCTCCCTCTCCAGAATCGGCAAATCTGCTGTTCCTCTGCTCATTGAGAAACTGAAGGACAAGGATGGGGAGATACGGGCGCTGGCGGCGGAAGCGTTGGGCTACACAAAGGACAGAAGGGCGGTGGCAGCGCTGCTTGGCGCATTAAAAGATGATAAGGAAGTGGTGGTTCGCGCAATGGCGGCACAAGCCCTCGGCGACCTCAAATTGAAAGAAGCGTCTCCCGCACTGATTGAGGTTCTCAAAGACAGAAAAGAGAGGGAGTATGTGAGGGAGAAGGCAGCAGAAGCGCTGGGGAAGATAGGATTAAAGGAAGCGGCGGATGTTCTGCTTGAGGTGGTAAAAGATGAGAAAGAGGGCAGATACATAAGGTGTGCGGCGGCGGAGGCGTTGGGGCGTCTGGGGGAGAAGCGGGCGGTGGAAGCGCTGATAAAGTTGCTGGAGTCTGGGTTGGGCAGCGCTGAAGGGGTGTTTCTTGAGGCGATGTTGAGGGAGTCGGCGGCGCGGGCGCTGGCAATGCTGTGCGATGAGCGTGCCACAAAAGCGCTTCAAAAAAGCCTCAAAGACAAAGTCCAATCGGTGCAAGCGTGGGCAAGAGTTGCGCTCTGCAGAACAGCGCCCCACATTGCAAATAAAGCCACCCCCGATATATCCAGGGATGCCGCCGAATTTCTTATACTTGGTCTTCTGCCCACTCCCCTACCACCACAAAGGATGGCGAAGATGCTTAAGGAATGCACATTCAGAAACGGCAAGAGCGGCGCCGCGATAAAGAAACTTCTGATGAAGGCGTTGAAAGGAGAGGCGCAAGTTAAAGATGTGCTGACAGTTGTGAAGGATAACAAGCACCAGTTGGATGAGCGGTTTGCGGCTATAGTGGTGCTCGCCACTCTTAGTGATAAGGAGGAAGTGTTCAAGGCGTTAACAGGGATGTTGGCGAACGGAGACCCCCTCGCACGGCAGATAGCGCCTGGCATAATAGGGATTCTGGGACATAAGAAGGGTGAGAGTGTGCTGCTTATGCGGCTTGTGTCTGACTGTGAAGAGGTTGTTGCGGCAAACGCGGCGATGGGGCTGGCTTTCGGGGACTACAGGCAAGACACTATAGCCATCATTGAGGCACTCCTCAAACCGACAGTCGCTCTTGGAGGATTCGCCTCTTGGACAGCGCCTTGGGTGTTCCGTATTTTGCGGACACGCCACGCGGCTGCTACGCTTCTTGCCCTCATACCACAAATGCGCTCAAAAAAAGAGGTGCTTTTGACCCTTGAAAGACTTGGCTGGGACGCGGTGGATAGTCTGGTTGAGGGGTTGCGCAGTGGTGGGCTGAATGTCAGGAGAATGGCGGTGGAAGCATTGAAGCGAATCACAAACAAAGACTTCGGCACCGACTGGAAGAAGTGGCGCGACTGGACAAGAAAGCACAATGAGCGGTGATTCTCTTTTTGACTTTGGCGCAGGGATGCAGTGGAGTAAAA
>CAZPBO010000034.1:0-25568 GCA_964584815.1 uncultured Planctomycetota bacterium
TTATGGTAAGTTTTGTCGGGGCACCGAGGACATAATGGTCATCATCGTACATATCGGTGAGGCGTGGGGCTGCCTGCGTCACCACCCCGCTTCTTTGCGCCAGCAGACTGTATGACAACTTCAGCAGACCATCCACGCGTCGCAGATAAAGGAACAACTTTCCTCCCATCACCGCGTAGTCGGCAATCTGACCACGCTCTTTCAGGAACTGAAGCGATGCATCATCTGGTATGCAGTTTGCCGGAATCGGCTCCTCAAGCACGGTCCATTGAAGTGGTTGTTTTGTGCGGATTGTCAACTCCACGCTGATATGGTCGGCGATTGTGGCGATGTTTTTGCTGTAGCGGCGGGTTATGGAGATATTACGGCGCGGATTTTTGCCCCATCGCTCAAGTCGGACGCTGACAGCGGGGCTGCCTGGGGCTTCCACGACAATCTCGTTTTTGCCGTCAAGGAGGAACGGTGTGGCGTCAATAAGGCGCAATTTGAGCGCCTCTGTCTGCCCATCTTCTTTTGTCATCTTAACGGTGCTAACCTGCCTACCGTTGACGAGCACTCTGACGGTGCCTGGGGTAAATACGGGGATGTTGCGGGACAGAGCGATTGTTTCTATGGCGGCGGCAGCAGCGGTCGTGTTTTGCCAGCAACCGCCGCCCACCCACTTTTGCAACCGTCTGAGTCCTTCTTTTATCTGGTCGGAAAAGAGGGAAGGGGAGGCGGTGATGAGGGCTTTGAGGGCAAGCGCGGTGGTTTCCTGTGCTCCGCCGCGGGGGGATATGTGGAGCGGTGTCCAGACGGCGTTGCTGGCGAGCCGTGCCAGACGCCTTGCCGCGCATAGCAACTCCTCGCGTTCCCCACCCAGACGCGCAAGCCCAAGCAACCCCGACGCCAGCGCCAGCGCATCCTCCCCTCTGCGCAGATACTCTTCCACAACCCCGCGCAGGCTGTCAGCCGCCTTCAGCAGGGTGCTGTCCTTGCTTGCCGCCGCCGCATTTGCTATGTAGCCAAAAAGATACGCACAGAACGCCTCATATGGTGTCCCATCACGGCAGACAAAGTCGGATGTGCTTTTTGCCTGCAGGCATTTGGTGAGGCAGTTGACCGCGCGTTTTATGCTTTTTGGGGAGACCATTATGCCGAACTCCGATGCGGATGTCAGGAAATTCAGCACATAGGCGGTGAAGAATGGGTCGGTTGCGTCGCCGCGGAACCATCCCCAGCCGCCGTCGCCGTTCTGCGTGGAGACAAGTTTCGCCACACCTGCGAGGAGATATTTACGGAGGCGTTTCTTCAGTTCTGGGGTGAAGCGCTTGGTCGCCAGGAGGTAGCGATAAGCGGCTGCGGTCACGAGCGCACCGCTCGTCACCTGCTCCACTCACCCGTGAGGGTAGCACGCCATCGCTTCCACCGACTGCAGCACCGTCTGGAAACCAGGATATGTGATGGAGACAAGACAGACCCGCTTTATGTCGCCTAAAGGCAGGTTGAAGAGGATTTTGCAGCGTCCGTCTCTGACAACGCGGCTGAATCTCGTAACATCAGGTTGCCCGGGCGGCAAAACATCAACATAGCGTCTGATACCATCAGAAAGCCCCGGCGCCACTGCCCTCAAGCAGTAGTAAAACCTGCCCACGCGTTTTGCCCTGACCCTGAAACGCACCGCCGCCATACCGTCCGCCGGCACAAGCACCCTCTTCCTGCTGTGTCCGATGACATCAAGTTCGTCGGCGCTCAAATCTATCCGTGCACACACATCGCGCCCTGTCCTGTTGGAAACCACAACCCCAAACTCAACCTCGTCGCCCATCACAAGCACAGGAGGCATATCGCTGCGGATGAAGAAGTCCAAACTCGTGCGGATGTTAAGCGAAACTGTTTTGACGCGCCCCTCTCTGTCGCTTGCCACAAGCGTCAGGCGGTTCTGGGAGACAGAATCGGGCAGACGGAAGCGGATGTCAAACTGCCCGTTTTTTGAGTTCAGATGGGGCGCCCAGAGCGCCGTCTCCGCAAAGTTCGTCCTTATGTGTATCTTCACCGTCGGACGCGGCATCACCTCGTTCCCCACACCCCAATCATCCACATAACCCACCGCGTTCAGATTCCTGTTGGAGAAATTGTCAAACTGGGTGCCGCGGGGGAAGTCTCTGGCGCGACGGGGGCTTTCTGTATCCAGCGCCACAACTGCCGGACGCACAACCCTGTAGGGTCTCTTAAAGGGCGTGATGCGTAAGCCTGTGGGATGCCAACCAAATGGTGGCAGGGCAAGGTTGGACAGAACATCTCTGCTCCAGTTGCACTGAAGGAGTGGCCAGACCGCCTCCCGCATTGCCTTTGCCGTTCCATAGAGGACTTCTTCTGGCTTTGCTCTGAAGGGGTCAAGGAGCGCCAGCGCGGCGGAGTCCACGACAGATGCTCCCAGCGCCACATCCGCGCCGTTACCGTGCTCATCAACAACACGCACCGACATATCCAGCGCCTCTCCTGGACGAGCCACCTTCGGAACATTGCTCAAAAGAAGCGTCAATTTGCCACGCTTGTCAACATCCAGAAACTCGCCCGCCACAAGCAGCCCTTTTTGCCCGTTCCGCATATCCTCCGCACAGCACCACGATACAACACTGCCGCATCCCCAGAACTTCGGCTTCACCACAATCTCGGCACGCCAACCATCCGCCATCCCATCCAAATCCACATCACCACCTTCCTCTATCACCCCGTCTGGTCCCACTACGACAAAATGGATGCGCCTCTCAAGCGGCAGAAAACGACTGCCCACCCTCACAAGCACCACAGCAGGCTCCCCGTCCTCCGCTTTCACCACCGTCTCGGCGCTTATGGGATGCCCCCCTTCTGAAGCATGCGTCGTTACCGCCGCAACCATTCCCTCAACACCCTCCACAAAAATCTCCGCCGTCTGATGTTGCCTCCCCTGTCTGATACGCACACTCGCAAGCCCGTTCTCATCCGTCACCCCAACAACCTCTCTGCCGTTTACGCGGACAAAGACCGATTTGAAGGGGACGGGACGCTTCAGTTTGTCGCGCACAAATATCTTCAGTCGGAAATCTTCCCCTACTCTGAAGAAGCGTTTCGGCACTCTGACATCAAGGATGTAGGGGTTGGTTGTGAATTGAACAAGGCGCTCAACGGTATCCTTGCGCCCGAACCTATCAAAAACGCTGATGCGCACAGTAAGCGCATCCATATCGGGACGCAGACCCGCAAGCAACCTCCGCAAGTCGCTGCCACTGATGCGCAGACGCAAGGGTCTTCTCTCATCAATTGCCCCCTTCCACCTGTAGCGCACCTGTCTGGGTCCGAGAATTTCAATGGTTGCCTGCGCACCCTCAAGCGGCATACAACTGTAATACCCCGCGCGCACCTTTATCTCAAACTCCTTCGCCTGCGGCGTTATCCACTCGCAAACATCCGTATCCACCTTTATCACAGGCGCCCTGAAACGCTCCACCTTTATCCACGCAAGCGACGCAACACCTTTATGCCCCACCTCAAGCAGATAATCCCCTCTGGGCATGTTCTTAACAAGTGGCAAATCGCAGAAAGCCACCCCATAGTCGTCCGTCCTTATTACCTGTCCCCACAACTCCCGACCGCTTCTGTCCTTTAACACCACCCTTATCTTGGCTGCCGCAAGCGCCTTTATCTGCCTACCAACACGCCATCCCAGCACCCTCACACGCACTATCTCCCCAGGACGATAAATGCCTCTGTCGGTGTAGGCAAAAATCTCCACCGTCTCCCCCGAAGGCGTCTTTGTCAAGGACGGAAAAACAAGTGTGCCACGATACTTAACACCACGCCGCTCCAGATGTGCCTCAACACGCTTCACAGGCAAAAAACCTTTCCCCAAATCGCAGACAATAACCCCCCTTCTGTTCGTGCTGCCGACAGATTTGCCGTTGACGAAAACCTCTGCACCCGAAACAGGCTTCAAAAACCTGTCATAAACAACGGCGTAAAATCTGCTGAGATGGCAGTCCACACAGCGCGGAACAGCCGCAACCACAGCAAGTGGATAGACGCCATCTCCTTGCCGCTCTTCTTTGAAGTTGATGCCGACTCCAACACCGGAAAATAACCACGCGAAAAATCCCGCAACGAGAAGGAGAAAGAGAATGAAGGAGCGCATAGCGAAGACCTCCAGAATATCGTTTCCGATAGATTATACCCATAAATTGCCAAAATGTCAACACAAAGTTGTCAAAAAATTGTCAACTGGGAATGTCAGGGTAGGACCTTCACCGCACCCGCAGGACAGTTGAACACACAAGTGCCGCAACCTACGCACCGTTCCGCCACAACCTCAGGCGCCTCCCAACCGAACTTTGTCCTCACCCCTTTAATGGCGTTTTCAGGCTCAGCAGGGCAGACCTCCTGACAGCCCATACAGGGACCGCTGCCGTTATGGGCGAAGCAGACATCTTTGTTTATGTGGGCTTTGCCGATAGGAGTTTGCCATTTTTGGGTGATGTTTTGGAAGTTTATGGCGCCGGTGGGGCAGACATCTCCGCAGGCGGTGCAGCGGAACTCACAGTTGCCGTTTTGGAAATCCAATTGTGGGGAGAGGTCTGGACCTGGGACAATGACCCCGTTCGGGCAAGCGGCGACACAGAGGAAGCAGTGGATGCAGGATTGGGGGAGTGTCTTCTTTGCAGTGGGCGGACGCAGGACAGGTCTTTTTTTGCGGGGAAGGGAGAGGAAAACGCCTGCGGCGAAGCCGATGATGAGGGTGCGCAGGATATGGCGGCGTTCCTGAAGGGTTATCGGCGCCACCTGCTGCCGCCCCTTGACCACACCGAACCACAGCGCGTTCTGTGGACACACATCAATGCAGGAGAAGCAATTGATGCAAGCGCTTTGGGAGACTTTGCCGTTTATGATGGCGCCTGTGGGGCAGGCGTTTCCGCAGGCGTTGCACTCTGTGCAGCGGTCTTGGGTTAGGCGGATTCTGAAGGGCGCGCGCAGGGAAAGGATTGAGAGCACTGCGCCGCTTGGGCAGATGAAACGGCAGAAAAAGCGGGGTTTGACAAGCGCCAGCAACACCCAGATGGCGGGAATCACAAGCGCCGCCAGCGATACGGATACAGGATGCCGCGCTATTAAAGAGATGGCTTTTGTGGCGAAGCGGACGGTCTGAGTGTTTGGCTCAATAAGGAAGGGGAGCGTGGAGCCGAGGAGGAGCGCAGTAAGGGTCGCGGCGAGGACCGCGAAGCGGACGCGGTTTGCGGTCTTTGAATGTTGGGGTTTCTGTTTTCGGAGTCTGGCGATGATGTCTTGAGCGGCGCCGAGTGGGCACGCCCAACCGCACCACAGCCGCCCAAAAAAGGCGGTCAGAACAGCCATTGCGAAGGCGGCTAATGAGACCGCGGCAAGTCCTGTTCTTAAGGCGACCAGCAGATTTAGTGGTTGTGCGGCGACAAGCGCCTTTGCGGGAACGGGGGTTGCGCCGCGCAGAAGCAGCCACGCTGCCGCAAAGAAAGCCGCTCAAGAAACAGCCGCGACGGCAAGTCTTTTCCAGCGCATCTAATCACGCCTTAAGATGTCAAGACAGCGCTCAAACAACTCTGTCTTGGCGGTTTTCAGGAATTCAAACATAAACATTTCGGTTGTGACGGGGATAGCGCCTGCCAATTTGGCGCGCTCAATTGCCGTCTCCGTATCGGTTCGGCTATACGATGACACAGCATCCGTTACAAGCAGCACCGTCAGATGGGGTGGGGTAGCCAGAACTGTCTGCCCAACGCATATGTGTGCCTCAATGCCGCACACGACCAGGGTTTTGGCGTTGAGAGTCTCAAGTTTCTGGAGGAATTTTGGTTCTCCGAAACAGCCGAAGGAGACCTTCTCAATCACATCAATGTTTGGGGGTAGGGCTTGCGCGACCTCTTTTATTGTGCGTCCCAGCCCTTTCGGGTATTGTTCTGTGAGGACAATAGGGATATCTGCGGTGCGGGCGAACCGCACAAGCCGCAACACATTCTTAAGCAGTCTTTCCTTTTGCTGCATAACAGGGAACAGTTTCTCCTGCATATCAACGACGACGAGGACGCAGCCGTCTTGAGGGACGAGTTGGCGGGCGGGCAGAACTGGACTATGGTGGGGTAGGGGTTTGAAGGAACGGATATAGTGTCTGGCGTTCTGGACATAGAGCATTTTTGTGCCGAGGACATACTCGTAGTCTTTGCGTTTCAGTGTTTTGACAGGCTTTGCGGGGATGCCAGCGACAACAGAGTTCGGCTCAACGGATGTGCTGTGTGTGACAACAGCGCCTTCGGCTACAATTGCGCCTTTGCCAACTACCACCCAGTCGCTTACCACAGCGCGCATGCCGATTAGAGCATCGTCCTCAATGGTGCAGCAGTGGATAATAGCACCGTGGGCGATTGAAACCCTACTACCTATGGAGGTGACGGCTTCAGGGCGACTGTGCACCACGGCGTTGTCCTGTATGTTGCTTTCGTCCCCAATACGGATAGAGCCGAAATCGCCCCGTATAACAGCACCTGGTGCGACAAAGCAGTCGCGCCCAATCTCCACATCCCCTATCACCACCGCTTCGGGACAGACAAATGTTGTCGGAGCGATTCTGGGACGCTTTCCTTTAACCTCGTATATCCCCATATCGCTTCTCCTAATCTCTGCGGCTTGAAATTATAATCAAATCGGTGACGGTGCAGAAATTTCGTCTGGTAATATAGGGAAAGAGGAGAGGAGTATGTTGTGGCGGTTGTGATATTTGGCTCCGTGGCGTTGGATGTGATAGAGATAGGTGGGCGGGTTTATAGGAATGTTTTGGGGGGTAGCGGGACATTTGCGGCGCTGGCGGCTTCCCTTTTCACAAAACCTGTTTATCTTGTCTGGGGTGTGGGGGACGATTTCCCCAAAGAGTATCTTAAGGTTTTTGAAGGGCGTGTGGACACGACATACCTTAAGCGCCGAGAAGGCATAAAGACATTCAGGTGGCATACAAGATATGACGAGCAAGACGAAAGTCGTCGGGAAACACTATATCTGACGGACGAGTTGAAGATGGGCTATGAGGTAGAGTTCGGCGGGGATGCAGCGGAGGGGGACTGGCTGCTTCTTGCCACAAGCGTTCCGGATTTGCAGAAGGAGGCGCTGTCGTTGTGGCGGGGCGGTAGGGTAGTATGCGACACCATAGAGACTTGGATACGCAAAAAGAGGCAGGCTCTTGAGGATGTGATAAGGCATTGCTGGGGTGTGTGCGTAAACGAGGAGGAGGCGAGGCTTCTGGTTGGGGGTAATGGAGCGGAGGCGGCGTTGGGGCTATGTGAGAGGTATGGGCTTTCTTCTGCGGTGGTGAAGTTGGGGCGCTACGGTGCGGTAGGTTGGGTTGACGGCGAATGGGCGGTTGCGGCAGGATATCCGCTTAAGCAAGTGGTGGACCCTACGGGAGCGGGAGATGTGCTGGCTGGAGCGGTTGTGGGGTATATGGATGGTGTTGGGCGCGCCGATGCGGATGCGTTGAGGGTTGGGCTGCTGTTCGGGGTGGCGGCGGCAAGTTTCTGCTGTGAAGTTGTGGGAGGAGTTGAATTTGCGGATGTGGGTGTGGAAGATATTAAAAAGCGCGTATCGGCGTTAGCGACTTTCGCTGGGTGTGAGCATTTAAGCCGTATAAGGCGTCTTAACTACGGGGAGGAAGAGAATGTCCCACGAGGTTGATATGCAGTATGCGAAACTGGCGGTTCAGCACGGTTTTATGAACGACGAGCAGATGAAGCGCTGTCTTAACGCGCTGAACGGCGACCCCAACTTGACCTGGGAGGAGTGGGTGCTGCGGGAAGGGGTGCTGGATAAGCGTTGCGTGCACGCGGTTAAGGTGGCGCACAAGCGGCTGATGAAGGACCGCGAAAGGCAGGCGATGTCGGTAAGCGGATATGAGATTATAAGCCGCGTAGGGGAGGGGGGGCTTGGCATCGTGTATAAAGCGCGTCAGTTGTCAATGAACCGCATCGTCGCACTGAAAATACTTCACCGCCGATGGGTGGACGATGAGGAGTTCCGCAAAAGATTCCTGCTTGAGGCGCGTTTGCTTGGCAAACTCAACCACCCCAACCTGATAACAGTCTATGATGTGGGACGCGAAAACTGGAAGTATTACTTTTCAATGGAGTTTGTGGATGGGCGAACCGCCGAGGAGATTGTGGACACAGAAGGTCCTATGGAAACAGGATATGCTGTGAGCATCACCATCCAAGTAGCCAAAGTGATAAATTATCTGTGGGAGAACAATGTAGTGCACTGCGACATAAAACCGGGCAACATTCTGATATCCAAGGACGACATAGCGAAGTTAGGCGATTTTGGTTTTGCACGCATAGGATTAGAGTTGGGCAAGGGGCAGGACGAAACGGTTCTTGGCACACCTGAATACATCTCCCCCGAACAGGCGATGGGACAGAAAGACCTTGATTTTCGCAGCGATATATACTCTTTGGGGGTGAGCCTCTTCCATATGGTGACAGGACAACCCCCTTATGAGGGACCCTCAAGGGTGATACTGACAAAACATGTGCGCGGCGAGGTGCCTGACCCCAGGGAGTTGAACAAGAATGTATCGCGCAACCTTGCCGCCGTCATAAAGAAGATGATGGCGAAAAAACGCGAAGAACGCTACCAGAGTGTGGAGGAATTGATAGAGGATTTGGCGATAGCGCGAATGAGCGAGGACCCGCGCGCGGGCGACTCGGTGCTCGGCAGAACCGCGATGCTCGCCGCCATAAAAAAAGAGAAAATGCTCACACGAAAATATCAGGAAGAGTTAGAAGAAACATTGGCGAAACTGAAAAAGAGCCGCCTTCTGCTGATTCTGGTGCTTTTTGTGCTCGCCTTAAGCCTTGTGCTGAATGTGGTCTTCCTCATGCGCTGACGGCGGGAAAGGCTCTGTCAAGCGCTTCAAGCAGTCTGCGCAAATCATCTGGCATCGGCGCTTTCAGGCGAATGAACCTGTTTAAGCGGGGATGCACAAAGGCGATACTTCTGGCGTGCAGCGCCTGACGCTCAATGAGGGGGAGTTCTCCCGCGCGCCGTTTTGCGCCCTCTATCTCCGACAGATAAACCGCCTTACGGGAAGAGTAGAGTTTGTCGCAGAGGACGGGGGTTCCCAGATGGCGCATATGAACACGCACCTGATGGGTGCGACCTGTTATCGGCTTTGCGAGGATGAGGGCGAAGCGGTCGCCGTAAGCGCGCACAAGTCGCCACCGTGTCACCGACCGACGCCCGCCCTCGTGACTCACCGCAAACCGCTGCCTGTATATCGGATGGCGCGCTATAAAGGCGTCCACCACACCTGACCTCCGCCGCGGAACTCCCGACACAAACGCCACATAATATTTGGCTACACGGTGCGACTGGAAAAGGCGCATCATTTCCACCTGAAATCGCTGCTCTTTCGCCACAAGCAGAACGCCGCTTGTCTCTTTGTCAAGACGATGAATCAGCCCAGGACGCATTTTGGGTCCCACCCCCTTCACTTCAGGACGCATCGCTATCAAAGCCTCAACAAGGGTCGGCTCATCCAGCGTTTCGGACGGATGAACCGCCACTCCCGCGGGCTTGTTCAATGCAACCAAGTAGTCGTCTTCATATAGAATCTCAACGGGTAAGTCCCACGGCTTGAGGCGACGCCTGCGTGTTTCCACCTCAATTCTTATGGTCTGCCCCGCCTTAAGGCGCGCGTTGGCAGATACCACAGCGCCATCCACAAAAACCGCCCCCTTCTGCGCCAGCCTCTTAACAGAAGAGCGTGTAAGCGCTCTTACTCTTCTGGCAACATAGACATCCAGACGCTCCCCCGCCCCGGAACGGTCAACCCTCAACTCATACACCCGTCTCACCGCTTCTTTTGCCGCTTCTCCTCCTTCTTCTTCACCCATGTGTATTCCGCCTTTAACTCTTTCTCCACAAGGGGTAGCAGTTTTGAGGCATAAAATCTGGCGGTATGGGCGTTGGGGAAGCGTTCAAGGATGGTTTTCAGTTGTGCCGCCGCCTCTTTCAGAAGCCCCTTGTCCGCCGACTTCACACATCGCTCGCTATGCTCCTCAAGCAGAGCCCGCGCAAGATACAACCTTATCAGCGGCTCCACATCCTTGCCCTCATACTCCTTCAGCAACTCCCGATAGCGCTTTGAGGGCAGTTTAGATGAGGGGTCGGTGAGGATGCGCATCAGCGTCTCCTGCGTTCTGAAGTGGTGCGACAGGCGTCTGTAAAGTGCATAAGAGAAAAGCACTATCGCAGCCGTCAATGCCGCTATGTAGAAGGCGTTCTTCTTCACACGCCTTCCAAGGGACAGAACCGTGTCGCGGAAAGAGTCTTCTCTTATCATCTGCTTCACTTTTTTGCCTTTGCGTCGTGCCATCCGTCTCTCCCTCTACTTGCTGAAGAATTTGTAGGCTGGCACATCACTTGGTGATTTGCCCAGTTTTTTGAGCGTTTCGGTAATAGCGCGTTTCAGTTGCACATCGTCCACATAGTCGCCGACAATGCGGTGAGCGGTGGCGTCCGACACACGCCTGAGCAACTCAAACCTCAACATACGCCTGACCAAATCCTCGGGCATCTTTGTCTTAAGGCTGTTATACCACTGCTCAAATTCGGGGTATTTATGCCAGTCGCCCTCATCCGATTCAGCCAATTTGAGGAAAGTGTCCTTATACTTGTTGAACCGCGCGTCAAAGTACTTGGCGAAGACATCCGCCTCAAGCAGACGCTCGCGCTCGTTCCACCACTCAAGCGGCCATTCAGGCAGTTTCACCTCAACATCTGGCGCAACTCCCCACTCCTCCTTTTTGTAAAGCATCCTGTCAACGCATCTGCCGTTGGGCAGGTAGTAATGGGCGACGGTGAGTTTGACAAGGGTTCTGCCGCCTGTGGCAAAGACGCGATACATCTGCTGGACGCTGCCTTTGCCGTAGGTGCGCTCGCCGACCAGAATGGCGCGCTTGTAGTGCTTTAAGGCGCCTGATACTATCTCGCTGGCTGACGCGCTCCCGCCGTTCACCAGCACAACCAGCGGCTGGTCATATTTCTTGCAGGCAATGGCGGTGTATTTCTCCTCCGGCGCGACCTGTGGGTTGCGTCCTTTACTTGTCACAATCAGCGTTCCTGTGGGCAGGAAGCGGCTTGCCACCTCTATTGCCGTCTTAAGGAGCCCACCCGGATTGTTGCGGAGGTCAAGGATGAAGGCTTTGGCGCCCTGGGCGGTCAATGCCTGCAGCGCTTTGTCCAACTCATCGGTCGTCGGCTTGTTGAAGGCGGTCAGAAGGATATAGCCCACACCACCGGGAAGCAGACGGTAATAGACGCTCCTTGTGCGGATGACCGAGCGGGTGAGGACAAACTCCTTCTCCCGAGGCCATGTCCTGCGCCAGACCTTCACCTTCACCTTTGTGCCTTCTTTGCCTTTGAGGAGTTTGACACACTCGTTTATCGTCAGGTCACGGGTGTTCTTGCCCTCAACTTCAACTATCTTGTCACCTGAGCGGAGTCCCGCTCTGTAGGCGGGACCGTCATAAAACGGGGTCTGTATAGTCAGATAATCGCCGGGTTTTTTGGTGACCACAGCACCAATACCGCTGTACTGCTGCTGGGTCGCTTCGTTCATCAGTTTGGTCTCGCTCTCATCAAAATACGCGGAATGTGGGTCAAGGCTTGAGACCATCCCCTTTGCCGCCGCCTCTATCAACTTCTCCTGATCGGTCTTCTTTTCGTCAACATAGACCTGCTTTATGCGCCACAGCAACTCATCCAGGAGGCGAATCTTCGTGCCCTCCTTCTCCACCAGTTTTTTCTTGAGTTCTTCCACCTGCTTGCGGAGACGCTCAATTTCGGCTTCGCGCGCCTTAAGCAGCGCATCGTGCTTGAGCCCCTCATAACGCGCCAACTCCCGCATCAGCATATTCTGCGCCAACAGACTCCGCACCAGCGCACCTCTCGCCGTCGGCTCGTCCTTCAAACGCTCCAGTATCTCCTTTGTCGTCTCAAACTCATCCTCCTGCGCCAACGCTATCGCGGCTTCCGCCTGAACATCCGCATCGCTTGATGTCAGAAACTTGCGCAACTCCCGCAGCGCATCGGTATCTTTCAACTTGTGGAAGAACAGCCGTAGAAGGTGAACTCGCACAATCGGGTCTTTCACCTTGCCCGCCTCTTCTTGCAGTTTCCGCGTCTGCCTTTTGCTGGCGTGCCTCATAAGAAGCGTCACCGCCGCAAGCCTCACCTCCCTTTTCCCTTTCTCATCAAGCGCTATTTTGGTGAGGTCCTTTATCCCCGTATGGTACATACCCAGAATTATGAGTGCTTTGTCCAGCAGAACACGCACTTTATCGGGGACGCTTTCGCGCATCTTCGCCATCGCGTCAACCGCATCGTCCCCTTCATCCTCCTCCAGTTTCTTTAGGTCATCCTCGTAGCGCCAGATTTTCTCAAGCGACGCTTTGGAGGCTTTATCCACGATTTTCTTCAACTTCTCCCGCGCCGCCGCTTCATCACAAAAAACCTCGCTTATGAAGAATCCGACGCTGACGCAGACAAACACCACCAACAACAGTCGCATCTCTGTCCTCCTTCTTGAGACATCCGCAAAATTATACGCGCGGCTCACCGTTCTGCAAGTCTCTGTTCGGGTGCCTCGGGTAGTCAAATCCGCCAAAAGTGGGAACGGCTCTTCGCTCAAACGGGAGAAAGCGCCTCACAACGAATGCCAGCGCCGCTCCCGCAGCGATTCCGCCAAGATGTGCCGCATACGCCACACCGCTTTCCGTTCCTGTAATGAGCACAAACAGAATCTGCCCCGCTACCCATACACCTACCACAAGCCACGCAGGCATCGTCAGAAGCCGAATATAGAACGGATACGGAATAATCCACAGAACGGTAACGCGGTTTTTCGGCAGCAGCACAAGATGGGCGCCCAATATCCCGCTTATCGCCCCCGATGCGCCTATCAGAAGCGCCATCTTAGAAGGGGTGGTTATCACAAACACCGCTGTCCCTATCCAGCCCGAAACAAAATATATCAGCAGGAACCGCCACCACCCCACCAGGTCCTCCACCGCACAGCCAAACACAAACAGAAACAGCATATTGAAGAGAAGATGCGCCCATCCGCCGTGGATGAACATTGAGGATATGACTTGAGGGGAGAGAAGGGTATCGCGGGTTGTGAGGTATCCGCCGTAATAGCGGAGAGAGTTGACCTCCGCCACCGCCCAGGGAATCTTCTCATGGAGGAGGATGGTCTTTGCGGGTGCGGCGAACGAGGCGAAGTGGACGACGAAATTTATCGCAATCACAACATAAACGAGCCAGATAAATCTTTTGTAGAACCTTTCGGCGCGGAGAGGAATGAAGAACAAAGTCTGCTCCCCTTACGATTTCTGCTCGCGTTGCTTGACCTTGGTTATGACGGTCAAGCCGAGCGCTTCCATCTTCTTAATAAGTCCTGCGGGGGAGAGTCCGAGGAGTCTGGCGGCTTTTGAGCGGTTGCCACCTGTTTTTTCAAGCGCCTGAACGATGACCTCCCGTTCCGCCCTTGCGACCGCCTTCCTCAATGTCGTCTCATCAATCTTCTCCGGCACACTTGGTTTTTCCGGCACCCTGCCACCTGAAACTATGTGCGCCGATACAAGGTCGGCGGATATCTCCTCCTCCGTTCCCGACAGCGCCACAAGACGGTAAACCTCGTTCTCCAACTCCCGCACATTTCCTGGCCAGTCGTATTCCATAAAGACTTCAATCACTTTGGGCGAGACGCGTTTTGCGGGGCGCATCATCTTCCGCGCCGCTTTCTCCACAAAGTAGTCCACCAGAATCGGGATATCCTCTTTGCGTTTGCGCAGCGGCGGCATCTCCACCACTATCGTATTGATGCGGAAGAAGAGGTCTTGTCGGAAGCGCCCCTTCTCCACAAGCGCCGCCAAATCGGTGTTGGAAGCCGAAATTATGCGCACATCAACCCGCAGCACTTCTGTTGAACCCACCTTGCGGATTTCGTTTGTCTCCAGCACCCGTAACAATTTTTTCTGCATCTCGCGGCTCATATTGGATATCTCATCAAGGAAGAGGGTTCCACCGTCAGCAATCTCAAAGAGTCCCTTTTTATCGCCTGTGGCGCCAGAAAATGAGCCCTTCACATGTCCGAAGAATTCCGATTCAAGGAGGGTGTCGGGTATGGCGCCGCAGTTTTCCGCCACAAACGGCTTGTTCCGCCGTTGGCTGTTGTAATGTATCGCCCGCGCCACCAACTCCTTCCCCGTGCCGCTCTCTCCCTGTATCAGAACAGGCAAATCAGAGTCCACCACCCTGTCCAGAGTTTCCAACACCTCCCGTATCACCGGCGACTCGCCTATTATGGCGTCATAGTTGTAGCGCAGTTTTTTGCGCCAAGGACTTGATGCGCCAGGACGCTCCTCCACACCTCCTTCAAGAAAGCGCCCCGGGTCGTCGGCTTTGTGTTGCAACTCCTTCAGACGCGCCAGCGCCTCGTTCAACTGCTTCTTCAGACGCGTCAGTTCACGCTTCAAACGCGCGTTCTCCTTCGCCAGCGCCTTATACGCACCAGGATAGAAATCCAAATCACATCTCCTATCCCCAATTCATTATAACCGCTTCTTCGCACATCCTTCAACCAGAGCGCAAAAGTTGGTGCGATTTTTTGGTGAATGCGCAGGCGCTTGTTATGCGGGAACTTCTGTTTTATGTGGTGTGGCGGCGCTACGGCCAGAGGTCGTCGTTGAACATCTGTCTGTATCTTTTCTGCTGCTCTGGCGTCAGAATCGTGAGCACCTCACCGCGTGTCTGTCTTGTCAACTCCTCAAACTCCCTTTGATAAATCTGCCGCCGCTCCTGCCAACTCAGATGCTTCATACCTGCGTCTATCGCCCGCTCAAGTTGGCGCAGTCTTTCCCTAAACACCTTTAAGATTTGGTAGTAGCGGAACATCTGTTCGCGCGTCATTCCCACCTTAACCGCCACCCTGTGCACCCAAAAAACCAAACTGCCGAACGCCTCCTTTTCCCAGTCAGCGATTTTGTTCGTTGTAGGGTTTCTGACGATGCGTTCAACAGCGGCGGGCGGACGCGGTTTCTTGGGGATGTTTCTCACAACAGTGCTGCTGCTCGCACCGCGATTTGGCATCTCCGTGGGGAAACTTTTGGTAAGGCTTGTCCGCTGCAGAGGAGTTCTTTTCAACCTGTCTATCTCGTCCATTATATCGCAGACGGCGTTCTGGAGTTGCTCAACCCGCTTGGTCAAACTGTCAAGCCGTGTTTTGAGGAGGGCGGTCTTATCAACGCGTATATCCTCCTGCAGCCGTGGCGAACCACTAACCACCACAAACAGCAAAACCGCCGCTACCACAGCAACACTGATAAGCGCTCCCGCATAACGGCGCATCTGCTCCTCTCCACAGCCTTTCCGCATTTGCTACGACAGCAAGGATAGGGTGTTTGGGGTAGGTTTCTATGCGACGCGGCAACACATCCCATTACGGATAATACCGCAGAAGGGAATCTTTCTTCATCAGTTGGTGGTGTTTTGCGCGCTGCTGCGGGGTCAGAAGAGCGTCCACCTCCTCACGCGCCTGCTCCAGAAGCCTTTTCCGCTCCTCGCCGAACCTCCTCGCCTTCTCGCGATAGGAGGCATTGCCCATCTCAGCCTTTATCCTGCTCCACAACTCCTGCACCCGCTTGTTGAAGCGCTTTATTATCTGAAAGTACGCCCGCTTCTGCTGCGCGCTCAACCCGAGTTTCTCCCCTATGTGATGGATAAGATAGGCGAGGTTGCCGAACTCTTTTCTCTCCCAATCTTGGGGCATATGCTGTTTGTGCCGCTCCTCGTAGTATTTTCTTATCTCTTCCCTCACGATTTTGCGAAGACTCTCGTCAGGAGAGGTGGCTTGGGGGATGGGAGGTGGATTTGTAGCGGATGTTTGGGGTGGAGAGGTTTGCGGATGTGGTTTTTGGGGAGGTTGCTGCGGATGCTGAGGCGCAGCGGAAGCGCGCATATCCGCCAGTTCAGCAGACACATCATCAAGCCAGGAACTCAAATCGCCGACCTGCCGTTTGAGACGGGTTATTTCTGACATTAAACGGGCGGTTTTATCATCCAGAGAAGCCTTTTGCGCGGCTTGCTGGTTAAGCAGTGTCATAACAAGCGCCGCTACAGCAATCACAAACGCGGCAACAGAAAAGCCCAAACGCATATCCACTCCTTATCGGTCAGGCCAGATGTCGTCGTTGAACAGTTTGCGGTATTTCTCTTGTTGCTGCGGTGTGAGGATGTCCAATATTTCGGCGCGGGTCTGCTTCAGCAGTTCGCGGCTCTGTTCCCAGTACCTGCGCCGCCGCTGCTGCCAACTCTTATCCTTCATCTCCTCTCTTATCCTCTCCCACAGTTTGCCCGCCTTATCGTAATAGTCCTTTATGATGCGGTAATATTCCCGCCTCTGCTGGACATCCATCCCCACTTTCTCCCCCACATAGTGAATCCAACCCGCGAAGTCGCCGAACTCCTTCTTCTCCCAGTCTTCAGGCTGCATCTCCTTCCCACTTTGTCCTCTCCAGAAACCTCGCCTTCTGCTTTGCCGGTTGCTGAAGTAACGGGTTATCTCCTCGCGCACCAGTTTGCGCAGATTCTCCTGACCTGATGCGGCAGTGGCAGATGAGGAAGGAGATGCTTCATCAGGGGTGGGCTGTGGCGTAACAGACGGTGCAGGTGGATTGCTTTTTTGCGGTCTTGGAAACGGTATAGGGTTTCTTGCATCCGCCAGTTCGGCGGATAGGTCATCAAGCCCGCTTTGCAGACCTGCAACTCTGCGTTCAAGAGCGGAAACGCGCGCCATAAGACGGGCAACTTCGTCGGAACTCTGGGATTGCTGCTGCGGACCTTTTGGGTTTAAGAACACCATAACAAGCGCAAAAACCGCTACCACCAACGCCACAACCGACAACGCAGAACGCATCCTACCCTCCTTGCTCGCCTGTTTTCCCTGAATCCTACGGTTCAAACCACTGATTGTTTGTCAATCAGTCCAGAAGCCTGTGTTTTTTAAGAAGTTGCTGCCACTTCTTTGGGTCGCTGCCACCGTCAAGATTTGTGAGTTTTTTGAGCGTCTCGGCGGCGTCTTTTTTGACCTTATCGTCTTCAGATAAAAGGAGTTTCAGGATGGCGGCGAGCAGTGTTTTGGACTTTCTTTTGTTCTTGCGGATATAAAAGAGAGTGGCGCGGAGGAGCCGTTGAGGCGGTTTTTTTGATGAGAGGAAATCGGCGAGCGCTTTTTCGGCGGCGGGGTGAGGGATTTTTGCGAGGGTTGCGGCAGCACTGTCGCGCAACCGCCTCGCCACAGCCCCTTTCTGCTTAACGCTTTCTCCCAGCAGGATGGAGCGGAGAGCGGGAACAGCGTCAGGGTCACGGGTAATGGCAAGTGCTGCTACAACGGCGCGGCGCAGAACTATGTTCGCTTTCGGGTTTGACGCAACGGCGGCGAGCGGTTTTACGGCATCTTTGTGCATGGTGTAGGCGAGCGCTCGTGCAGCGGCGCAAGCCACAGATGTCACCTTATCCGAAAGCGCCTTCTTAAGCGGCTCAAGCGCCGCTCCGCCGCCTATGAGCCCCAAAAGAGCCGCCGCGTTCCGCCTCACCGATGCCGCCTTCTTTTTGTTCTGCAGCACACAAACAAGCAGCGGCACCATCGGTGCTCCCAACTCACATATCGCCATCTGCCCCGTCAACCCCTCGCTGCCCTCCTCAACCAGATAGCGCATCGCCTCCTTGTCACCGAACTTCGCCATACCCCAGGCGAAGCAGACCGCCAGTTTTCTGTCCTCGGCTTTTATCTGCTGCCACAGTTTCTTAAGCACTTTGTAGGCGGGTTTCAGTTTGAGCCATCCGCAGAGGACAGCCGCCATATCGCGCGCCAACCAGTTCGCGTCCTTCAGTTTTTCAAGCAGGAACTTCTCACCCTTCTTATCGCCGATGGCGCAGAGGGCGTAAGCCGCCACCGTTTTGACATGTGGCACAGGGTCGTTGCGGAAGAGTTCTTCAACGCGGGCGCGGACAGTTTTGTCGGCGAACTTGGCGCGTCCGAACGCCGCCGCCGCGTGATACCGCTCCCTCTCGTTCTCACTCAAAAACGCATTCAGCAGAAACTTCTTGACCGACTTATCGCCCAGTTTGAGCATTATGCACGCGCACCAAAACTTCTGGTCCGTGTCTCTGGTGGTGGCAAACAGACGCCGCACAGGTTCAAGGACGCTTCTGTCGTTGCACTCAAACAACGCGTTCAGCGTCGCCATACGCACAAGATAGTCGTCCACCTCAAGCCGCTTTATCAGGCGCTTTATGCGCGCCTTCTTCTCCGCCTCCTTCTGTTTATCCGCCTTCTGTTTGTCTTCCGGCACAAAGAGTAAAAGCGCAACACAGAGCCATACCACCACCTTGCCTCCCCTATGTTCCGATGATTTTCCGCTGATCACCCAGTTTTATCCCGCGCACAAGCATGCGCAATTGGTCGGGGTTGGGCGAGTAAGCGAGCGCCGTCTCCTCCTTCACCCAGCCGCTTTTCACCAGTTTCGCCAGCGACTGATTGAAGGTCTGCATCCCTTCCTGTGGAGACGCCGCCATCAATTCCAGCAACTTCTGGTCGCGCCCTTCCTGTATCAGTTTTCTCGCCGTAGCGTTGACTATGAGAATCTCCTGAGCGGGCATAAGCGGCACACCTTCCACAGCCGATGGCAGAAGAATTTGGCAGACCACGGCGCGAAGGTTGAAACGGAGCCCCGCGCGTATCTGGTGCTCCCGCTCTGGAGGGAAGAGGTCAATTATGCGCTCAACGGTTTGAGCGGCGCTTGAGGCGTGGATTGTCCCAAAAACGAGATGCCCTGTTTCGGCAGCCGTCAGTCCCGTCTGCACCGATTCTGCATCCCGCATCTCCCCTATCAGTATCACATCCGGGTCCTGACGCACCACATGTTTCAGCGCCGAACGGAACGACGGCACATCAATGCCCACCTCACGCTGATTGATGAAAGCGCGCTTGTCGGTGAAAAGATACTCAATGGGGTCCTCAATCGTGATGATATGGCAACGGCGAGTCTGGTTGATATGCTCAATAACGGCGGCAAGAGTCGTTGACTTGCCTGTGCCTGTGGGTCCTGCGATGATGACAAGCCCCTGACGAAGCGCGGCGATGCGACGCATAACACCCGCCTCAAGATGCAACTCCTCAAATGTGGGGATGCGGGTCTGGACTCTCCGCGCCGCAACCGATACCGAACCCCGCTGCCGAAAAACGCTCACACGAAAACGCCCAACCCCTTTCAGCGAATAGGCAAAGTCAAGGTCGCCTGTCGCCTCAAAACGCTTTTTCTGCTGGGTTGTAAGAACAGAATAGATAAGTTCACGCACCTCATCGGGTGTTAGGGCGGCGGCATCAAGTGGGCGAACCTTTCCTTTGACGCGAAATATGGGCGGCGCACCCGCCTTCAGATGCAAATCACTTGCATCCAACTTGCCCATCATCGCAAAAAGCCGCTCTATCCCCTGATAAGCCATAAAACAACCCTGTAAGACGGCAGACAGTTAAGATTTCAACTTCTCCGCCTCTCCTGCCCCCTCCGCAGCCGCTTCCTCAGACTCCCCCGCCTGCTCCTGCTCGGCTTCCTCGCCGACTTCTGCTTCCTGATGCGCCACAACCTCCGCAAACTCTTCTCCCTCGGCTATCTGCGCCAAACGCTCCTTGGAAAGTATGCGCTCCCTAACGCGAGTTGCCTTCCCCACACGCTCACGCAAATAGTAAAGCCTTGCCCGCCTAACCCGCCCAAACCGCACCACCTTTATGTCCACCAGATTGGGAGAATGAAGCGGGAAAATGCGCTCCACCCCCTCTCCCGCCACAATGCGCCGAACCGTAAATGTCTCCGCCGTCCCCCCACCACTGCGCCTTATCACCGTCCCCTGAAAACGCTGCACCCGCTCCTTCTCCCCTTCCTTTATGCGATAATAGACCTCTACCGTGTCACCGACATGGAACCGCGGCACCCTCCGTTTCATATACCGCGCCTGATATTCCCTCAAAACCTTGCCCTTGTCCATCGTTGCTCCCCTTCATCAACTCTTTGTGAAATCATAGGGGGTTGCGGTTTTTGTGTCAAGGCGGTTGGGGAAAAGAGTATAATGTTTTTGGAAGGAGGGCAAAGTGAGGCGGATAGCGTTCATAAACCAAAAAGGCGGAGTCGGCAAGACGACCTGTTGTGTCAATGTGGCGGCGGCATTAGCAAAAAGGGGCAGAGCGGTTCTGCTGGTTGACTGCGACCCGCAGGCGCACGCCACTTTGCATCTGGGGGTGGAGCCGCACAGGCTGAAGGCGTCCCTTTATGATGTGGTGGTGGGGGAGCGTCCCGCATTGGAGGTTGTTGTTGGTAATGTGCGTGAGAATCTGGCGCTTTTGCCGTCAGCGCTTGATTTGTCGGCTGCGGAGATAGAGTTGGCGGGCAATGTGGGGCGCGAAAATGCCCTGAAAACCGCTCTGGCGGAAATGTTCAAAACCCGCAAATACGACTTCGTCCTTCTTGACTGCCCCCCAAGTCTGGGACTCCTCTCCGTCAACGCCTTATGCGCCGCACGCGAGGTCTTTATCCCCGTTCAGACCGAGTTCCTCGCCCTGCAGGGACTATCCAAACTGCTTGAGGTGGTCAGCCTTGTCAAGCGGCGCTTAAACCCCATCCTGCGCGTCACAGGCGTCATCGCCACTATGTTTGATACCCGCACACGACTGGCTAAGGAAGTCCTTGAAGATGTGCGCAACTTCTTCGGAGAACGCGTCTTCCGCACCGTCATAAACAAAAATGTCCGTCTGGCGGAAGCCCCGGGGTTCGGCAAAACGATTTTTGAGTATGACCCCACAAGCCGCGGTGCGCAAGACTTCTCCTCACTCGCCGAGGAGATTCTTGCTCAACCAGATATATAACTGCCTCCCTTTTGTAAAGCGGTCTTTACACAAAGCCTCCGTTCAACCGTTGTTTGCTCGGGCACAGAATTTGCATTATAATTATGCGTGATGGAGACCTCATTATGCGGGTAGCGGTTGACAGATGCACCTGCTGCGGACGGATGCTGGATGACGAGGAGATATCAGCGGGGCGCTTCCGAGAAGTCGGCTTTGAGACGCTGTGTGAGCGTTGCTTTTCCGCGGTCTGCGCTTCCACCTCCCAGCCTCGCAAAGCCCGCCCGCATACCAAACACAGCAGGAAAACAACAAGACAGCCGTTCAGGCGGGTTGGCAGGGCGTTTGTGCATCTTGGAAGTGCGGCGCTGAAAGCGGGCGTCATCGCGGCGGTCGTCCTGATATTTGCCGCAATGCTTAAGATGCAGAAAACGGGTTGCTTTCGCCGAACGCCGCCGCCGTTACGCAAAAGGATGCCTCCTTCAGAACGGCTCCCCCTACTCGTTCGGTTTATGCTGCGGGAGGGCTACCCTTCTGTAGAAGGGGCGGAAGAATGCGAGCGGCAGGCAAGCCGACACAGGACTGTTGAGGAAACCCCTTCACCGGCAAAGAGACAAACGCCACAAAAAGCGGCTGACAAAGCCCACAAAGAAGAGGCAAAGACTGGGAAAGACACCCCAACAGTTGTTGCGAAAGCAGAACGGCAGCCGCCGAAGAGGAAACCGTCTCCCGCTGCGGAGAAGCGCGATTTCCTACCCGTGGACTGGGCAGACTTGGGGAAGAGACAGACCACATCACCGCGGTCTTCCATAAAACCTCATCCCAACAAGCCAGCCCGCAGGGATGACGACGGCAAGAGGTCTGAACGCGGAGTGTCACCGGCACCAGATGAGCGGAAGGTGAAGGAAGTTGTCGGCAAGGATGCAATGGAACTGCTGAAGAAGATAGAAGCGGCGTTGAAGAAGGGTCGTCGGGCGCTTCTGCAGATGCAGGCAGAGGACGGGATGTGGTCCTATGGTCGGCGGTGGATGGGGCAGCAGAGCCAGTGGGACTATGGTGTCACAGCGCTTGCGTTGTGGGCATTGCTTGCTGCGGGTGAGCCGCGCACCTCAAAAGCCGTTCAGAAGGGGTTTAAAGCGCTGCGTAAATGGCAGACAGGGGCAACCTACACCGCCGCCCTTATTCTCCTTGCCGTTGAGGCTTATTGCCGCAAAAAAGGCGCATTCGGACCGAACTTCCGCACCACTGTAGCGAAGAACTTCAAAAAAGGGAGGAACTGGCTTAAGGCGCTGGCAAAGAAGGCGGCAAACTACCTGATAAAAGCGCAGTTGTCCAACGGGTTCTGGACTTACAGAGCACCGAGAACAGGGGTGGGGAGAAGGCGTGTTCGCGGGCTTGCCCGCGGTGGGGATGCGTCCAACACCCAATTTGCGATGCTGGGACTGGATGCGGCACGGAGGTTGGGAATCCCTACTCCCAAAGAAGTCTTCAGACGCAACCTTAAAGCGATGCTTGCCGCACAAGAAAAAGATGGTCCAGAGTATAATCCACCCTTCTTTGTGCCTGCCGCGGAGATGAGTGTTGCGGAGTTGCGTCGGCTTGAGGGTAAGGCGGCGCGTGGGGCAAAGAATCTGGCTGACTTCAACCGAAAATTCTGGAGGACAGTAGCCGACAAAGGAACAAGCAAGGATTTCAAAAAAGTTAAGATGCGTTGTCGGGGGTTTGGTTATTTGAGGACGCGGGGTGGGGCGTATCTTGCGATGACGGCGGCAGGCATTGCAAACCTTGTCATAGCGAAGTCGCACCTGCCCACTTTCCCTGCCAGAAAGGTGAACAGCGCCATTCGCGATGCCGCCGCGTGGATAGCCCGTGCCCTTGATGCAGGCAATACAGGTGGATGGTGGGGCAGAGGAGGGTGGAATTGTGGAGAAGCCAATCCACTTGCGAACGCCTCTCTATACACGCTGCTCTCCCTTGAACGCGCAGGTGTCTTCGCCGTCCTTGCCAAGTTCGGCAAACACGACTGGTATCGCCTTGGTGCAGAAGTTCTGCTCAAAAGGCAGAGCAGAGACGGTTCGTGGGGCGACAGCGTGAACACATCTTTTGCGTTGCTGTTTCTGGCGCGGGGGGTTGCGGGAGTTGTGGGCACCCCGGGTGTTGATGGCACCCCGGGTGTTGATAAGGTGATTAAGACAGGCAAGAGACTTTTCAAGGGCAAGTGATGAGCCGCAGAGAAAGAAGATGCCTGGCTTGTGGCAGTCCCCTTACAAAGGGGGAGCGGCGCTTCTGCTCCTTCTGCCGCAAAGAACTCCGAACTGAAAGTTCGTTGCTCTCCCTCATCGGGTTCTGCACGCTTGCCGTGGCGGTTGCCGCAACCCTGTTTGCGGTCTTTGCCGTCACAATAAACAGGGTTGCTGTGGAGCACGACTTGCCAGAAAAGGCGGCGGTCTTCACCAACAAGCCGAAGACGCATCGTCCATATCTTGTCTCTGTTATGGAGGAGAAGCGCGAACATCCCGAATTCAGCATTGACCTGTATCCCTGTCCGCTGCCGGTTGGAGTGGGCAAGACGCGCCCTTTTATGCTGACCCCGATAGGGAAAGGCTCCTTTAAGCGCGCGGACAACACCCCATCTGTGGAGGAGGTTCCCAAGCCACCCAAGGCGCCCAAAGCGGAGCGCAGACCGAAAGTTGCCGTCAGCAAGCGCAGCATTGAGCAGGAAAAAGAGCGCCGGCATAAGAAGGTGGACAGGCTTGTTAAAGGAGAAGAGACCAAGCCGCGCGTCGGGGGGGTGGTAAGTTACAACAAGGCGCTTGTGCAGATGCTTGTTGATATGCAGAGAGGGGATGGAACCTGGTCGTCGGGGTTTCGTCTGCGTGAGTACGATATGGGGGCGACGGCACTGGCGGTGGCAGCACTGCTTTATGCGGGTTACTCAAAGGACTCCGATACGGTGAAGTCTGCTTTTGCGGCGCTTTCCAATTGGCGTCCCAAACTCACCTACACCGCTTCCTGCGCGCTCCTGATGGTTGAGGCGTTCTGCGCAGACAGAAAACTTATGGGGAAGGCGTTGAGGCAGGAGATGCGACGCCGTTTCAAGTGCGCCCCCGTCTGGAT
This sequence comes from uncultured Planctomycetota bacterium, assembly GCA_964584815.1. Taxonomy (GTDB): domain Bacteria; phylum Planctomycetota; class SKW154; order SKW154; family SKW154; genus CAZPBO01. The sequence goes on from CAZPBO010000034.1 coordinate 24,104, forward strand.
GCAACGCCTCGCCCGTGCCTCTGTCTCCGTCCTCCTGCGTTCCCAGTCGTCGTCAGGTTTCTGGTCATACGGACCGTTGGGGATGGGGCACAACCAAACCGATATGTCAAACACGCAGTTCGGGGCATTTGGTCTCTATTCAGCGCTTAACCTGGGGATAGGCGTGCCTAGGGACGCCTTTCGTCGCCTGCTTTCTGCGCTGTATTCGGCGCAGCAAAAGCGGGGCGCGGTTTTAAGAGACGGTTTTGATGTGCCGCTTGCCCGCCTGAAACCGTCCCAACTGCTGGCATTAGAGGAGGAGCAGATTTGCCGCGCGGTGCGCCCCTCCAAGGAGACCACCAAAGTGCGCACATCCGCCATCTCCGAAACAAGTCCATCTGCCGCACGCACCGACCCCGCCGCGGCAAGAGCCCTCCTCAGAACCGCCGTTGATAAGCAGGGAGCAGATAGGGGGGTGCCGCCGATGCTGGCGCGCGGCTTCGCCTACACACACAGGCACCGTCCCACAGTCTCTATGACAGCAGCAGGTCTTGCCTGTCTTGTCATATGCAAAGCGGTGCTCAACATAAACTCAAAGAGCATAAACAGGGCGATACGGGATGCCGCCGCGTGGCTCGCCATTAACCTGCAGGAAGAGCGTATTGCCACCGCCATAACACATAAAGGGGTGCGCTACAGTGGTGAGGGATATGCGCGCTACAGCCTCTGCCGCGCCGCGGTTCTATCAGGCGTCGCAAGATTCGGAGATGTGGACTGGCGAGAGGTCGTAGCAGGTCTTGCCTACGGCAGTGCGCCTGAGGTGGCATTCTCTCTCCTTGCCGCCACCCACAGCGTTCTGGCTGTAGTCGGCGGGGTGGGAGGTTTTTAGGGCATAAGCGATGCGTAAGCGTGGTTATGTAAAGATTTATGTCGGCTATTGTGAGAGGTGCGGTGCGAGGGTGAGTGATGACGAGATGGCGGCGTCAAACGCTGCAGGGTCGCACTCTCTTCTGTGCCATAATTGTCTCATATCCGCGGCAAGGATAGAGGATAAGCACCCTTCTGTGCGGCGGCACCGTCCAAAACCGCCCCTGATGATTCCGCGCAAAAGAGAGGGGTTCTGGAGCCGTCGTGCAAGCCCCGCTTTCATCTTCTGCGCTTTCGGTCTGACGGCGGGAGGATTGCTGCTGTTTGCGGCACTTGTGGTGGGGAAAAACCCGCCCCCCGCCGCCAGCGGAGTCACCCTCCCACAGCAGGTGGTCAACAGCCAACACCAAAAAGCGCCTGTGAAGCCTGAAGGCGGGAGGTGACCTTTCAGGCTTGCAAGAGGCGTTATTTATCTTTGACACAACGCAGGAAACGGCTTATAATTGAGGATGAATCGGACTGGAGGGGCTGGTGTGCCGGGACAGTTTGACAAGATGCTGCTGAAGGCGTCGGAGGCGATGAAGCGGCGGAACTATGAGTATGCGTTTGAGTTGTATAT
>CAZPBO010000035.1:0-24969 GCA_964584815.1 uncultured Planctomycetota bacterium
ACCTCCCCAAAAGACGACTCAAACGGTAGATTGCGCCTGCGCCTGAAGTCGTTGCTTGAATACGGTGCGAACAGAACAACCACCCCCAGACGACGCGTCAACTCCGCAGCCAGTCTGTAAAGCCGATACTCTTCGCGTTCGCTCAAATCGTCGGCTACGACAAGGCAGATGATGCGTTGCCCTTCTTGCCGCGCTCCCCAGAAGCGCAACCTCTCCCCAAAGCGTTTCTCCACCTCCGCACGAATCTCTTCCTCTGCCGCCACGCGTTCTCCCCCAAAAAGTTGTTGCGATTTTACCTGTTAGAGTGCGGCTTCGTCAAGCAAGCCGCAGAGAAGTGTAGGGGTTGGTCAGTTCTCCGAAGGTTTTTTTGGTGATGTGGGGGTAACGGTCAATGGCGATATCGGTTCTGAAGCGACGGGCAGCCCAGAACCAGTGATGTCGTTAGCAACGCTGTTGACGCGGTCGGGTTTCGGTGATATTGTATAGGTTGTGGCTTGACAAGGAGAAGATATGGGAGAAAATATTAAAGGATGCGGGTGTAGCTCAGTGGTAGAGCACCGGCTTCCCAAGCCGGGTGTCGGGGGTTCGAGTCCCCTCACCCGCTTTTTGTTTTTGGCGGTGCTCTTTTTTGTGGGTTGCGTGGCGCCAGCATCACAACCGCCCTCCGTTGAGCCGGTTGAGCCTCCTGATGTCATTGAGACGCCCCCACCTGTGCCGAGAGGAGAAGAGACGCTTCCACCTGCGGGAACTGTTGCTTATGAGGTGAGGCGCGGAGACACTCTATATGGTATTGCAAGGCGGTTTAAGACGACGGTTGGTGCGCTGAAGGCGCTCAACAAGGGGCGCTTGAAGAAAGGCTTGAAGGCAGGAGATGTAATATTGGTGCCATCTCCGTCGGTGCCGGAGTTTGTGGCGGGTGAGGAGTTTTTGACGCCGGCGGAGGGGAAGGTGGTGGTGGGTTTTGGCGAGCGGCGTGAGGGGGCGCGGATTGAGGGGGTTGATGTGGAGGTTGAGGAGGGGGCGGCGGTGAAGGCGTCAAGAACAGGAGTTGTGGTTTATGTTTCGGACAATTTTGGGAGTTACGGGGGGGTTGTAGTGATGCGTCACGGGGACTACAGAACGGTGTATGGTTATCTTGAGGAGATATATGTGAAGGCGGGGCAGAAGGTGGGGCGAGGGATGGTGATAGGGCGTGCGGGTAAGCGGCTACATTTTCGGATATACCGTGGTCGTGAGGCGTTGTCTCCGTTGACTTTGGTGAGGAAGAAGTGATGTTGGTTGTGAGGGGTCAGCAGGAGCGGATGGAGGAAGGGCAGCTTGCTGGGTATGCGATGCGTGCGTCAGAGAGTCGTGGACGCCGCTACAGGGAGGATGAGGACAGTTTTCGCACCTGCTGGCAGCGGGACAGGGACAGGATAGTTCACTGTGACGCGTTTCGCCGATTGGAGTATAAGACACAGGTATTTGTGAACCACGAAGGAGACTTTTTCAGGACGCGGTTGACGCACACGATAGAAGTGGCGCAGATATCGCGTGCTCTGGCGCGCTATATGGCGCTCAACGAGGACTTAGCCGAGACTGTGGCACTGGCGCACGATATCGGTCACACCCCGTTTGGGCACAGCGGCGAGAAGGCTCTCAACGAGTTGCTGAAGGATGTTGGCGGGTTTGAGCATAACCGTCAGGGTTTGCGTGTGGTGGAGTTGCTGGAGCGGCGTTATCCTCGCTTTCGCGGGCTGAATCTGACATATGAGGTGCGAGAGGGGATGATAAAGCACGGTGGGCGATATGACAGTGGTTCAAGGCAGCCGGATATAGAGGAGTATGAGCCCGACAGGAAGGTTTTTTTGGAGGCGCAGGTGGTGGACGCCGCCGATTCAATCGCCTACGACAACCACGACATTGACGACTCGCTGAAGGCGGGGTTGATAACATTTGAGGAGTTGCGGGAGACGACGCTGTGGCGGATGATAGAGGAGTTGCTGATAAGGGCGTATGGGCGGCTGGATAAGAAATTGTTGAGATGTCAGGGTGTGCGCCATCTGATAAACTTTCTGGTGTCAGACCTTGTGCGGGCGACGGAGAAGCGCTTAAAGGAGAAAGGGATAGAGACGGTGGAAGATGTTCGCAATTGTAGTGAGCATCTTGTCGCCTTTTCAGGTGAGGTTGCAGAGATGAAGAAGGAATTGGAGAGGTTTCTATATGAGCGGGTTTACAGCCACCATCGTGTGATAAAGATGACGCATAAAGCGGAGCGTTTTATAAAGGATTTGTTCTGTGCGTATGTTGAGGAGCCGAAGCAGTTGCCGCCGGAGTGGCGGAGATGGGCGGATGAGGTGGGGTTGGAGCGAGCGGTCGCCGACTATATTGCGGGTATGACCGACCGCTTCGCACAGGAAGAGCATATAAGGCTTTTTTCGCCGTTTGAAAGGGGTCTTGTGAGGTAGAAGATATGAGGTGGATTGGGGTGTTGATGGTGGTTGGGGTTTTTGTGTTCGGCTGCAGCAAGAAGGAGAAGAAGAAGCCGGCTTTTCACATTGAGGTGGTGGACGAAAGCGGCAACGAAGGGCTCTATTCAGGGGTGGATGTGGGCAGTGATGGTGTGGTGCAGATATGTTACTGTGAAGAGTCGGCGGGGGTGCCGCCGACGGTGAAACTGAAGTTTGCCCGCCGCGACCCGCAGACCAACACTTGGCAGATAACCCTTGTGGACACAAGCGGCACGGCGGGTTACTATTGCCGCATCGCCGTTGACGCCCAGAACCGTCCCCATATCTGCTATTATGACCACGCAAACGGCGATTTGAAGTATGCCCACTACGACGGCTCGTCGTGGAAGACGGAGGTGGTGGACAGCGCGGGCGATGTGGGGGCTTTCTGCGACATTGACACAGACGCCCAGAACCGACCGCATATATCCTACCTTGACAAGACAAACGGCGTTCTCAAACACGCCTATTTTGACGGCGCATCGTGGCAGACGGAGAGTCTCGGTTCATACGGGACAATTGAAGGGCAGACCAACATTCATATAGACGATGCGGGGACGATACACATAGTTTACTGGTATGCGCCTGATGAGTTGCGCCGCACTTGGTTTGACGGCACATCGTGGCAGACAGAGACCATCCACAGCGGCTCCAATGTTGGCGAGTATAACTGGCTCACATCCCGTAACGGGATACTCCATGTGGTCTTCTCCGACGCCTCTGGTGGGGGCGGCACCCAGTTAGGGCACGCCGTCTACTACCAAGGAGCGTGGAACCCTCACATAGACGACCCTGTGGAGGGTTCGGGAGAGGGTTGCGCTATAGCGGTGCGTTCTGACGGCTCACCGCATATGGTATATTACAACACCACATATATGCAATTACGCTACTACTGTCACGCAGGTGGCAGTCCAAGGTGGCAGGCGGTGGACGGCGATAGCAATGTCGGGCGCAACCCAGCCGTTGCGGTAGGACCTGATGATACGCTGCATATAACCTACTACGACGCGGGACGGGGGCGGCTCAAATACGCCAGTCGGCGTTAGGTGCTGTTCAGACGGCGACGATACGCCTCAACCAACACCTTCGCCGCGTCGGCGAACCGCCACTGCAGAACATACAAATGCACCAGTTTCGTGCGCACCGCTTTGTTGTCAGGCTCCAAATCTAATGCGATGCGATAGACAGGCACCGCCTCATCTAACTTGCCCTCCCGCACCATCCCATCAGCAAGCGCCAAAACCTCACGCACCGCCTCCTCCTTCGTCGCCGCGCCCCACAAAAGCGACTCCAATCGCTTCTTTAAGTCCGTATCGTCAAGCACAATTGATATGCCCAGACGCCAATCCGCCGGCGCAACCGACACCTTCTCTTTTGCCTCCTTCTCTTTCTCTTTTCGCTCCACACGGCGGATGTATCCCCTGCGCAGAAGATAGACCAGTAACCGCGCCACCTCAAGGCGGCTCATCGGCGCACGACCTATTATCTCATCCACACGCCTTACCTCTTCCACAAGACGCACCACCTGCTTCACCTCGTCCAGCGAAAAGCCAACAGGATATACCTCAACATCGCCCTTCTTGACAACCTCAAACTCCGAGCGTGTGCGCTCTATTTCCTCCAGCACCTTTTGCCACTCATCTACCCGCCGCGCCGCATCCAGTATCACCTCATTGACATCAAAAGGCACCTCATGCCCCGTCAACTCCAAATCCGCAAACGCCGCCTCCGGCGGTCCCGGCGTAAACTCAAACACAGCATCATCCCACAAAAACACATTGCATATCTCTTCTTCCAACTGCGTGCGCACACACTCATCCACATCCTCTTGCTTCACAAAGCCCAACTCAACCAGCACCTGTCCCAGCAACTTGCCGCTCTTCTTCTGCTCCTCAAGCGCAATCGTCAAATGCTCCGGCTTTATCCTGCCTGAACGCAGCAGTATCTTGCCGAGCGCCGTGTGCGACACTCCTCCCTCCCGCAGAAGCCTTATCTTCCCCTTACCAAACCAGATGTGAATCTTGCGCTGCCCGCTTGCCACGGTCAGCGTCCCCTCCCTGCCACTGGCAGAGAGCATCTGAAACACCTCCGCAAGTCCGACATCCTTCACTTCGCCTTTAAGCACCATCTTTTTCTCCACCAAAATCGCCCGCTAACTTCAATGCCTCTGACAGAGAAGAAGCTTCAACGAAAATATCAAGCAGACCCAGAACCTCAAGCGACCTTCTTATGCTCTTGTCCAATCCGCAGATTATGACAGAACCGTTGCCGTAGCGGTGCTGATGCTCGTTGGAAAACGCCACCATTGTGCCTATCGCCGTTGACGACGCAAATCTCACATCCGTCATATCAAAAACCACAGTCACCACATCCTCTGCCTCAATCGCCTTCAAAACATCCCGTAAACGCCGCGCTTCCCTTACATCCAGCACTCCGCTCAACCTCAAAACCACACATCTTGGGTGCCGTTCCACAACGATGCCCATCTTTGCCTCCCTACTGAACAGATATGCATTTTATACGGTTCGGCTCTGAATGTGCAAGCACAATCCCAATAAAGACCTGAATTTACGCTCACTTTTTGTCAGGAAAAGTTGCTATGCGACGCCACTCCGCGCAACCCGTCAACTTCTCAAGTTCGCAAGCAGCAGAACGCGCCTCCTCTGCTTCCCCAAACATTAGCGCCACCCGTAGCCTCACATACGCGCTCATCTGTGCCGGCAACTTCTCCAACACCGCCTGAGCCCTCACCTTATCCCCCAACCCCAGCAACGCCTCCGCATATATCGCCTGCGCCTCCATATCATCACCGTTCCGTTCCAGCAACTCCTTCGCCGCATCCAGCGCGCGCGACCACCTCCCCTCACAGCACGCCGCATAACCGAACAACCTCAAACTCACAACATCAGACCTACCCTCAAGCAACCTCATCGCCTTATCCGTCCTGCCCGCCAGTATAAGCGCTAACGCTTTCTCAACCCCGTCTAACCTCCTCGCCGCACCCGCAAAATCACCACTACCAAACGCCTTCTCCCATACACCCACACTCAAACCGAACGCTACCGACACAAAAAACATAAATCCTATCGCTGCTATTCTCATTATGGGTCCTCCACCAACCGTATCCTCCGTTGCCCCACCCATACCCTTCCTGTCAGGTTCCGTAACCTGTTCCTGTATATGGTAATGTTGCATCTGTTGCCGCGATAAAGCGGCCACCCAAATGGCTGCCACACCCGCCATCCCCAATCGTTGCTCGGCATCCACGCCCAGCCGTACGGCGTCCTTTCCCAGCGCCATCCACCACTCTCCTCACCCTGCTCGGGCAAAGCAGGTATCACTTCTTTCTGCCGACTCCGCAGGCGTCTCTCAAGACGCGCCAAACCCTTCTCCACCAACTCGCGCGCCTTTGCCCCCTCACCCACAGGAACTTTTTTCGCCACCTCCTCATACCTCTTCTGCTCCTTAACAACTTTTCTCGCCTCATACCGCCAACCATCTTTTGTCGGCGTAAATCCCAACTTCAGCCACACACGCACATCGTGCGGTCGCATCCCCAACGCACGCAACAACTCAAAACGCCCCTTCTCCAACTTCCCTTCCCTCATAAACAAAACACCACGCCTGTAACTCTCCTCAAACGACCCCTCAAACAGAAGTGAGTCAGACGCCTTTTCTGCGCCACGCCGATGTGTTGCCTCACCCTTTATCACATCAACGACTTTATCCGCCTTGACTCTTACCCATCCAAACCGCGTCCGCACAATATACGCATTGCCATCTTTCTCCACCTTCCCACGCAGCCGTCTGCCATCCTTAAGCAGCAACTCATCAGCGACAAGCACCCCAAAAACAGCGCCAACCGCAGCAAACACAATCCAGCGCACAACTCTATCCTCCACCTCCATAACATTATACGCCGCACACGGTTTTTATTCACCGAAAAAAGAACGGCTCAATGGGAGGCTTGTTTGAACCTGCTTTCTTTGTTTGGTTTGTTTCTCTTTGATGCTGTGGGAGTCCTGAAGCACTGCGTTTTAACGCGGGGGTTTGTAAGGGCGTCCGATAAGGCGGCGCAAGAGAGCCGCTTGACGGACTGCTTTTTCGCACGCTACAATGCGCTGAAAACAGATGTCAATGCACGAATAAGGAGAGTGACTTGCGGGGATTATGGATGGTTGTAGTTCTGTGGGGTGTGGCGGGTTTTGCGGGAGAGGCGGTTTTTGTGGTTGAGGATAAAGTGGTTGTTCCGGCGGGAAAGATGGAGCCGATAGGGGTGAACCGTTTCGGTGACCCTGGCGGAGCCCGTTACAGCCACAATATGTTTATCCGCGCACCGGGATGCGAACCGATTGAGTTGCGTTTTTTGGCACGGGTCTGCTCGGTTGACAAAGATGGTGGTGTGCGGATTGATTGCGGCACAAGTGGATGGAACGGCACTTACAGAACGGGGCTTTTCTCAGGCGCTGTGGTGCGGGTCTATCGCCTTGTGGATGAGAAGGGGCATAAACTGCCGCTCATACCTGCGCGCAAAGGTGACTATATGACTGTTGACGCAAGCCACGCAGCGCGGTTCGTCTTCGTTGGGAAAACACGCGTTGTGCCGCCGGGGGATAAACGCTTCCCGATGGGGGGCTGGATAGCCGCAACAAAGCCGCATTCCCAAAAACCAGGTCTTGTGCAGGACGACCCGACACGCAGCCGTGTTTATTTCACCGACAACCTCCACCTGTATCCCGGGGACTACCTCATCTTTGAGAAGACTTGGCTCAGTATGGACCCGAAAACGGTGAGCGCCGAAAAGTTCCTCTGGTCGTGGCGGACGAAGAACTGTGTCCTACGGTTTGAACCGCATAAAATGCCCCTGCCCAGAGAGATGCGGTTTGCGGGTCGGGGTTGTCTTCGGATTGACGCGCAAGAAGGGAACTGCATCATTGAGCAACCCTATCTTTTCGGAGGGGGCGGCTGGTATGGAACACTTGAAACGGGCAAGAAGTATAGGTTTGAGGTGTGGTTGAAGGCGGAAGGGTTGAAAGGAAAGGTTGTCTTTTCGTTTACGCGTGGTCAGGATGTGAGGGCGGAGTTTGATGTTGGAGAGCATTGGCGGCGGTATGTGTGCGATTTTGTGGCGCAGAAGGCGGAGAAGCGCCGATTGTGTGGTGTGCGCCTCTCATTCCGCGGACCCGGAACACTATGGCTTGACTGCTGCCGAATCTTCCGCTACGAGGACAGGTCGGACTTAGAACAAGCATATGTTGTGGGGCGACGGACACTTGCGCGTCTGCTGGATTCACAGCCCACACGCGGTCATAAGGGCGCACTGCGCATCTGGGACGGTCTGCGGCGGGTCTCAATGCGTGCGCTCCTCTCTCTTTACGGCGGCAGCACCGTTCGTATCACACATAAGACTTGCTATATTCGCGGCACCGGCTCCATTGCCCGCGCACTCTTCTTCGCTGAAGCCACAGGGCGCAATCCGCAACAGCGCATGGTGCCGTGGCTCATCATACAGGTGCTCTTCAGCGAGGAGGAATACCGCGGTCTGATTGAGTATCTTGCCGAGCCATATGACCCACGCCGCGACACACCGCAGCAAAAGCCCTGGGCGTATATGCGGTTTTTGCAACGCGGTCACGGCAGACCGTGGATAGATGACTTCCGTGAAATCATCATTGAGTTTGGCAACGAGACATGGCACAACCGCCTGTTTGCCGATTGGATAGGATTTGGGCAGTTCTGCGCGGTGCATCAGGGCGGACGCGAATACGGACTCTGGGCGCGGTATGTCATTGAGAATATGCGCAAGCACCCTGCCTGGCAGCGCGCATCAGGCAAAATCAAGTTCTGCCTCGGCGGCAACTACGCCGCACGAATTGACGAAAAAACCAAACGCGTAAGCGGGTATGGACAGGAGGCGAGTCAGGCTTGCAGGCTCAACGCGTATGAAGGTCACGCGGTCTATGTGGGACGGTTGTGGGAGTTGGGAGAGCAAGGGTTGGCAGAGTTGAGCCGCGATGGGTGGCAGGCGACGCTTCTGGCATATCAGGTCTATGCACGACCGCGGTATGAAAAGATAGGTCAAGCGCATAAATTGCTGCTTGCGCAGGGGCTTAAGCAAGAACTGGTTTCGTATGAGGGCGGTCCGAGCGGGTTTCCACTCCCGCATCGTGCGTCCAAAGACGCCGTTCGCATCAGCAACATTTACGGTCACTCACTTGCTATGGCTGTTGCCGCGTTGCAATGCTGGCTTGACACTTATCGGCTCGGCTGGCGCTACCATTGCTATTTCTTCTTCGGTCAAGGTCAGAACTGGGCAAGCCACACATATGACAATGAAGGCTGCCTCCCAAGTCCCGCGTTTCTTGCAATGAAGTTGCGTAACCGTCTGTTGCGTGGTGATATGCTCCGCGTTACGGCACAGAAAGTGCCGACTTTCCGCCACAGGCTGCTTCCGTCCCACAAGCGCCGCAAGCGTAAGCCCCTTAAGTCGGTTGATGTGCCAAGTGTGGTCTGCTATGCCTTTCGCGCAGGCTGCCGTTACGCCATAGCCTTCCTCTCCCTCCAACTTGAAGACGCGACGAAAGTGGTTGTGCGACTGCCGTTTAAGTCAGCCAAAAGCATCACACTGTGGCGACTGACCGGCGCTCCCCAAGACACCAATTTGACCGAGCAGAAGGTGCGCATTGTAAGGCAACCTGTGCGCACGACGGCGTTGCAGAACGGTCTTTTTCGTATCGGCATTGAAACAGGCGGTGTTAAGGGCGGTCTTCCTCCTGCCGCTATCTTCGTGTATGTCTTTGACAAATAGATGTCGGTCAGACACTGTATTGGGAACTCGTCACTGACAAGTCCAGGTTGAAAGATGGCGTGTTTTGTGTTGGGTGTTGGATATGGAGGTAGAGGTGCAGGGATTTTTGCGCACCGTTTTTGGGTGGTTGGCGTTACAATCCCTATATGATTTGGAAGAGTGTGGATGCGAGGCAGGCGTTTTATAAAGCCTGAGGCGTTGGCGCGGTTGAAGAATCTGCGTCTTATCGCCCGCACTGTTGTTGAGGGGTTCATAAGCGGGTTGCATCGCAGCCCATATCGGGGTTTTTCGGTTGAGTTTGCTGAATACCGCGAATACACCCCTGGGGATGACTTAAAGCATTTTGACTGGAGGGCATTTGCGCGCAGTGACCGTCATTACATAAAACTGTATCAGGAGGAGACCAACCTTAAGGCGCACATATTGCTTGACACATCGGCGTCAATGGCGTATCGCTCTGATGGGTTGAGCAAGTTGGAGTATGGGAGTTATCTTGCGGCGTCACTTGCGTTTCTTCTGGTTCGGCAGAGGGATGCGGTAGGTTTGGCGTTGTTTGATGGGAAGTTGAGGAAGCGTCTGCCGCCGCGGGCGTCGTTTGGGCACCTGCAGAACATCTTATTGGAGTTGGAGCAGGTGAAGCCGTCGGCGGTTCGGGGTATCACGGATGCGCTGCATAGGATTGCTGAATCCATAAAGCGGCGTGGGCTTGTTGTCCTCATTTCGGATTTGTGGGACGAGCAGGACGAGGTGCTGCGGGCGGTTCACCATTTTCGTCACGACCGACACGAGGTGGTGGTGTTTCAGGTGCTTGACCCTACGGAGGTGGAGTTTCCTTTTAGCGGCAATCTTGTGTTTGAGGATATGGAGACGGGCGAGCGGGTTTCGTTGCCTGCGCATCTTTTCCAGCAGGAGTATAAGGAGCGTTTTGATGGGTTGATGGGGGAGTATAAGCGGCGATTTGCGGAGGAGGGGGTGGAGTATGTTGTGGCGCGCACAGATGAGCCATTTGATTGGCTGCTTGTGAGGTTTTTGGCGAAGCGGGCGAGGCTTGGGTGATGGTGTTTTTGAGTCCGTGGTATCTGCTGGCGCTGTTTGGTGTTGCAGTGCCGATAGTGATACATCTTGCGCATCGTCGTAAGGTGCGCAATGTGCGTTTCCCCTCGGTGATGCTGCTTGAGGAGATAGTGAAGCGCTACAGGAGTCGGCGGAGGATAGAGGAGTGGGCGGTGCTTGCGTTGAGGTGTTTGGCGGTTGGTTTTTTGGCGCTGGGATTTGCGCGCCCGGCGCTACGCTCGGCGGCGAGTCTTGGTCCCAACTGTGCCTGTGTTGTCATCCTTGACGACACCTATTCAATGGCGGCGCAGGAGGAGCAGCGCCTCTTCACCGCCGCCTGCGATTACGCAAAACAGGTCTTCTCGGTCATGACCCGCCGCGACCGTGTCGCCCTCATCAAACTTTCCGATCCCGCTCATCCTATCTCCTCTCCCGACCCTTCCATCCTCGTAAAGCGCCTTGAGAACGCACACCCCACCGCCCAGAACGCCGATTTGCAATCCGCCGTCTCATCCGCCATCGCCTTCTTCCGTTCCGCAAACATGGCGTCCAACCTTCTTGTCATAATCGGAGACTCCCAAGCATGCACATATTCAGCCCTCAATCAACGCGCCGTTCGTGACCGCCTCCGCCAAGAGAAGGTTTTCACCCTTTTTGTTAACTGCTCCGCCAAAACGCCGCCCAATGCCGCCATAACCGCCCTTTCCCTCCAGCGCGACCCCTTCAACCCCAAAAATATCCTTGTTTCCGCCGCTGTAAAGAGTTTCTGCAGAAAGGCGTTGCCCCTGCGATGCGAGGTTGTGGTGCGTTCCCGCAAGGCGCCACTTGCGCCGTTCTCCGTTCCACCCAAGGCGCAGACCAATGTAACGACCCCGCTGCCTGCATCAAGCCTGACGCATCCCGCACCCGCATATATGCGCATAAACGGCGACGCGCTTGATGCCGACAACACCTTCTATTTCGTCGCAGGACTCCCTGTCACAACACCTGTTCTGCTCGTCAACGGTGACCCATCCCCGCTGCCGGAACTTGATGAATGCTTCTATCTGCGTTTTGCGATATGTCCGCGTGACCCCAACACCCATTTGCCGCTTTCCGATTTTGCGGTGGATGAGACCGATGTTTGGGGTCTGCGTGGCAAGGATATGAGCCGTTATGGGGCAGTGGTTGTTGCGAATGTGCGGCGGCTGGATGCCACATCCGCCAAAAAGTTGGTGCAGTTTCTCAAAAATGGTGGTGGCGTTTTGGTCTTCTTTGGCGAGAGGACCGATGTGTCGTGGTGGGACAGTTTCTTAAAAGGGGTTTGTGGTGTGGGTGTGGGTGAGAAGAGGAGTTTTGGGGAGCCTGCGCGCTTGGGTCGGGTTGTGTGGGAGCATAAGTTGTTTGCGGTGTTTGCCGACTTAGGGGGGGATGCTTTCAGCGCTTTGCGTGTGCGTAGGGTGGTGGAGTTGAAGGCAAAAGATGGGGTGCTGGCACAACTTGAGGATGGCACACCGTTTCTTGTTGAGGCGCACGCATCTTGTGGGCACCTTCTTCTGTGCGCCACAACCGCCGACCGCGACTGGACGAATCTCCCTCTGCGTCCGATGTTTTTGCCTCTGCTTTTCTCCGCGCTCAACCACATCGCCAAAAGACCTCCCTCTCCGCAGCACTTTGTAGGGGAGACTGTTACCCTTACGCTTGAGACATCCGATGCGCTGGTTGTCTCACCTTCAGGCAAGCGGCGGAAGTTAGCCGCTGACGAGGACGGGAAGGTGAGTTTTGTTCTGGATGAGGCGGGGGTGTGGCGGCTGAAGGCGACAGGAAAGGAGTTTCTGTTTGCGGCGAATTTGAGGAGGGGTGAGTCGGACCTGCAACGGGTGCGTGTTCACCGCATAGCCAAAGGGCTGATTCTCGCCCGTCCGAAGAGTTTGGTTGGGATTCTGGAGCGGATGCGTGGTGGTGTGAAGTTGTGGGGGTTGATGTTTTTGCTGGCGGCGGCGGCGTTGTTTGCAGAACTCTTGCTTGCCAACCGCCGTCTACCCGGATTGGAGAGAAAGCAGTGACGGCAACGGTCTTTGCGCTGATAGGTGTTGGGGTGCTGCTGTGCGTGGTGGGATGGCTGTTCTATCGCCGCGTTCGGGAACGGATAAGACGCCGCGCAACCCCGCTTATCGCCATACGCATCCTCTCCCTCTCCGTATTGGCACTGCTTCTTGTGCGTCCAGGTTTCGGCTGCCATCGCTCAACCGCAAAACCCAGCCTCACCGTTCTGGTTGACGCTTCCTCCTCTATGGCGCTGACCGACACACCACAAAGAAAGAGCCGTTTTGACGCCGCTCTCTCGCTTGCCCACCGCGCAAAGGAGCGTCTATCCGATGCCTTCACCATTAACATCCGCCAGTTTGCCACAGAGACCACCCCAATGCCGCAGAAACCCCGTCCCGTAGGCGGCGCGACAAACATCATAAAGGCGGTGCTTGATGCCGCAGACGACACCGACGCTGTTCTCCTCCTCACCGACGGCAACGACACATCTGTCCTTGCGGAAAGACCTCTGGGCAGGATAAAGGCGCCTGTTTTTGCGGTGGGGATAGGAAGCCGTGACCCTGCCGCCACACCCGATATCGCCATAAGACTTGCGCCGCTACCTTCGCGCCTATTCACCGGCTCCACCCTTAAAGTCACTTGTTGGGTGACCGCGTATGGTTTTGAGGGCGAGACTCTTCCTGTCACATTGAGCATCAATGGCAAGGTGCGGGAGAAGAAAGGTGTTACGGTGCGCAAGGGGCGTGCGAAGGTGCCGTTTCAGGTGCGATTAAACGAGGCGGGACTCTTTGAGGTGACAGCAAGCGTTGAGCCGCAAAAAGGCGAACTGACAAAGAAGAACAACCGCGACGCCGCTTTTGTGCAGGTCGTTGAATCAAAAATACGAATCTTCTACGCCGAAGGCAGCCTGCGTTGGGAATACAAGTTCCTCCGCCAGATTCTCGTTGCCGACCCAAATGTGGAGTTCGTTGGGGCAATCCACATAGGCGGAGGACAGTTCAGCCTACAGGGAGCAAAAGAGGCGATAACGCTTGAGGGACCTCTGCCGACGGCGGATGAATTGCGCAAGTTTGATGTGGTGATACTGGGTGATTTGACCCGCCAGATGCTGCCCGACAGGCAACTTGCCAAACTGGAGAAGTTTGTCACAGACGGCGGAACACTGATTGTTGTGGCAGGCAAGCATATACTGAGTGGTGATTTTGCGGCGACACCGCTTGAGTTGCTGCTACCCGTCAGGGTGGGGACGGTGCGCAAGGTGGTGGGACGCTACACTCCCCGTCTGACGGAGGAAGGCAAGGAGCATCCCGTTTTTGAGGGGTTGGGGAAATATTTAAGAGGTGAGGATGCGGCGACGCTGGAGACGCTCTATGTGGCGGGGGGCGCCAAAGCCGCTGCGGTGGTTCTGGCAGAGCATCCGTTCGTGCGTGCGGGCACAACAGCCGCGCCGCTGCTTCTGTTCATACGCTACGGCGCAGGACGCGTCGCCGCCGTTATGTCCGACACCTTCTGGCAGTGGTTCTTCCGCTTCCGCTCCCTCGGACGCAACTCACCTTATGTGCGCTTCTTCGGTCAGTTCCTCCGCTGGGCGGCAAAAGCACAAGAGCAGACCGCAGGACCGCTCTCCCTCACTCTGCAGCCCCCCATCGCCCGCTGCGGACAACCTGTAAGGATAACTGTTATCCCCAACGCAGTTGAAGCAGAATCGGTGCGCCTCTTCTGCGACAACCAGCCGCTTCCTCTACGCCGACACGGACAGACCTTCACCACCACAATCACACGCTTTGCCCCCAAACACTACAAAATCCGTGCAGAAGGCGCCACGCGCAACGGACAGCCCGTCAAAACCCAAAAAACCCTTATCGTCGGAACACCAAACGCCGAATGGCGCAAAATCCTTCTCAACGAAAACCTGCTTGCGCGAATAGCAGAACGCAGCCGCGGACGCTTCGTCCTCCCTCCCCAATTTGAAACCGTGCTGGCAGAACTTAACGCGCTGGCTGAAGCCCAAACAGGCGCCTTCCAACCAGTGTGGCATTCGCCGTGGCTAATGCTCGCCCTCTTTGGTCTACTATTTTCTGAATGGTGGCTCCGTAAAAGACGCGGACTTATTTAACAGAAACAGAACGCGCTCTTTGCGTTAAAATAGATAGGTGAGGAAAGGAGACGACAATGCGGCAAGTGTTGGCAGCGCTGTTTGCTCTTGTCTTTGCTTTTGCGTCCCCCGCGTTTGGAGGAGGCGTCTCCGCCGTTGTCAAATACGGAAACGGCAAACAGTTTGAAGGGCTGCTCTCAACCCCTGATGAAGGTCCTATCCGCCTCTATGTCATCAAAGCAAAACGCTTCGTTCGCGTTTCGCTGTCCGACCTCCTTTATGTGCGTTTTGAGATTGAAGAGAAGGAGATGAAGGAGGCGTGGCGCTGGCGGGAGCCGGGGAAACCCGATAAGGTGATGCTGGGCAAGAAGTATCCGTGGGTGAAGTTACAGGCATTTGTGCGTCTGCGTGATGGACGCCTTCTGCGCTGCCACCTAACCGCCCAACTCACCCTGACACAAAAGGATGGCACAGAACGCCGTGTCCTCATAAAAAAGTATGTTAAGGGCAAGTATGGGCAGAAGTTCTCCGACCTGGTCTGGGTGAGCGAAATTCTCTTTCCCGATGCAAAGCCGACAAAGCCCACCGAACTTGAAGGAACCATCCAGCCGGAAGGCGTGGTGGAGGCGGTCTATGCGGTGCGGCAGGTGACAGGGGAAGTTTTCCGCGCGAAACTGGATAAAGGCGCAAAAACCTACCGTTTCAAAAACCTTCTTCCCGGGGTCTATGACCTTGTTGTTGTGACAGAGCATCAGGTCTATTTTGGTCTGGGAGTGGCGGGTGAGGGTGCGCTGGGGGAGAAACTGGACGATGAAGCCAAGAAGGCGCTTGTGGACTATATCAACTCAATAGAGGAGTTTTGTGAGGAGAAGTATGTGGGGAGGATAGCGGGTGGTGCGGCGGACTGTAGGGTGTTTTTAAGGAAGGTGAGGCGGCGTAAAGCGTACGGCGAGAAAAAGCGCGGTGAGCCGTATCTTTTCGTGGAGTGGGAGTTTGCGTGGCTCGCCAGGGCGGGCAAGAACTGGCATATGGTGCGCCGCAGTGAAGTCTTCCGTGAAAACTTCCCCACGCGTCTTGAGAAAGACAGGTTGCGTGAGGCGGTTTACTATCCCACACTTTCCGACATAGACTTAAGGCGCGGCGGCGGAGTCAAAAAGGATATAAGGATTGGAGGTGGAGATAAATGAGCGAGGCAAAGAGCAGACTGACGCGCAAACTGCGAGAAGTTTCGGAAGTGCTGCAGGGAATGCATCTGTTAAGGGGTTTTCTTTTTTCTGTGGCGGTTTTCGGCGGTGTTGTGACCGCTGCGGTGCTGCTGGACAACATTTTGCACTTACCGTGGTGGCTGCGTGCTGCGGGATTTTTCGGGCTTGCGGGGCTTGGATGCTATCTGCTTGTGTGGCGGATATTGCGTCCGCTGCTTAGGCGTGTGGATGAGGAGAAGGCGGCGCTGGCGGCGGAAAAGCGTTACCCCGAGGCGGAGAACCTCCTGATAAACGCGGTGCAATTGAGTAGGAGGGAGCACAAAGGTCTGGCGGCGTTGATGGTGGAGCGCGTGGTGGAGGATGCTGCGCAGTTTGCGGGGCGGGTGGAGGCGAAGGAGGTAGCGCCGCGGCGTAGTCTCCGCAAACTTGCCTTTGCCGCAACGCTTGTCGCCGCCTGCTTGCTCGCCTATCTCGTCGTCGCCCCCACATACTTCAAAAACGGCATCATCCGCTACATCCGCTTTCGCTCAAACATCGCACCGATAACGGCGACTCAAATATCTGTGGAGCCCGGCGACGCGTCTGTTTTGTGGGGGGAGGCTTTGACGGTCGCGGCAACGGTGAAGGCGCCGACGCCACAGCAGGCGTTCATCCGTATCGGCAACGGTGAGGCAGTTGCAATGCGCTTTGACGGACGCCGCTTCGTCCACACCATCCCATCCGTCAGGGAGAACCTCTCATACAGCATAGCCGCTGGCGACGCCGTTGCCGGTCCCTTCCACATCCGCGTCGTTTACCGCCCCACCATCCAACGCGCCGACATAACATTCAACTTCCCCGCATACTCACACCTGCCACCACAGACCATCAGAAACGCCGCTCTCAATATCCAGATTGTTTCAGGAACCACACTCCAGATGGTTGTTTCCTCTATGCAGGAGTTGGATGAGGCGAGCATCAAGTTGAATGGGCGAAAATTCTCCGCCGCAGTTTCCGGCAAAACCGCCGTCTGGACGCTCACACCCCGCAAATCCGCAACCTATCATATCCACCTCTCCGATAAGAACGGCAATGTTTGCCGTTACACCTACACACTTCAAGTCAAAAAAGACGCCCCACCTGTCGTGCAACTGCTTACGCCAAGGCGCGACATAACGCTTGTCTCCGAAACCGCCTCCGATGTTCATCTTCTGGCTGAAGCCGAGGATGATTTGGCGGTTGTGGCGGTAGGTTTTGAGATTGAAGGACCAGACGGCAGGAAACTGGTGCGCAATGACCTAACCAAAGGAAGAATTCCGCCGCGCAAAAGCCATATAACCTACACTTTGCCGCTTTCTGATGCAAAACCAGGACAGACCTGGCGCGTAAGGGCGTTTGCTTCGGACGGGCATCCCTCAAGGAAGGTTGTGGCGACGCCGTGGGTGCATATACGGGTGATATCGGCTGCGGAGCAGATGCGTCTTGTGCGCAAAAGGCTCGGCGATTTGCGTAGTAAGATAGAGCGTATCTTGCGCCAGCAGATAAGGATACGGGAGGCGACTGCACGGGGGAGGGGATTTGAGCGTTTGGCGGCGGCGCAGGATTTTCTGCGTCGTCAGACGCTACAGGTCGCGGACTTTTCCGCACTTTCGCCGTGGGAGGAGCGTGTCAAGGTGGTGCTGACCGCGGTTGGTGAGGGTGCGATGCTGCGTGCGTTCAAGGCGCTGGTGGCGGCGAAGAAGGACCCCCGCGCCGCAAAAACCGCCGTTACCGCCCAAGATGAAGCCATCGCCGCACTCAAAAAACTCCTCGCCGATATCAAAAATATGCTTGCCCAACTCTCAAAAGCGAAAGGGCAACTCAAAGCCCTCAAACAGAAATCCGAAACCATCAAATTCTGGGAGCAGGTCAAGAAAGGGCTTGAGACTTTCGTAAAGGAGCAGAAGGAGGTGGTCAACGCAAGTGAGCAGTTGCGCAAAAAGGGTGTTGAGAACTGGACGGAGGGCGATGAGCAGGTCTGGGACAAGCAGACCAAGACGGAGGCGAAATGGGAGAAGTTCTTTGAGGACAAGAAAGCCGATTTGAGCCGATTGCCTGAGCAGGACTTCAGCGATTCAACGCAGCGAAAAGAGTTGATAGAGATGTTTGAGGAGGTGAAGTTGGCAAAGGACGCGTTCACGCGGAGGGAGGTTGAGGTGGCGGTTCCCACAGCGAAAGGGGCGATGGAGAAAGCGGAGGAACTTGTGGAGAATCTTGAGCGGTGGTTGAGCGATGTTCGCGACAACATAAAGTGGGTGATGCAGGAGCCGCCGCAGCAGGAGGAGATTCCCCTTGCGGAGTTGCCCGACGAGTTGGAGGACATAATAGGCGATTTGATAGACAGAGAGGACGAGTTGGGTGATGAGGTGGAGGATGTGAGCAGCGCTTGGGCGGGCTCATTTGACAAGGGTGCGGGATGGACGGCGATGGACGGACCGATAAGCAGTATGTCCGCCAAAGGGATAACGGGCAATCTGATGCCGAACCGCAACGAGGTCGGCGGACGCAGCGGCGAAGGACGGATGGGACGCAGCAGTGGGCAGTTCGTGGAGCAGGAGGCGACTGGGAAAGGTGGGCGGCAGACCCCCACCCGCTTAACGCCTGACCCATATGAAGCGGGCAGCGTAAAGGACAGAAGTCCGCAGACGCCGGGTGGAGCCACAGGTGGAGGCAAACTCTCTGGCGGCGGGGAGGAAGGTCTGCGCGGACCTGTGCCGCCTGATGTGGCGCAGCAGTTGAAGCGTCTGGCGGGGAAGCAGGCGCTGCTTGCGGAGCGTGCGGAGCGTCTGGCGAGGACGCTTAAGAAGCACGGTATGGATGCGGACGCGGCGCTCGCCGCCGCACAGGCAATGTCCGCCGCCGCAGACGCCCTCAAAAACACCCCCACCGCGCCCGCAAAAAACCTTTACCGCTTCCTCCGTCAGAAAAACCGTGCTGTTGCGGCGCTTATGGAACAGGCGCGGCAAATCTCACAACTACGCGCCAAAGCCGAAGCACTCCAACGACTCCCAAAAGAACTACGCGAGGAGATTCTCTCCGCACAGAAAGAGCCGCAACCCGAACGCTTCCGCCAAATCCTCCGTGCTTATTATCAAAACCTGGCAAAGACAAAGTGAGGAGAAACGATATGAGACGGTTTGTTCTTCTGTCTGTTTTCCTTGGGCTGCTGCTTTTTGCGCAGGAAGATGAGGAGAAACCGCCCAAAACAGTGGGGCAAGAACTGGTCAAAAACGGCGACTTTGAAGCGGGAAAGGATGTGCCTGAAGGCTGGGACGAGCCCGACGACCTGACCGTCTTCTGGGTTAAAAGCCCGACAGGCAAAGGGAAATGTCTCAAGTTTGACAGTGATGTTCTGCTCTCTGACTTAAAGAGGCGCTGGAAGGAGATGAAGTTGCCAAAAGATAAACGCCCGCCAGCAAAGATGTCACACCGTCCTACGGAGAAAGAGCAGTATGACACCGTCGCAGCCACATACGGTGCACAAATCTGGTCACACTACTTTCCCCTTGAACACGGCAAAAAATACCTCTTCCGCCTCCGCTACTTCAGCAAGGGTCCCAAAATGAAGGCGTTTGTGAAAGGATACGCGGAGATAGACGGAGAAAAAAGAGAGGTATACCGTGCGCACCTGCCTTGCAACCCCGAAAAAGAAGAATTGAACAACTGGAAAGAGTTCTGGATGGTTTTCAAGGTGCGCCATCCGTCGTACAAAATAAAATGGGGACGGGTGCATCTTTTGGTCTACTGGCCGCGGGGTGAGGCGTTCGTGGACGATGTGTCGGTTCGGCGCGTGGCGGACACCACCCCGTCTGAATCCGAAAAAGCGCTAAAGCAGAAGAAAAAAGTTTACGGGGAGGACAAGAAAAAGTGATACGGGTTGTGGCGCTGCTTGTGGTGATTGCATCTGCGACCTGTGCATACGCGCAGAGATGGTGGGACACGAAATGGCGTTATAGGCGTTCGATAAAGTTGGAAGGCGAGGGTGCAGGTTTCACGGACTGGGCATTTGCGCGTTTTTGGGCATCTGCTGCGCTCAAAAAAGACGCTTCCGACATAAGGGTCGTCACCGCCGACGGACGCGTCTGCAAAACGCTCGTTATCTGGGCGGAGCCTTACGGGCGTGTGGAGTTGGTTTTTAAGACATACCGCGGTGTGCGCCGTTATTTTGTCTATTACAACAACCCTGATGCGGTCAAGTTGGAGGTGAAGGAGCGTCCTCGCGTAGGGCTGATAATGGAGACGCGCAGCCGCCCTCGCGGTCCCTGCAACTCTTGGGCGGACTTCAAACGGCTCCTTGAACGCTCAAAAGTGGTTTACGGAAGAGGAATTGTGCGCCGCATTTTCAGCGGCTTCAACCCCTGGGGTCCATCAGACCATTATATGACCATATACCGCGGCTGGTTGTGGGTTCCCAAAGACGGCAAATACCGCATTGCCACCAACTCTGATGAATCGTCGTTTGTCTTCATAGACGGCAGGATGGTGGTGGCGTGGGCTGGACGGCACGGTCCGACGGCGGTTTACGGCGAGCGCAACGCCGAAGTGCAACTCAAAAAAGGATTGCATCGCATTGAATACTACCACGAGGAGACGGAAGGAGGGCAGGCTTGCGTGCTTGGTTGGTGGCGTCCGGGGGACAAGCGCGTCTATCTTGTTGAGCAGAAATATTTCCCGACATTTTTGGAAACGAAGGTGGGGAGGCTGCAGCGCTATGGCGCTGACTTCTCTGTAGAAATCCGCCCCAAGCCTGTATCGGAGGCGCAGTTGCCGGGTGGGCATTTGATAGTGGAGATAGCGTTTCGGGCACTGACGCGCAACGCCCCCGCCAATGTCACCTTTGAATGGGACTTCGGCGATGGGCAGAAAGCGAAAGGGGACAGCATCCGCCATCTCTTCCTCCACCCCGGCAGATACAGGGTGAAGTTGACAGCGTATGTGGGCAAAAAGAAGGAGGTGGCATATCTTCAGTCTTATGTCGGCTTTTCCTTCTTCTATCGCCAAAGGAGTCGCGCCAAGGAGTACTGTCGGATGTTGAAGGATTACGATTTTGGGAAGATGGACGCCGAAGGTTTGAAGGCGGTGGTGGCGCTGGCGGAGGTAGGGGAGGATGAGGGGCTTCGCTTGAGGGCGCTTGAGGCGGGAATCACGCGTGGGATTTTTAAGGGGCGGGATTTATGGCGTGCGTTGAGGGATGCGGCGAAACTGCTTGTTGAAAGGGAGGGTTCCGCGGCGAAGGCGGAAGGGTATCTGAAGAGGTTGCTTGGTGAGGTGAAGGATTTGTGGTGGCGTGCGCAGGCGGAGTTGGGGTTGGGGGATGTGGCGTTCTATCTGCGGCGCGATTTTAAGAAAGCGCTCTCCATTTATCAGGGCGTTCTGACCCACTACGCCACAGAGAGTCCGGGCTGCGCCAAGCGCGCCCAGATTCGCATCGGCGATGTTTACCGCATTATGGGACGCTACGGAGAGGCGCAGAAGGCGTATGAGCGTGCGCGTCTTATGTCAGCGATGTTCTACAGGGAGGACGCCAATGTGCGCCGCGGCAGGTTCATCCTTGAGACCCACCATCTGATTGAGGCAAGGCAGTATGAGAACGCGTTGCAGCGGCTGGATGACTGGGAGTGGCAACTGCCGCAGGACAAATTGACCACGGAGTTCAGCCTGCTCAGAGCGCGGGCGCTCGCACGCTCAAACCGCTGGAAACTCGCTCTCCTTGAACTTGAGGGGTTTGTCAACGCCAACACCGCAAAGGACTGCGAAAAGCCCGCCAACTGCCTGCCCGAAACCCTTCTGGCGCTGGCGAAGGTTCAGGCAAAGTTGGGGAAATGGGACAAAGCGCTGGGTAGTCTGCAACGCATCTTGAAGGAGCATAAAGAGGCGGAGGAGGTTTGCAAGGAAGCACAGCGCCTGCTTGAGAGATGGTCAAACAAACCACAGAAGCGGCAAAAATAGACGCCGCGCCCGGCGTAAGCGCGAAATACCCCTGCTGACAGATTTTCCCACAACACTTACTGATACTCGTAACAGCCCATATCAACGACAGGATTTGAGTCTGAGTTTCCATCTATGATGCGTCTTTTTCCGTCAAGGTCGCAGTCAAGCGAGGACGGCACCTCGTTGTTGGAGCCGGCGTCAATGCAGGGAGATGTGGAGCGAAGGTGAAAGTCATCTGCCCCATTGAATCTTGGTGCTTTGTGTATGCAGTGGGAATAGGAAAGGGAGCCGTCTCCTGCGAAATCGCTTTTTGAGTTTGGGAAATCGCAGAAGGACAGGTCAAGGGATGCGGAGGAATCTTCGCTGTATGCTTGGTCGCCGTCACCATCGGCGGCGTTGCCCCAGATGATGGAGTTTTTAACGATGACGGTGCCGTTTGTGGTGATGAGGAGACCGCCACCACCACCTTTTGTGGTGTTGCTTGCAACGGTGCAGTTTATGAGTGTGAGGGTGCCGTCTCCACAACGGAGACCGCCACCACTGACTGTGGCGCTGTTGCCTACCACAAGGCAGCCTGCCAGAGTCAGGTTACATCCGGCGGTTACGACCCCGCCGCCTGACTGTCCTGCGTTGTTGGAGATGAACGCACAGTTCCTCATCTCCGAGTCGGCGGATTGGTAAAACTCCACACCACCACCTGCGCCCGATGCGTCGTTTGAGGTGAAGACGCAGAACTCAAATGTGGCGCTTGCGTTTGTGGCGCAAAGACAGCCCGCGCCCCACTGGGCGCTGCAACTCTGAAACTGCACCGCGATGAAGGTGGCAGAAGCGTTGTAAACATAGGCGCCACCACCCTGCGCCGCATCGCAGTCCTTTATCACCGAATAAAGCAGTTGCGGAGAACCACCCGCAATCATAACTCCTCCCCCGCATCCGCCACCTCCAGCAGACTCCGCAACGCAGTTCTCTATTATACAACCCGCAATCTGCGGAGAGGAGTTCACAATCGTAATCCCTCCGCCGTTGTTGCCGCTCACTTTACCATTCCTTATCGTAACCCCAAATATGACCGTATCTTCTGTTTCTCCTCTTTGAAAAATGAACCCGCGCCCCTGCTGGTTGCAGTCAATAATGGTTGAGTCCGCTCCTTCCTTACCGAAAATCAAAATCGCCTTGCCCTTTGTGTCAAGGTCGTAGTTGCCAGCACCTGAATATGTTCCTGATTTGAGCACGATAACATCGCCGTCAAAAGCCGAATCAATGGCGTCCTGAATCGTCTGCCCTACCAGTGGAGAGACAGTGTGCCAGGCGCCCTCATAACATCCGATGTCCACGGTTGCGGTGGAGTCCCCGTTGCCGTCCCAGATTCTTTTACGCCCGTCAAGGTCGTAACTCCAAGTGGTGAAGGAGTTGTCACCGGCGTCAATACAGGGGGAGTTTCCGCGCAGATGAAAGTCGCCATTTAAGGGGGCATAAAAAAGCGGGTTGGATGATATGCATCCTGTGGTGTTGTAGGTGCCGTTGCCGGCAATCTCGGTCTGGCGCACATCACAATTTGTGAACTCTACATTACTGCCGGCGACTATATAGAGAGCCGCACCGTCTGCGGTGGCGTTGTTTGACCAGATTATTGTGTTTGCGACATCCACTTGAGAAGTTGTGCCGACATATATGCCGCCACCGGTTGTGGCGGAGTTGCGTGATATCGTGCAGGAGACGACCGTCACATTTGAGTTTGAGAGCGAGATGGCGCCGCCAAGACCAGCGGAGTTCGCCGCAAATAGGCAGTTCTCAATTGTTAGATTGGAGTTGCTGGCAGCAACAGCACCTCCTGACTGGCTCGCATTGTTGTCTACAAAAATGCAGGAACGCAGGGTCGGAGAAGCACCCTCACAAAGAACTGCACCACCTGATGAGGCGCTCCCATTTTTTATGATGAAACCCTCAACAATGGAGTTCTGCCCCTCGCCGTTGTGGAACCAAAACGCCCGTCCTGCCCCCTCGCAATCAATAGTGCAGTTGCCAGCGCCACCTGATGACTTCAGATGGACCTCTTTGCCCGCAAAATCAAGGTCGTGCTCATAATATGTGCCGTCAGATACCACGATTGTGTCGCCATCATATGCCTGCGAAAGCGCCTTCCCTATGGTCGCAAATGGGGTGTATTTTGTGTAGCCGTTATTGGAATCGTCCCCATTTGTCGCATCCACGAACAGAGTGGTGCTGCGAAAAACCGCCACCACCTCAATCGGTGCGTCCATACTGATGTCAAGCGGGTTGGCATTCTCCTCGCCACCGTTGACGACCCAGCCGACGAAGACGAAACCTGTTGCTGGATTGGCGGTGAGAGTGACTTTGTCGCCTTGAGTGTAATACGGCGCATCGCTTCCGGGACCCGATATGCTCACCCTGCCGCCATAAAAAGGCTCCACCGTCACATCTAACCTGTGCTGCACCTCCCATAGCCAGGTGATGGAGCAGTCCTCAGAAATAGTGAATGTGACGGAAGTGTCGGTAGAGTTGGCGGGTAGACCTGAACCTGACCCGTTGAAGCCGACGCATTTGTAGCGCGTTCCCGAGTTGGGGTCTGGACCGGGATACGGGTTGGGACCGCAGGTGGCGGTTATCTCAATACCTGCGGCAATTTCGTTGGCGCCCTCCCCAGGCACCGGCTCCCCATAATTGCTTATCACCGTCAAAGTGTAGGTGCTCTGTCCCTCAGACTGAACCGTGAAGGAGAACTGACGAGAAGCGGTGTCACCTTTGGCGTCTTCCACCTTAACCGTAAAGGCAAACAACCCCGCCTCCTTCGGCAGACCCGATATCAGCCCTGTGTCGCCGTTCAGAGTCAAATCAAGCGGCAGACGCCCATCCGTTATGCTCCATTTATATGGCTTTTCGCCGCCTGTAGCCCTCAAGTAAACCGAATATTGTTGGTTCAGCACGCCATCAGGTAGGGACTTCGTCTTTATGCGCAGCCTGTTCTTCTTCTCCTGCTGATACTGATAAACAAGTAAACTGATAAAAAACCCCGGCTCACATCCACACACAAAAACCAGACAGAGAACAAAAACTCCCACAAGCCGTTTTACCAATCCTGCGCCTCCTAACCCATATATTATTGACGACGGAGAAGTTGTTTTTCATCAGTAAAAACGACGATGATTGCTTGAAGTCGCGATTTCGCGTCAGAGGTGTGGTCGCAAGCCACACAGGTAGAAAAAGGGCTGCGGGGTAAATCCGCAGCCCAAAACAAGTTGCGTTGCGGAAACGGTGTCAGCGCGTGGCTGGGTTGGTGACACGACCCATAAACAGAATCGCGCCCGTCTTCTTGTGCCTTAT
>CAZPBO010000036.1:0-22086 GCA_964584815.1 uncultured Planctomycetota bacterium
AGGTTGTTAAAGGAGCGATTGGAGAATGTGCGGGGAAAGATAAGGGATGCGGCGAGGAGAGCGGGGCGCGACGCCGCTGACATTCGGCTTATTGTTGTGACAAAAACTGTGGACGCGGATGTGATAGGAGCGCTGATACGGTGTGGTATTGCCGACATAGGAGAGAATTATGTGCAGCAGGCGGCGGCGAAGAAGGAAAGTCTGCAGGATGCGGCAAAGGAGGTGAGATGGCATATGATAGGGCACCTGCAGCGCAACAAAGCCAAAAAAGCGGTGCAACTTTTTGACTGTGTTCATTCAGTGGACAGCACGCGTTTGGCGGAAGAGTTGGGGAAGCGGTCGTCGGCGGCGGGGAAGATTCTGCCAGTTTTTGTTGAGGTGAAGACGAGCGAGGAGGCAACGAAATTTGGGATATCAGAGGAAGAGGCGCCGAAACTGGTGGAACATATATTAGGGGTGGGTGGTTTGAAGTTTGAGGGGTTGATGACGATGGCGCCGTTCTTTGAGGACAGCGAGAAGGCGCGTCCCTATTTTGCGCGTTTAAGGAAGTTGTCAGAGCGTCTGGAGCGGGATTTTGGCATCGTCTGCAGGTTGAGCATGGGGATGACGGCGGATTATGAGGTGGCGGTGGAGGAAGGTGCGACAGATGTGCGGATAGGGACGGCGATAGTTGGGGGGTTGTGATGGCGCTGTTGCTTGTGGAGAGGGGACCACAGAAGGGTAAAGCGGTGAAGGTGGAGCAGGGGCGCGTGGTGCGTGTGGGGCGCGCGGCGGACTGTGACCTCGTCCTGACCGACCCGCTCGTATCACGCCATCATTTTGAAGTGGAGGGACGGGACGGGGCGTTTTACATCCGCGACCCAGGCTCAACCAACGGCACATATCTGAACGGTGAGAAGGTGAGCGGGGAGCAGGAGTTGCGGGTAGGGGACAGGATAGAGGTGGGGGACTGTCTTTTAACATTTATTCCACATGAGCGTTGGCGGAAACAGGATACAGTGACGGGTCAGACGGTGGCGGGTTATCTCATAACAGAACGCGTGGGTCGCGGCGGGATGGGAACAGTATATAAGGCGCTGCAGTTGAGCCTTGACAGGACGGTGGCGTTGAAGATACTCTCGCCGGAGTTGTGCAAGGATACAAAATTTGTGGAGATGTTTGTGAGGGAGGCACGGAGTGCGGGGCAACTGAACCATCCCAACATAGTGCATGTATATGATGTGGGCAAGTGGCGAGACCTTTATTATTTGTCAATGGAGTTTATGGCGGGTGGTTCGGTGGCGGACTTGATAAGCAAGGAGAAGCGGCTGAAAGCGCGGCATGTGATACCGATGGCGATAGATGCGGCACGGGGGTTGGAGTACGCGGAGCAGCGGGGCATAGTCCACCGCGACATAAAACCCGCCAATCTGATGCTGACAGAAGACGGGGTGGTGAAGATAGGGGACTTGGGGATAGCGCGGCGGGTGCCTCCTGGCGGTGCGATAAAGGAGGAGCGTCTGTGGGGCAGTCCTCTGTATATGGCGCCAGAACAGGCGCGTTGCGACAAAATAGACCACCGCGCCGATATATACGCACTTGGTGCCACCCTTTATCATATGCTGGCAGGACACCCACCTTTCAGCGGCAAAACGCTCCCCGAGATAATCCACAAACAGATTAAGGAGAAACCCAAACCGCTCAAAGAAGCGGCGCCAGATGTGCCAGAGCCCCTCTGCCAGGTCGTGGAGAAGATGCTTGAGAAGGAGCCCGACAAGCGATTTCAGTCAGCAAGTGAGGTGGTTGAGGCGCTTGAGGAGTTGAAGAAACGGGTGAGGGTAGCGCGTCCTGCTCTGACGGATAAGCAGGTGCACAGACGGTTGTTGCTTGTGGTGGGCGGGCTTGTTGCGGTGATTCTTGTGACGGTTGCGGTGGCGTTTTTGTCAAGCGCGATGATTCGTGCGCAAAGGAAACGGATGGAGAAGCGGCGCAAGGAGTTCGTCTCTGCGGTTAAGGATGTGCAAAATGAATGGGATGCAGGCTGCGCGGCAGACTATCCCTCCCCCGCGGCACGCATAAGAGCGTTGCGAACAAGATACCAATCCGCGGTCGGCTCGCTTAAAACCCTGCTTAAGAAGTTCGCAGATGTTCCCTATGCGAAGGAGCGGGTGGAGAAGACCAAACACGCCTTAATGAAGAGGCTGTCAGAGGAGGTAAGGCGGTTTGAGGAGCGTGGGATGTTGAGGTTGCGGGAGGCGCGGCGGTTCTGGGACAACCATAAAAGAAGTTTTGATGAAGCGGAAAGGCTGTTCCGCCTGGTGATGAGGGAGTATGCTGGAAGCGAGGCGGCAAAGATAGCAAAGGAGATGGTGGATGCGGTGTCACGCGCGCGGGAGGCACACAAGAAGCGGCTTGAGGAGGCGGAGCGCTCTGCGGATGGTCTGATAAAAGAGGCGCGCAAATGCGTGGAGAAGGGCAAATTCCAGAAAGCAAGGACAATACTTGAGATGTTTCCCAAAGAGTATAGTGATACGCCGGCGATGGCGCGGATTAACGCGGAGATGGCGTCCCTGGTGCTGAAAGAACGGGAGGCTTTGGATAAGTTGAAGGAGGAAGTTCTGCGATTGTTGCGGGCGGGGAAATTGGAAGAAGCGGGGCGGATTATAGAGGAGCGGGAGCCCAACTTCGGGCTGGGAGATGCGCCGCGGATGTTCGCCCTGCTGCGCAGCCGTCTTGAAGAGGCGAAAAAGGCGCAGAAAGTGCAAGAACAGCAGCGTATGTTACGGCGCGATTCGGAGACTCTGGCGGGCGTCTGGGAGGACGCACGAAGCCTGTGTGCCAAGTTCCGCCCTGATGATGCTGTTAACACGCTGCGTCGCGCTGAACTCCGCATTGAGACCCCCCAATATCGCCGCCTCGCCAGAATCGCAGCCCTCATCATCAACACTTGGCGCGACCACCACAAAGCCCTTATCGCCGCTATAAACAACGCTTCTCTCCGCAAAGAAGTGCGCCTCAAAATCAAGCGCTCGGAAGGTCCTGTTGTTGCAGCAGACGAGCAGAGAGTCTTCATCCGTCTCGGAAACACACCCCAATCCCCTCAGACATCCTGTAAATGGCAAAACCTCACCGTCAAGGATATGCTTACGCTTTATGAGGCGATGGGCAGCGGCGCACAGGTTGAGTTGGGCAAAGCGGCGTTTCTGATACTCCGCGGGCTGGAATCTGATGCGGAGGCGAAACTTAACTCCATCAACGACCCTGCCCTTGCTCCAACCGTCAACCGCTTTAAGGAGTTTCTTAAGTGGTTGAAATAGAAAAGGCATCTGATGGGGCGGCAATAGTGCCGCTTCTTGTGCGCGCCGGCAGCCGCAAAACACGCGTTCTTGGTGAGAAGAACGGGCGTCTGCTGGTGGAGGTGCGTCAAAAGGCTGAGGGTGGACGCGCCAACAGTGCTCTCATCCGCCTCCTCGCCAGAACCTTCGGACTCCCTGAAGATGGGGTTAAAATAGTGGACGGGCTGCGCTCAAAGCGCAAAAAGGTCCTTATCCGTCTCGCCCCCATCCGCATCACAGAAATGCTTGCTGACCTCACAGGAAAGGAGAGCGATGCTTGAAGCAAGAATTTTGTCAATGCTTGAGGCTGCCAAAGAAGAAGGGCTTTTAAGAAGGGTGTTGGCGGTTGAGAGGCGCGGGCGGCTCATCCGCGCAGACGGCAGGGAGGTGGTCAACTTCGCGTCCAACGACTATTTGGGGCTGGCATTTGATGAGCAGGTGGTGGAGGCGATGAGGGAAGCGGCGCTGCGGGAAGGCGCATCCTCCACCGCCAGCCGCCTTATCTGCGGCGACTCCCCCCAGTTGCGTTCCCTTGAAGAAAACCTTGCGGCTTTGAAGCACCGTCCTGCCGCGCTCGCGCTTCCGTCAGGCTACCACGCAAACATCGCCGCCATCACAACCCTCACCACACAAGGCGACTTTATACTCTCCGACCAGAACAACCACGCATCCATCATAGACGCCTGCCGTCTGTCCCGCGCCACCACCCTCATCTTCCGCCATAACGACGCACAGCATCTTGACCAACTCCTCTCCCAGACCAATGCCGACTCGCTGCGACTCGTGGTGACAGAAGGTGTCTTCAGCACGGACGGCGATATATGCGCGCTTGAGGATATAACGGCAGTGGTGCGGCGCCACAACGCCGTCCTGATGGTGGATGAAGCGCACTCCACAGGAACACTGCCTCCGCGGGGACGCGGCATTGAGGAGTTCTTCAATCTTGTTGGTTGTGTTGATGTTGTGATGGGGACTCTGGGCAAAGCGCTGGGGGTGCACGGCGGCTTTCTGAGCGGGTCTCCCGCACTTGTGGACATGCTGATAAATTATGGGCGCACGGGTATATACAGCACAGCGCTGCCGCCACCTGTCGCCGCAGCAGCAGCAGAAGCCGCAAAACTCCTCCTCCATAAAGGCGAAAGCCTTATTGCAGAACTGCACAGCAATATTAAACTTCTTTCCCGTGCCCTTATGGAGCGAGGTTTGATAAATCAGGAGCCGCAAACACCGATAATTGCGGTGGTGGTTGGGGATGAGCGTCGCGCGGTTGCCGCAAGGGAGGCGCTCCTTGAGCGCGGTTTTCTTGTCGCCGCTTTAAGATATCCGACCGTTCCCAAAGGCGCCGCATCTTTAAGAATCTCCGTCTCGCGTTCGCATACCGAGCAGGATTTGGTAGAACTTTCCTCTGCAATCGCCCAGACACTTAAGGAGATAAAATAATGGGAAACGGTGTGCAACAGGATGATGTCTATCTTGTTGACCTACTTCTTGGTCTGCTCAAGTGCTGGTGGAAGATAGCGTTGATAGGGATTGCGGGGGCGTTGGCGGGGGTCGGCATTGCGCTGGCTCTGCCGCAGGAGTATGAGGCAACAGGCACAGCCGTCATAGCGCCGCCCAAATTCCGCTCCCCTATGAAGCCCTCAATCCTGCCTGTTGAAGCCTACAAACAAATGTTGCTGACAGAAGGAGTCCTTGCAGAAGTTATAAGACGGCTCCCCCAAAAAAACGGTTTAAGGTTGAGGGACTTAAAAAGCGGCGCGGCGGTTCAAGCAGTGGAGATGGGAAAAGAGCATGCTCCTGCACTGGTTCTGAAAATGCGTCTTGACAACCCTCAAATGGCAGCCAGAGCGGTTGACGCCTGGCTTAAGGTCTTTCAAGAAATGGCTGTCCGTTTAACGACGACCCAGGCACAGCACACCGAGCGGTTCGTTCGGGAACAGTTTGAGTCGGCACGCAAACGCCTTTCCGACGCCGAAAAAAGACTCCACGACTTTGACGCAAAACACAACATTGACCTGCTGAAAAAGACGCGCGCCGAAATAGTGGAACGCCTTTCGCGCAAAAAACTCGCCCTCCTTGAAAGCAACTCCGCCCTACTCCGTCTTAAGCAGGAGGAGAAACTGCTCAAAGAGCGCTTGAAAGCATACCTTGTTGACGGCAACTGGGCGGGAACATTTGAAGGTGAAATTCCTCCCGAGAAAGGTCTGGTTGGTGAGTTGCGGAGCCAGATAGCCGAAACCAAGAAGCGTTATGAACAAGCCAAGACAAGTTATGACAGGTTTCGTAAAGAGCACGACATAGAGGGGTTGGAAAATGAGGTGACGACATTGGCGGAGACACTGCGGCAACTGCGTGCGGAAAGCGACACATTGGCGGCAACACTCGCCGAAAAGGAAGCGTTTTTGAAATCACTTCAGGCGGCATTGAAGGGAGTACCAAAAACACAAATGGAGGTTCTGGCGCCCGAGAAGCAGGCGCTGTGGGAGGCGGTCCTTCGCGGCAAAGCGGAAAACATATCCAAACTAAGGCTGGTTTCGGAGAAGGAGTCCGAAACGCACAAGAAAATCCTGCTGCAGTCGCTTCTGGCAGCGGCGGATGTGGCGCGGCTCAAAGAACGGCTCTCAACCATATCCCACAGACTGCAAAAACTCTCAACCGAACACGCTGAAAAACAGGCTCTGCTTGCCGACCTTCGCCAGAGAAACGAAACCCTCCTCCAACGCCTGACTTCCGCCAAAAAGGAGTTCTTCTCCTTGTGGGAGGAGTTCTTAAGCCTTCAAGCACGCAGACGCCAACTTCTGGTGACAATCCGCCAGAAAGAGGATGAGATTAAAATGCTGGATGATGAGGTGAAAAACCTGTCATCAAACCTTGAAAACATAAGCACCCAGATTGAGAACCTAACCCGTCAGCGAACAGTTTTGGAGCGAGAAGTTGAGGTTCTGAAAACGCCCTATGATATGCTGAAAGACCGTGTGGAGGAGGCGAGGCTTGCGCTTGCGGAACCGCCCGAAGATGTCAGGGTGGCGGTAAAGCCTGTTCCGCCTGACAAACCTGTATTCCCCCAGAAATGGCTCTTCGCGCTGGTAGGCGGAATACTGGGAATCTTTGGCGGCGGATTTGTGATGCTGCTGCTTGTGGCAAAGAGCCTCATTTCGCAAGGCGCAGCCCCAACTCCCGCGCCCGTTCCCTCACCGCCTCAAACTCCAACCAGTCAATCCCCTCCATCAACTCCCGATAACGCCTCGCCTGATAGCACGGACGATACTGCCCCATAATGTTCACAAAGGTGTTAGAAGATATACGCCGCGCCAGAAACTCTACCACCTCCCGCGCTCCGCTCAATCCCTGCGGCAACACAAGATGCCGCACAAGTAATCCTCTTACTGCAATCCCACCTTCAACCTCCAAATCGCCAACTTGATTGTGCATCTCCACAAGGTTGGCACGCAAAACATCCCAGTAGTCTTTCACCCCGGAGAACCTTTGCGCGGATGCATTATCGGCGTATTTTGCATCGGGCATATAAATCTCCACCCATCCGTTAAGCGCCTGCAACACTTCAATTGAGTCATAGCCGCCTGAGTTCCAGACAATCGGCACGCGCAAGCCCTTCTGCCGCGCGCGGATTATCGCACAAAGTATCGGCAACGCAAAATGGGTCGGACTTACAAAATTTATGTTATGCGCACCCCGTGCCTCCAGCGCAAACATCAACCCCACCAAATCCTCCTCCGTCATCTCCTCCCCGCGCACCCGCTGACTTATGTCCCAGTTCTGGCAAAAAACACAGTGAAGATTGCAGCCTGAAAGGAAAATTGTTCCAGAGCCAAAACGCCCTACAAGCACGCGCTCCTCCCCGTAATGCAGGAATGCGGAGGCGACGACGATTTTGTCGGCGACACGGCAGGCACCTACTTTACCCTCAAGTCTATGGGCGCCGCAGGCAACAGGACACATCCTGCAGCGCCGCATCACATCCGCCGCTATGTCCCTTGCATCCTCATAATCAAGCCTCCCCACCCACCTCCTCCTTCACCCGCCTCTTGAACTCCTCCCATACCGGTCCCCGAATCTTCGCCATACCGCTGGGATGCCACGATATGCGCCACAGATAACCGCAATGCGGACATCTATACCGCTGCACCCCAGCAGGTATCTCTATACGCTTAAAGCAGTTCAAACACCTCACCTGCCGCAATCTCTTCTCGGCTGTCCCCATAGACAATCCTCCACGCACTCAAAAATTTTACCATCAGTTCAGAAAGGAGGCAAGCCGCAGTTGCAAAAGCCTACACCGCCAACAATTCTCCCCAAGATTGCGTATCATATCAGCGAGTCGTTTTGGAGGGTCGGTTATGAGGCTGTGGCTGTCTGCTGTGATTGTGCTGCTCTGCGGGGTGGCTTTCTCGCAGCAGAAACAGGCACACCCCGAAGACCTTCAAGCAAAGATTCAGAAACTGGTGAAGCAGTTGGGGGACGACGATTTCCAGAAGCGCGAAGATGCGATGGAAGAATTGGTGAAGATAGGTGATGCGGCGGTGGAGGCGCTCAAAAAAGCGGCGAAATCGGAAGACCCCGAGGTTGCTTGGCGCGCAAAAGAAGCGCTCAACCGCATCCTCAGAAACAAAGAAAAACCCAATTGGCGCGAGGAAAAACCCGTTGACCCATTCGGACGCTTCCCGCGAGGGCTTGATAAGGTGTTCCCAAAACCACCGCTTCCGCTTCCCGATGAAGACTTTGACTTTGAGAAATGGGAAAAATCGGTAAGACAGATGCTGAAGCGTATGGAGCGTGAGTTCAAGGATATGGAAGAGCGGCGGCGGGAGTTTGAGAAACGCCTGCGCAGTCTACTCAAAGAGACGCCAATGACGAAACCCGACAAACAAACAGATAAAAAACTTAAAGAAGGTGGCGAGCAAACGGTGGTGATAGTCGGTCCCAACGGAAAAATGCGCATACGCCGTTATGTCTGGAGGAACGGCAAGTTGGTGGAGAAGGTGGAGAAAGAGATACCCACACCGCTTGCGGTTCTCGGCGCCGACCTCGTTCCCGTTCCCGATTTTCTGCGATACCATCTCAAACTGCAGAAAGGCGAGGGTCTGCTTGTGGAGAGGCTGGATGAGAACTCTGTGCTGAAAAAGGCGGGTCTTCAACGCGGCGACATAATACTCTCCGTTGACGGCAAGCCCATCCACAGCCAAGACGATTTCGCCAACGCGATTGAGGGGAAGGATAAAGTGCGTCTGGGTGTGCTTGCAGCAGGTGAGAAAAAAGAGATAGAGGTCAATTTGAGGTGATGTTAGGAGGCACAAGATGCGGTGGTTGCTTGCGTTTGTGTTGATTGTCGGCGCAGGAGTTTTGCTGGCGGATGAGTTGCAGGACACACTCAACAAATTGAAATCGGATGAGTGGAAGGAGCGACAGGAAGCAAGGAAGGTGCTGAAAGAGCACGCGTTGGAGTGGGCGGAGAAACTGCTTCAGGTGGCAAAGGAGGAGAAGGACCCCGAAGTTCGCGAAGCATTGGCAGAAGCGCTTGCTCTGGCAAAATACCCCCCTCCCGCGGCATTAGAGGAGGCAGAAAAGGTAATTAAGGAGTGGCTTACCCTGCGCCAGGACAAGGAGAAAGCGAACAAAGAGGGCAAAGCGCTTGTGGAAAGACTGAAGAAACTGCGCAACATAGAACACTGGTTTGTGAGGCTTGTTGGGCAGGAGCAGGACCAAACACGCAGGAAAGCGGTTTCGGAGTTGTTATGGGGACTTTTGGGGAGCGAATTTGATAACGGCAATGTGGTGGTTGTTGCCCCCAAAGGCGGCAAAGCGGTGGTGCGGATGAAGGTGGTTGTTGTGGGTGCGGGTGGCAAAAAGAAGGTGAAGGTCTGGAAGAACGGTAAGTTGGTGACACCTGGCGGCAAGCCGAACCTTGAGGCGACGCCGCTGACGGCGCTGATAAAGGCGCTGGGTTCTGATGATGCGGTTTTGGTTAAACGCGCGCTGGATGCACTGGCGAAACTGGGTGATAAGCGCGCTGTCGGCGCCATCGCGCCGCTCCTCAACAGAAAAGATGCCCCAGAAGAGACCCTTTCGGCTGCCATTGAAGCACTCAAACGCCTCACGGGCGTTGTCTTCACAGAAAAGCAGGGAGTGGATGAGCAGCAGAAGGCGTGGCAGGACTGGTGGAACAAAAACAAGGACAACCCCGACTACAAACCGCCCAAAATGCCAGAAGATACTCAGCAGATGCAAAAAGACGCCAAGGGAGGGATGCAGGTTGCTCCCATCCCCAAAATGGACAAAGAGTTGCAGAAAATGCTTGAACAAATTCGCAAACAACTGGAGCAACTTATGAAGGAAAATCTTGAAAAGGCAAAGAAGTTGCAGCAAAAACAGAAGCAGCAAAAGCAGAAGGAAGAGAAGGATGAGGAAGGAG
The DNA here is from genome assembly GCA_964584815.1 of uncultured Planctomycetota bacterium. Classification (GTDB taxonomy): domain Bacteria; phylum Planctomycetota; class SKW154; order SKW154; family SKW154; genus CAZPBO01. The sequence goes on from CAZPBO010000036.1 coordinate 9,745, forward strand.
AATTTTAAGTCTGTGGAGGACTGGTTATGAGATGGTTTCTGGTTGTGTGTGTTCTGATGGTGGGAGTGTCGTTTGCGCAGGACAGGATGCGTCTTAAAAAGATGAGGGGAGAGAAGAGCGGCAGAGGTGTTATGGTGCAGACGAGCAATGGCTGGGTGGTGATAAATGGCAGGCGTGTGGCGCGTCTTTCGGGCAAGGGAGCCGTCACGATAGTGGTTGTGGACGGCAAGGTGTATGTGAACGGCAGAGAGGTGAAGGTGCCACCGGCACCGCCGCTTAAAGCCACTCCCCGTCAGGAGTCTCTCCTGCTCAGCCGCCTTAAGGCGCTGCTTCGCAAGTATTACAAACAACTCCCCGAAGGGTTGCAGCGCTCACTCCAAGGACTTTTCGGCGGAGCAAAAGGGGAGTTAGAGCGCCTGCCCCGCACTCCAAGGGAGTTGAAGGAGCGCACGGAGCGCTGGCATAGGGAGATGCGCAGAAGGTTTGAGCGCCTTCAGAAGATGATACCTGAGGATGCGCGCAGACGGATGGAGGAGTGGCTGCGCAGAGCGCCACAGGAATGGCTGAAAAGGATGGAGGAGTGGAAGCGTTTTCTGCCGGAGGAGGCGAGGAAGGCTCTTGATGAGTGGATGAGGCGTTTTCCGCGTGAGAAGATGGAGAGGTGGTTGCGTCCTGTGGAGAAGCGTTTGAAGCGTTTTGTGGAGAGGGTGCCAGAGGAGTTGCGTCCCGTCGTTGATGAGATGAGGCGTCTTGAAGGGCAGATTGAACGGATAAAGCGGCAACTTGAGGGGCTGTTGCGGCGCTACAGGGGGGAGGAGCCACGCGAGCAGGAGACTCCGCGCCTGCGTCTACCGCGCAAACGGCGTCTCACCCCACCTGAAAATCTATTCCCTTCCCTTCGCAAAATCAGAGCGCTGCGGGAACTCCTCAAGAACCTCAAACCAGAAGACATTGAGCGGCTTATGAAGATGGCGGAAGAGTTCAACCGCAACTTCCGCCCAGAAGACATAAAACGCTTTATGGAATTGCTCAAACGCTTCCTACCCGAAAAGAAACCCCCTTTCAGAGGTGGTGAAGAGGAAGAAGAAGGGTTCTGAGAAAGACCGTTTGGGGCGGTTGTGTTATTGAGCAGCCGCCCCAAATTATTTTTAGATGGTTGCGTCAGGTTTGTGTGGCGATAAGAATATTGAGCGGAGTGCTTGTGGGTATCAGGCAGGAAGGTGATAGATGGGACTTGAAGAGTTGAGAGAACGCCTGAAAACGCTGAAGGGGGCGTTTAGGGAGTTGGGGGAGGCAGTTGACGGGAAGGCGCTTTTGGAAGAGGAGCGCCGTCTGGTGGCGCGGATGTCAGAACCCGATTTCTGGCAGAAGGAGGATGCCGACAGAAGTGTGGCGCGCCTTAAAGCCATCCGCAACCTCCTTGAGATGATGGGCACAGCAGAACGCCTGCTCAGTGACGCGGAAGCCCTTGTCAGTCTGCTACAGGAGGAGCCTGATGAGCAGATGCTTGAGGAGTTGCAAGGTATGATAAAGCGCGCCGACGCCGAGATGGGGCGTCTGCGCGTGGCGCTGTTTTTGAGCGGGGAGCACGACGGGCGCAACGCATTTTTGTTTGTGCACGCGGGCGCTGGCGGCGTTGAAGCGTGCGACTGGGCGCAAATGCTTTTAAGGATGTATCTGCGTTTCTTGGAGCGGCGTGGATTTGAAGTTTCTGTGGTGGATATGCAGCACGCCGAAGAGGCGGGCATAAAGAGCGCCACCATTTATGTCAAAGGCGCTTTCGCTTTCGGAACACTACGGGGCGAGGCGGGCGTCCATCGCCTCGTTCGCAACAGCCCGTTTGACGCCCAACACCGACGGCACACATCCTTCGCCTCGGTTGAAGTGCTGCCAGAATTTGACGAGAACATCAAGATTGAAATCCGCAAAGAGGACTTGAAGATAGAAACCTACCGCGCTTCGGGTCCTGGAGGACAGCATGTCAATGTGACCGACTCGGCGGTCAGAATCACCCACATCCCGACAGGCATTGTGGTCACCTGCCAGAACGAGCGTAGTCAGCACGCCAACCGCCGCCAAGCACTCGCCATCCTCAAAGCGCGTCTTTATGAGAGAGAGCAGAAAAGGCGACAACAGGAGATAGAGCGTCTCCGTGGCGCCAAAGGCGACGCCGCCTGGGGAAACCAAATCCGCTCCTATATCCTACAACCCTACACCCTCATCAAGGACCACCGCACAGGATTTGAAACATCCAACGCCCAAGCCGTGCTGAACGGCGAAATAGACGCCTTCGTTGAGGCTTTCCTTCGCTGGGACTACAAACGACGCTCACAAACGCCTGCTTCTGAAAACCCTAACCACAACCGCGCCGATAAGTAACACAATGCCTCCGACAACAAAATAACGCCACACATCCACAACCCCCTCACCCCACTCCTCCCCCATCCTCAAAAACTCCTCTTCGCTCACCACCTTGCCACCGTATCCCTTCGCTATCTCTGACAGCCGTCGCATATCAAGCCCCACATCTCTTTCCTGTCCCGCAAAAACAACTCCTGCACGCCAGCGTTGTCTGCCCGCTGCTACCACCACCGGTCCTGATGGTTGTGTGTTCGCAAAGCGCGCCTCAATTGTGCCGAAATCCACCGCCACACCTTCTTCCCAGACCCCACCCATCCACACCTTCGCCGCTGTCACATCATCTGGCAATCCCCCAACACGCACCACCACCTTACCGCCATCAAGACGCGCCTGACCCCACGCACGCCTCCCCATTGCCCAACTCAACTGTTCTCCCAAAAACGCCGCCAGTTCCTTCCACCTCGCCAGACCTCCCGCCGCAGATGTCGTTACAGCAACCACCCCTCCCGCGCCATAACGCCACCTCGCCGCAAACGGCGCACCCTCCACCCGCCCCAAAACTTCCGCTCCTTCCTTCGCCGCCGTCCTCACATAAAAATCCACCTCCGCAGGACCTTCCCCCTCAACCTTAAAATGCCCGCGCATAAGCAGTCCCTTCAGTCTGGACAACGCCCCTTTCAGCGCCTCCTCCATTTCGTCCACCCGAAAATGCGCCCTCCAAACCGTCCCACCTGTTGCGTCCGCAACATATTTCAGAAGCGCCATATTGGGCTGCTTCCCCAAAGCCACAACATGAACCGCTATTTTGTGCTTCTTGTAAACATCGGGGTTGAAGTTGGGGGGACGCGGAGCGCCTTCGGTCTTACCGTCAGACAGAAGCAATATCGCTTTCTGGGCTTTGAGTTTTGGGGAGAGTGGAGGCAGCGTGGCGGCAAGTCCGCGCCACAAATTGGTGCCGCCTGACGGCTTCATCCCCAGCAATTGTTCAAGGAGGGTTTCGGTTTCGCTGCGGTTCCACGCCGCGAGTGGGCGAATCAGGTGTGCGCGGGTATCAAAAACCACCACTCCAAGGGCGTCGCCTTTTGAGAGGCGTCGTAGCAGCGCACCAAATCCCTGCAGCGCCGTTTCCCATTTCGTCATCCCTCTGCCTGCGTGCTCACCCATTGAGCCTGAGCCGTCAAGCACCACAAAGAGTGCTGTGGGAGGCGACTCCTTGGGACGGCAATTGAGTGGTAGAACATCCTCTATGGTTCTGCCGCCGTATCCGCCTGTGCCGAAGGCGCGCTCCGCACCTAAAACCGCAAGCCCCAACGCGCCCGCCTCCACACATTGCCCTATCTTATGCCACACCCACGGACTCAAATCCTCCCACGCCACCTCCTCCAATACAAGTCCGTCCAACTCACCAAGATGTCCCGCAACGCTTCCCGCATCAAGAACCCGCACCAAAAATCCCGCCCTCCTCAACGCATCAACAACCGCCCCGCCACAACCCACATACCCTACCACTTTCTTCTCCCCACCTGCAAGCGTGAAGGATACGGTGTCGTTGGCTGGATTTGTGTCGCCCTCTGCCTCAACCGACAGCGACGCGTCGGTAGGCTCCCGCGGAACATCCACCACAAAGGAGACCACCCTTCCCCGCGGGTCTGTGGTGAGGGTGACCGCTTTCCTGTAAGGGGGGTCTGTTTTTACGGTAAGGACGACCTTGCAGGAGGATTTTGCGGAGGCGGCGACTGTGGCAACTATCTTAACGCGACCTTTGTGTGGAAGTGGGGGAACGGAGATGTCGGTTATGGAGCAGTCAAAGGGAGGGGCAATGGCGACGGCGTCAAGTCGGCGACAACGAATGCGCACATCGCAGTGTCCGTCGGTGAAGAGCCAGACACGGCTGAAGGATGAGAGGTCTGCGGTTGCCGTGCGGGACGCGGTGGCGTTGAAGGAGGGGAGTTGTGGACGGAAGTCGGCGGCGGTTGTGGTTGCAAGCGGATATGCGCCGTTGCCGAAGGCGAAAAGGGCGACCTTTGCTTGTGGAGGAAGGGCGGCGGACTTTTGCGCCAGAAGGCGCGCCACATCATCGCGTGCCCAACCAAAAGACGCCGATGTGTCAACCAGAAAAGCAACTCTGGGGGGAGCAAGCGGCAGATGGAATTTCGGACGCAGAAGGGAAATTCCGCAAAGCACAAGTCCAAAAGCGGCTATGAGGGTTGCCGCGTTAAGGCGCCGCATCACCATCCTCCGCGTATAACTCATAAATGACAGCAGCCCGCCCCCGCCGCAGCAATGTCACCTCCTTCACCCCCTCAATCCTACGCCAAAGGTATGTGACAACCGCCACATAACGCACCCCTCGCCCCGCATTGAAACGCAACCTCACCCGCATCGGCGGCTCCACCCACACCATCCGCCACCACAGCCTCTCCATCCCCACCACTTCCGCCCTTAAACGCTCCCCACGCCTCAAAACAGCCACCACCATCCTTAAGCGCTCCCTGCCCGCCACAACAAGCCCCAGTATTATCGGCGCAACCAGAACCGGCATAAGCCAAGGAGGGGGAAGTGGCGGCTCGCATCCCCCCACCACCGATGTGCCGCACTCGTCATAGAAAACCACCACCTTATCACCGCCCAATGTCACAGGCATCCGCTTTGTGATACAGCAACCAAACACTTCCCTTCCCGCATCGTCGCGGAAGCGGTAGTCAATCTGATAGGTGTCATAAAAGAGGGTTCTTTTCTGGGTGACGGAGGTGATTTTTGCGAATGCGGATTTGCCGCAGGAGACGATGTGATGACCGGATGCGGCGGCGATGAGAATGTGCGCCAAAAGCCCCATACCAAACCCAACAAGAGCAAGTGTGAGCGCGGCTCGGATGTGCGGTCGCACCTCACACTCCACTCTCCTTATATCCACCCTCAAACCCGAATCTGCCTGCGCCACCTCACCCCTGCCTCCAACTCCTCACTAACCAGCATCGCGCGCGCCAAGCGCTTGCCATACTCAACCCCAGGCTGATTGAACGCGTTAACCTCTATAAGAGATGCCACATATGCCGTGCGCATCATAAAGAAGGCAAGCAGCGCCCCTAACTCTTCTTCCATCCCGCCCTCAAGCACTACCTTAAGTAGTGGTCTTTTCTCCTTTATCAGTGTTGCTTCGGTGCCGAACGCCTCCGCATAGAAAAGGTCATTTAACCGTTTCCCTTCAAGATATCCCCACTGCTTCGGTCCGCCGGCATCTTTTGGCACCTTTATCGCCCCTGCTGCATTCTCCCTCACAACAAGAGTATAGGTCTTATCATCGGGACCTTCGGCAAACAGTTGCAGCAAAGAATGCTGGTCTGTGACTCCAAGGGCTCCGAGCGGAGTTTGCCCTGTTGGCGACACACTGCCGTCCAACCGTCGCCGCTTGCCCAGACTCTCCGCCCACAGTTGCACAAACCAGTCCCGCAACCTCGCGAGCATCCCTGAATAGACAAACAGAACACATATTCGCCGCTTCCGCCAGTGCGCATAATCCCCAAGAGCAGCAACCCAGGCGGGGTCATCTCCCGCGCAGGAGTTGAGTTTCCCAAAAAGGCGTTTTGCGCCCTTAAGCAGAGCCAACACATCAACCCCGCAAAACGCCGCCGGCAGAAGCCCCACAGGCGTGAAGACCGAAAAGCGCCCCGGAACATCAGGCGGTATCGCAAGGCAGGTGATGCGTTCCTTCTGCGCCCACGCCCGCAGAGGACCCTTTTCGGGGTCGGTTATGACCACCACAGCCTTTCGGTGGTCTCTGCCGTGGAGTTTGCGTAGGCGTGGGAGGAGGATTGATGTGAGTGCGGCGGTTTCGGCGGTGGTGCCGCTTTTTGTAACAACGCAAAGACAAAAAGAGCGCCCCAGCCTCTTCAGTTGCGCCGCCACCCATTCAGGGTCCACATTGTCAAGGACAGAAAGCCTTCTGTGCTGTCCGAAGGCTTCCGACAAAAGCCGCGCGCTCAAAGCAGACCCCCCTATCCCCACAAGAACCATCTTCTTGAACCTCTGGCGCAGGCGTTGCGCCACCCTCTCAACATCCGCCGCACCGCCGCTTACAACGCCTTTCAGCGCCGCAACGGTGGGGCTTTCAATCACCGCCGCCCGCCTTTCCTTAAACGCCCCCATAAGGCGCCGCTGTTTGACCAACCCGATATAGTAGTCAAAGAAGACGCGCACAACTCACTCCTTATTTCATAACAAAGTTGTTGGAAGCGCCACATTTCTGGCAGCGCCCGTCATCGGTGAGGGCGTGAACCGATGTCAGATATCCGCGGCGGCTTACAAGCAGTGCGCCGCATCTGCGACAATGCGTATCGTGCCCCTCCGTCTGCCCCCACACATTGCCCAGATAGACAAAGGGGAGTTTTTGGCGCATTATATCGTACGCGCGCTTTAAGGTCTCATAAGGAGTTGGCGGAGCGTTGAAACGATAATGCGGAAAATAAGCCGAAAGATGCACAGGCACATCATCGCCGAGATTGTCAACTATCCAGTCGCGCAGAGCACAAAAATCGCTGTCTTTGTCGTTTTCGCCAGGTATCACAAGATTTGTGACCTCAAGATGAACACCTGCTTGGCGCATCAAAACGCAGTTTCGCAGAACAGGGGCGAGTCTGCCGTCGCAGAGGCGGCGGTAGAAGTCGTCGTTTACGGATTTTATGTCCACATTTGCGGCGTGGATGAAGGGGAGAAGTTGGCGGAGCGGCTTTTTGTTTATGAAACCGTTTGTGACGAGAACATTTTTGATGCCGGCATCACAGGCAGCCTTTGCGGTCTCAAGGACAAACTCAAACCATATGAGCGGCTCGTTGTAGGTGTATGCAATAGCAAATGACCTGTAGCGTTTGGCAAGGTTGACTATGTCGGCAGGAGTTGCAATTTGTGTGGGGGGCTGTCCTTGTGAGATGCCGTAGTTTTGGCAGAAAAGGCAGTGAAATGAGCAGCCGAATGAGCCGACAGAAAGAATTTCTTGTGCGGGATGGAAGTGATAAAGGGGTTTTTTCTCAATGGGGTCAATGGCGGCAGAAGTTATGCGCCCATAAGAGAGTGGGATGAGGGTGGCATTCTGGTTGGCGCGTGCGCCACAATCCCCCCGCTTGCCCTCCTCAATGCGGCAGACCTTTGGGCAGAGGAGGCACTGAACGGTGGAGTTTTTGAGCGGGCGCCAGAACAGCGCCTCCTTCACTGCACACTTCTCCTCAGCACATCCAGTATGGAGGCGTGATATCCCACCTCCTTAAGGACTTCAAGTTGAGCGTTGAGCATCTTTCTGCGCTGGGCGGGTGTTTCGTCTTTCAGCCCGACAAGGTGGAGGAGTCCGTGAACCGCGAGGAAGACCGCCTCAATGTTGGGGTGGATATCCAGTTTTTCGGCGGTTTCCATAACGGCGTTGGCGTTGACGAAGACCTCCCCCAAGAGCGCTTCCTCTTGGTCGCGCATCGGAAAGGCTAAGACATCGGTGGTCTCGTCACGCCCTGTGAACTGCCTGTTCAATCTGCGCATCCTGCGTGCTGAAACGAAGACAATGCTCACAGGTCCTCTCTTCTTGTAGCGCTTAAGGACAACTCGGGCAGCCTTCCTCACAAGCCACACTGGCACCCGAAAACCACGATAAAGGCTTCTGACATAGACATCCGTTTTCAAGGCGTAACTCTCCAAAAAAGTTGTTCAGTTGGTCTCCTTAAGACCCAACTTCTTTTTTATGCGTTCAAACCCTGGGAGTTTTCTGACATTTTCCAGTTCGCCGTCCCGCAGAAGCCACTTTTTCCAATCATCGCTCAAGGACTCGTCTTTCTGTTTGCCATCCACACCTTTCTCCAGTTGGGTAAGTGCTTCAGCGGGTTTTCCGCTCGCCGAGAGGAGACAGGCGAAGTTGAGGCGCAAATCAGGGTCAGGGTTGAGTTTCAGCAGAAGTCGGTAGTAGTTTTCCGCTTTCTGGTAAAGGCGCGCCTGATGGTAAAGACCGGCGAGGCGCTCATAAAGCATCGCGCGGGTCTCAACTCCAGCACCGGTCAGAGCTTTTTCCAGACTTTTTGCCTCTTCTTCAAAGGGGCGTTTATCTCCTGCGAGGAACAACGCCGCCAGAACCACCGTTTCGTCCACACCGAACCGCTCATCTTTCATCACCTTTCTGACAAGAGGTGTGAGTTTTTTCAGTTTCAAGTCGCCCACAGCGTATACAAGGAGAGTGATAAGGGAACTTGTGGGTCTGACTCTCTCGTCAAGGGCGTCTTTTAGGAGTTGGGCGATGGCGTCCTCTGTCATTTTGCCGTAACGCTTAAACCGCGCGAACTGGTTGGGGTAGAAGAAGTAGACGGACCCTACGCAGCAGTCTTTGGTGATATAGTTGTAGATGTCCTGTTTGAGTCGCTTGGCGAGGAACACCTTTAAAGGGGTGCGATTTATGTTGGTCTCTTCCACCAGTTGGAAGAGGCTTTTTAGGTCGTAGGACTTAATCGCATTAAGGGCGGGGACAGCGATTTGTGGATTTTTGGATTTTGAGATTTGCAGAAGCGACGGTAACGCGGCGGGAACTTTCAGTTTTTGCGCGACCCAGCAGGCAGCCTGAACGAGTCGGAATTTGCCGCTTTTAAGCAGTGGGATGATGGATTTGGGGTCGGTTTTTGCGTGCTGGAGGAGGGCTTTGCGGGCGGCGAGTCTTTCATAATAGAACTCCGACTCAAGTCCATCAACAGGCGCCTGCGAAACCTGCAAAAGAACCAAACAGAGTGCCATCATTGCTCAAGCCGCCTAATCATCTCAATCGCCCTTGCCAAGGAGTTGGCAACCTCAACGCTTATCTCCGATGCGGGTCTGTATTTATCAACAATAACCTGTAATTTCTTTTTGGCAAGCGGTTTATCACCTTCAGCGGCGATTTTGCGCGCTTCTTCTATCACCTTGTCTATCTTATCCTTCATCTTCGCCGCCAACTTCTCTATGTGGTCGGTTATTTCCGCGCCCACAATTGTGCCATACTCTACCCGCACCTTCTCAAGCCTTCTGTAGGCTTCCACCAGTTCGTCAGGATGCTCTCTGCACCATTTGAGCGCTTCCGCCAGCGCTTTCTGCGCTTTCTTCTCCTTGGTCTCCTCCGGCTCATCGTGTGGCTTCGGAGGAGGTGGCGCAACAGGTGGTTCCACCTGCGGGCGTTTTGGGGGTTTATTATGGGAGGTGTGGCTGGTTCCCGTCCGTAGTTTTTGGGGAGGTGGGGACTGGCTGAGGGAGGAAACAGCAACAAGGACTATCAGTAGAAGAACCGCTGCACCTACAAGGATGAGTGGCAGAGGAGTTTTCTTGCCGCGTTCGGTTCTCGCAGGTCTTGGGAGAAGGCTCTTCTGTATGGTGGATGATGTGGGACGCCTGCGCTGCTTTTCGGTTGGGGAAACATCTATACCGAAGTGGCGCATCACCCCAACCAGGGCTTTGATAAGGGCACCTGCGTTGCGGAAGCGCTCGCTCCGTTTCTTCGCCAGCATTTTCTTGAGAAGGCGCACCACCATATCGGGCATCTCTTCGGGATAGTTGACCTCGCTCTTGACGATTTTGACCATGACCTCGTGAGCGTCTCTGCCCAGATGCGGAGGTCTGCCTGTGAGCATATGGAAGAGTGTGGCGCCAAGGCTGTATATATCGGTTCTGCCATCAAGGCTTTCTGGCTCAAGCACCTGCTCGGGGCTCATATATGCGGGGGAACCGACGGTGAAGCCTGGGCGCGTGGGGTCGTGGAAGCGTTCACTGCGTGTCCATTTCGCAAGCCCCATATCCATTATCTTGGCGACACCGTCTTTGGTTATCATAATATTAGCAGGCTTTATGTCGCGATGAACAATACCCCGCTGGTGAGCGTAGGCGAGTCCTTGGGCAACCTGATAAACGACATCAAGCGCCTGCCGAAGCGGTATAGTTTTTTCGCGCTCCATTGCGTGCGCCACCGTCTCACCGTCAATCAACTCAAGGGCAATGTAGTAAATTGACTGGTATTGTCCTGCTTCGTAAACCCTGACGATGTTCTTGTGGCGCAGCACGGTGGCAGCCTGGGCTTCTCGCAGAAACCGCGTCACAAATTTCTCGTCTTTTGCCATCTCCGGGGGCAGAATCTTTATCGCCGCCTCTTTGCCGGTTTCTATATGTATCCCCTTGAAAACCCAGCCCATACCGCCCTTGCCCAGTTTGGCGACGATAGTGTAGTCGGCTATTCTCTGTGCCGCCTGTGTCAAACTATTTCCCTCCGACCTTAAACGCCGAAAGCGCCTTCCTGAAAGCCGCCTCATATTTGGGGCGGTTTACGCTGAAGCAGACACAACTCACCACATAGATTTTGCTGTCCTTGATAAAGTATGCTGTCAGATAGAAGCGCACAGGCTGCCCCTGAGGCAGCGGTCTTCTGCGTTGGTTATCGTCGTATGTGAGAGAAAAACCTGAAGCATCAGCGCAACTCACCTCTGCGCTGTCCACCTTGCTGTATGTTCGTGAAAGACGCCTTTTCTCCGCCGTCAGAAGTCCCGCCGCGTCATAACCTTTGCTGTTTGTCAGAACAAGCACCTCTATTCTGGCGTCATCCTTTGTGGCACCTATCTGGAATCCCGCCGTTGCCGACTGCTTAAGGAAGGAGAAATCTGAAGGTTTGGTGAAGGAGAAACCGTATTTGTCGGATGTGTAGGTGTTGCCTTTGATTTTGCCCTCTTCAGGGATAGGAAGTTTTGTTATCCAAGCGCGCCAGGCGGTTTCAAGGTTCTCAACAGAGCCGAAGCACTTTGTGAAGGTTTTGAGGGTGTTTTGTGGGCGTCTGAAGGGAATGCGGGGGTGCTGCCGCCGCGATGCGGATATGACTTTGACCGCCTGCCAGTACTGCGCTAATGCGCGGCGGTATTTGGACGAGCGGTGGAGGAAGTGGATGAGACTCCACGCGGCAATTTTGTAGGTGTCATTGAAGCGAGCCCGCGGCGCACGCAGCAGGTCGCTTATACGGGGGAGTTTGCCGTTCTGCAGCAGACCTTTCAGCGTTATGACCGCCTGTCGTGGCAGTCCTCCCAACTTGCATCGTCCGCTTCTGTCAAATTTTGCCGCCTCAAAATAGCCCGCTACTCCCTCCCCAAACCAAGTCGGAACTACCGCGCCTCTTGCTGTGCACCTCTCCATCCAATCGTATGCCATCATTCGTGCGAGGATTCCTTTTGTGCCGCCTTTCTCTTCCGGCGCGCCGTCATATGTCGCTATCAACCCCTCGTCCCGACGCCAGAACCCCCCATCATCCTTCCTCACGCCAGTCGTCATTGAGAACTCATCTCCGTTGCGGAATATCCAGATGTTTGTTCGTTTGGCGTCTTTCTTTTTGATTATGGAACCGAGCATCGTTTTCAGGTTGGACTGGACAGTTGAGACGGCGTTGCGGTAAAGTGAGGCTTTCTTGCGGGGAAGATTTGTCTTCAGGGCGTATTCACCGATTTTGGTGGTGCGCGCTTTCTCCCACGGCACCCCCTCCTCTTTCGGCTTGGGCTGCTCTTGGGGAGTCGGCTCCTCTTCAGTTGGTTTTTGCTGCTCTGACGGTTGCTGCTGCGGCTCGGAGGGCTTCAGTTTCTCATACTCCTCTTTTGTCATCACCCTTCCCTGATAGATGACAAGGTCGGTGCCCTCTATCATCTTTGCAACCTGCTTTTCGGGCAGCCACGCACCACCATAGCGCACATATCCCAGCGCGATTCGGGTTGGCTCGTGTTCGGGGTCGGCTGTCAGCGCTTTGAAAAGATGGTATCTCGCCCTGCCTTCAAGACCGAACTTCTTGCACCACTGCGCCAACTCATACTGCTTCTGCGCGTCATCATCAGGCGTCTGCTTGAGCCTTTTTTGGTACTCCTCCTCAACGGTGGGAGCGCGTTCTATGCGGGCTATATCGCTCCTTGATATCTGCACTACGCCGTGTTGGGTGGCTATCTTGACATAACTGTCGGTCTCTTCAAT
>CAZPBO010000036.1:22186-24585 GCA_964584815.1 uncultured Planctomycetota bacterium
ACTCACACCACTGCTCTCCGCCAGCCGCCGCGCCGACTCATATTCCACGCTCACATTCAACACCCGCTTGCCATCGTGCCCCACCTTCACCACCACATCACCGTATCGCGTCTTCACCTCCACAAAAAACCTTTCAAGAACAGCCCTTCTTATCGCCCAGAAACGCACTCCCAGTGTCGTCGTCTCCTCAAGAAACACGGCTCTGACAGCATCCATCGCGCTTTGGGGAACTATAGCACACAGTTTGGCGCCCATCCTACCCTTCTTGCCGTATGTCGGCTCAATCCACGCATCCTGCGCCCCCGCATCAAGCGCCTTACCCACCGCGTGGCTCAATATCCGCGGCTCCGCATCATCTATGTTCGCCTCCATCTGCCATAAAAACGGCTCTCGGTCAACATAGACAGAACCCAGTGTCACGCGCAGAACATTGGGAATACCAGTCGTGTTGCGCTCTCTCTCCCCTGCACCGTATCCTACCCGTTCCACCACCATCTGAGGCGGCGTATGGGGACGGCATACGGTGCGGATTATAGACGCCGCGGTAGGGGTCGTCATCTCGTGCGGTTCCGGAACAAACTGCACCGCAAACCCTTTCAGTAACTCCACCGTCGCAGGTGGCGGCACAGGCACAGCGCCGTGACCGCAAACCACATATCCGTGACCGAACGGCACCGTCCCGCAGTAGAACAACTTTATCTGCATCGCTTCCGCCAGCGCGAAAAAACCTACCACATCCGCTATACAGTCCTCCGCACCCGTCTCGTGTAAAACCACATCCTCCACCTTCTTCCCGTGCACCCGCGCCTCCGCCTCCGCCAAATGACGAAACGCCATCACACAACGCTGCTTCACCGTCTGAGACAGATGCGCCGCCTCTATTATACCCTCCACATCCTTCAGACGCCTCTCCTTCATCTCGCCCTCAAAACGGAAGACCGCCCGACGCGCCTTTATCGCACCCCTCATAACCTCCTGAACCTCAAACTCCACCCCATCCCCCAACACCGCCCTCACCGCCCTCTTCACCACATCCCCGTCTCCGCCCGCGTCAATCAACGAGCCTATCAACATATCCCCCGCAGCCCCTCCTATCGGCTCAAAATAGGCTATCTTCATAACACAACGCCTCTTATCCTCTCCTTATTTATATTATCCTAACCGAAAAACCGCCTTCTAACAACCCAAATCACAACATAACCTTGCTTTTTGCCTCTTTTGGTGTATTGGTGTTTGAGACGCTTGAAGGAGGCGGATATGGCAGCAAGAGTCGCGGTGCTGTTTCCAGGGCAGGGTGCCCAGAAGGTGGGGATGGGCAAGGATTTGTATGAGGAATTTGAGTTTGTGCGCCGCATTTACAATCACGCAAACGACATTCTCGGCTTTGACATAACGCGACTCTGTTTTGAGGGTCCTCTTGAGGAGTTGACCCGCACAGACCGCAGCCAGGTTGCGATTCTTATCACATCATATGCGGCGCTTGAAGTCGCCCGTCATAAAGGGCTCTTTGAAACCGTTGATGTTGCCGCCACCTGCGGACTGTCTCTGGGCGAATACACCGCGCTCGTCTTCGCGGGTGTCCTCCCATTTGAGGACGCCTTAAGGATTGTGGAGCGGCGTGGTGCTTTTATGCAGCAAGCCTGCGATGCTCAAGCATCAGGTATGGTCAGCGTTATTGGGCTTGATTTTGCGACGGTGGAGCGTCTGGTTGAACAGACGCGCGGGGAGGGTGTGCTGGTAGCCGCAAACTACAACTCTCCAAAGCAGTTGGCGGTGTCAGGTGACACTGATGCGCTTTTGCGTTTTGAGGAGGCGGCAAAGCGCGCGGGCGCAAAACGCGTGGTGCGCCTGCGTGTTGCGGGTGCGTTTCACTCACCCCTTATGTCGCCCGCAGCACGCAAACTCGCTCCCTTCATTGACAACACCACCTTCTCCAAACCCCAAATCCCCTTCCTCTCCAATGTCACAGGCGACTTCTGCGATGACCCCAACACCATAAAGGAAAACCTTAAAAAGCAGGTTGACCATCCCATAAAATGGGCGCAGAGTATCCAGAACATCCTTGACAAGGGTATCCGCGAATTCTGGGAAGTGGGACCAGGAACTGTCTTAAGCGGTCTGCTGCGCCGAGGCTGGGCTGATTATGAAACAAAAACCCGTAACTTCTGCGAAATTGCTTCCTTTGCTTCGTCATCTTAACGAACAAAAAGCGGATTATAAAAACTTTCTGTCTACCTTCTGGTCCAAGTTCAGTGGGGGTGTTCAAGTCTCTTTTGGAGGATTGGTGATGCGAATGAGTTTGGTTGCGCTGCTTTCTGCAGCGATGGCGCTGCTTTTCGCAGGTGAGGTGACGGTTCAGCAGGTGGCGGAAGGCAATAACGCCTTCAGTGTGGAACTCT
>CAZPBO010000037.1:0-24478 GCA_964584815.1 uncultured Planctomycetota bacterium
CAGGCTTGATAAGCGATTGAAGGAGGCGGCGTAGTGGCGCAGTTTGCAGGAGAGGCGGCATACTGCAGTTGTTAGCGTTTTTAATCGCGCTGCTTGTTTCGCCTTCGCTTCCTGCGCACCAACACGACGAACGCAAGCGCCGTTATCACCACTCCTCCCCATCCCACAAACCGCCCTCCCGCGGCTATCTCAAACTTGTGGCGCGAAATCCAGTTGAGTCCCTCACTTTGCTTGTCAAGCGCTGGAACCTTAACCACCTTCACTGAGAAACCATCTCCGCTCACACGCACCTTGAGGTAGTGGTAGAAGAAATGCGCGGGGTCTTTGCCTGCCAGCGCTGCACCGGCACCACCTGTCACATAGAAGCGCACACCGCGCCAGACACCCTCAAAACAACCGTGCACATGAGAGCAGAAGAGGCAGGCGACGCCGTGTCTGCAGTAAAGGTCAGCGAGTTTTTCGGCAAGAGATTCGGGCAGGCAGTGGTGTTTGCCACCGCCGCGCGGGTCAATCAACGGTTGATGCTGAAACACAAAAATAAACCGCTGATTAGAAAACCGCTTCAGCGTCTCCTTAAGCCACCTCAATTGATGAGCGTCAAACGCCCAGGGATATGAACCATCCACCAAAACAAACCCTGCGTCGCCGTAGCGGAAGGCGTAATAGCGCATACCGAAAAAGCGCTCATAAAGGTCCACGGTGAGGAACGCGATATCGTGGTTGCCTGCTGCCACAAGGAACGGCTTTTTGAGGTGTGCTTTGACGGTTTTGTAGAACCTGTTGTAGAGTTCTGGGTTGACGCCACAGACGGCGTCGCCGATGTGGACGACGAATCTGATATCAGGGTCGGACTGGATTCGGCGAAGGCACTCGACGAAGACCCTTTCTCTGCAGCAGCCGCCGGTTTTGTTGTCTGCAAGCACCGCGAAACAAAAGTGTTTGGCGTTGGGAGGAGATTGAATCCGCGCCAGTTCGCGCCTCATCCACCCCTCCGTCGCAAGTCGCACACTCGCCTTGCAAAGACCACCCCAAACCACTAATCCGGCGAAACAGAAAAAGAGCGCCAGCAGCACGCCCCGCGTCACACCTGCAACCCCGCGGCGTCTGTGAAACACCACCATAGTCGTCATCCAGAAAGCAAATATCGCAACAAGCGCAAACTCCAGTTCATATCCTTGGTTAAACAGAAGCGCAGGCAAAAACATAAACGGCAACACCTCCTTGAGCATTCATATTTTCCCGCTATGAAGTTGTGGTTTTGTGAGGAATAAGACCAAGCCCTGGGCGGTCAGGCAGGATAAGTTGGGCGTTTTCATCCAAAGTGACGCCGACAAACGGGTCGTCCGCCACGAGGAGGTTGCCGTCAAGGTCAGCCCAGTCAACAAGTGGGCTTAATGTTGCGGCGGCGGTTATCAAACACGACGATTCAATCATGCATCCAAGCATAACGCGCAAGCCGCAAGCCCGTGCCGTCTCTATCATCCGAAGCGCCGGCGTTATCCCCCCGCATTTGACCAACTTTATGTTCACCCCATCCACAACTGGCGCAAGACGCGCGACATCCTGCGGCTCTACACACGACTCATCCGCCACTATCACCGCATCCGGCACTCCTTTTTTCAATCTGGCGAAATCGCCGGGGTCGCCCGGGGGTATTGGCTGCTCGTAGAACTCAATGTCGTATGCCTGCAGGGCATATATTTTGTCAATAGCCTCATCCACAGTCCACGCGCAGTTTGCGTCAACACGCACCGTGCCACCATAAACTTCCCGCAGCGCTTCTATCACCTCAACATCCAAATCCTCGCCCAACTGCGCCTTCGTTCCGAGTTTTATCTTAAGGATGGGATAGTGTGATACCTTTTCTGCGCGTTGTGCGACCTTGTGCGGCTCACCGATAGAAAGAGTGTATGAGGTTTTTGGGGTGCGTTGTGGGTCAAGACCGAGGATACGGTAAAGTGGGGCGTTGAGGGTTTTTGCGTGGAGGTCCCAGAGAGCGATATCGGTGGCGCACAAAGAAGCCGCATCGCCGAAACGCTCCGACAGGTCATAGAATATGTGGCGCACGCAGAAAGGAGTATCGGGCAAACAGCGCGCTATCTGCGGCACCGTCTCCAACACCTTCTCAACACTCTGGTTGTAGAAGGATGATGGAGCGACTTCGCCGATTCCTTCGCGGTCTCTGTAGCGGATGCGCACAAGCACATTTCGGGTGGCTTCGGTTCTGCCACGGGCAATCACAAACGGCTCCTCCAGATGGAGGCTTATGACCTCTGTGACGACTTCCATTTGACAAACTCCGAAATAACCAAATCAGCCATATGTTCCATACCGAGTCTTACGGGGTCTGTGACATGGATGCCAAGCGCCTGTTCGGTTTCAGCGCATATGGAGCGTGCGGTTTGGGGGTCAAGGTCGGCGCAGTGGAGGGAGACACCGATAACGCGGCTGGGATGGGTGAAGGATGCGATTCGCTGGTAGTCCTCAACGACGCGGCGCAGCGGCGGAATCGGCGTCGTATACGCCTTGATATGCGTGCGTCCCCACTGATGGCACAGAAGCATTAGGTTGGGTGCGGTTCCGTGGATGAGGGAGACGGTGACACCGGAGTATCCTGGGTGGTAGATAGAGCCTTGTCCCTCAACGACGGCGATTTCTGCGTCAGCGGCGGCTTTGACGAGCGCCTCCGCCGCACCAGCCACAAAATCGCTTATCACCCTGTCCACGCATATTCCCCAACCCGCCAGCATACAACCTGTCTGCCCTGTAGGGCAGAAGCGGGCGTTGATACCGGCTTTCCGCAACGCGCGTGTCAACTCCCACGCCGCCACCATCTTCCCCACAGAGCAGTCCGTCCCCACAGTTAGAACGCGGAAAATCGGCAGCAGCCACGCCTCGTCCTGCCCGACCGGAAGATTATCAGGCGGACGACGCACATCCACAAGCCGCACATTATGCTCCTTCGCCAATGCTGCCAACTCATCATCATCATTCAGCATATAATGAAGCCCGCTGACGATATGGAGTCCTGCTCTTATCGCTTCCACAACGACGGTGCGGTATTCAGGCGGCAGACCACCACCTATCGGCGCAATCCCTATCACAAGCATCTTCGGCTCAAAACGCAGGGCTTCTTTGAGAGAGGCGACAACAGGAATCGCGCCACCGCAGCCCACCACATCCTCCGCCACCTGCCCCGCCTTCGTTGAGTCTATCACCGCCACCACGCGCTCGGGAACATAGCGCACAAGGCAGGTGGCGGTCTTGGATGTCGCCACCCCAAAACGCCCTTCCGCAAGAACAACTGCACGCTCAACGAGCGGCTCCTGCACACTCCTTCTCCTTCATCCCTTTCAAAATATGCGGTCTGTATTCCGCAATGAAGTCATAAAGTGTCGGGTGATGCCATCGGCGGAAACCGAAATACCGCGCCTCCGCCAAAGCCTTCCTCGCATCCCACCCCTCTACCTCCATCCGATAGACAGCCACAAGCGTGCCAGTTCGGTGGATACCATAATGGCAATGGACATAAACGGGCTGGTTCTCTTTGTTGGTGACAATTTCAAGGAAGCGTTTAAGCAGCAATTCAGGAGGTCTACAGGATGTGTGCATAGGGAGGTGGAAATATTTCAGTTTCGCGGCTTTGGCGGCTTTGCGGTAGTCGTCTGTTGTGCGCAGGTTTATGAGGGTCTTTATGCCGCGTTTTTTAAGCCAGTTAAGGGCTGCTTGTGGGTCGGCACCGCGATAAAGAGCATCCGACACCTTAGCAAAACGCTTTATCGGAGCGCTCTCGTCAATCGTCGCAAAATCGGGCATCTTCGGCGGCGGTGAACAACTCACAAAATACGCCGCCAAAACAACCCCCATACAAACACCTATCCACAACTTCCTCATAGCCCCCTCCCAACACAACACATATTATACCCCCTGCTGGAGCAAGACAAACGGAATTGCCGCAACCCGTCAAGGTAAGACAGGGTTGTGAAGCGGTAGCCTCATTTCCGCCGCTTCTGCCACCATTTCAGCCATTTGTCGTAGTCTGTGCCGAAGTTTTGACCCGTTATTTTCTTAAGTGCCTTCGCCGCCACTGCACGCACCTCCGCATCTGCTGTACAGTAAGTGTTGCGCAGAGCAGAAGCAGCAATACAGACAGCGGTCTTCTCACCTCGCCGCTCCTTAATCTGGGCTCCCTTCATATCTTACCGCCCTGAAGGCATCGGTATTGCAACAACTATGGGGCTTGACTGGCGAGTTGTGTGGCTTATATTGAGGAGTGCGTTAGGAGGGAAAACGTGTGGAGAGGGCTCTTCTGCGTTCTGGCTGTTGCTGCAGGATGTGCATCTGTTTCAGGACCGAGGACTTTGTCGGATGCGGAGTTCAACGATTTTGTGAAGCGTGAAGGTTTCGTTTTGGTGCGTTTTGATGCGGGATTGACAGAGAGGGAAGCATTTTTTGAGGCGTTGAAGGAGTTGGGAAGGGATGTATATGGGGCGGTGTGCCCGATAAGCCGTTGTGGCAGGACTGTGGTGTCGCAGAAGATAATGAAGTTGCCGGCGTATCTTCTGTTTTACAACGGGAGGCAGTTGACACGGCGGGTGGGGAGGATGAGCAAGGAGGAATTGGTAATGTGGGTGCGTCGTCATATGGAGGCGGTGCGTGTTGAGAGGAGATGAGCGATTTATGGGAGAGGCGTTGGAGGAGGCGCGTTTGGCGGCGGAGGAGGGTGAGGTGCCTGTGGGGTGTGTTGTTGTGAGGGGTGGGGTTGTGATAGCGCGGGCGCACAATCAGACAAAGCGCCTGCGTGACCCGACAGCGCACGCGGAGATGATAGCGATAACCCAGGCGGCGGATGCGTGTGGCTATGAGCGGCTTGAGGATTGCACGCTTTATGTGACAGCGGAGCCGTGCGTAATGTGCGCGGGTGCGATAATTCTGGCGCGGATAAGGCGGGTGGTGTTCGGATGTGCGGAGCCCAAATTTGGCGGAGCGGGCAGTGTTTACAGCATTCTGCAGGACGGACGCCTCAACCACAACCTTGAGGTAACAGGTGGTGTGAGAGCAGAAGAAGCGGCAGCGCTGCTTAAGCATTTCTTTAAGAGGCGCCGTCAACGCTCGTAGCGCTTTATCAAGTCCTCAATCTTCTTTCTGAACCGCGGCGGGATACGCTTCAGGTGCGCTTTGAGCAGGCGCAAAGCCTCTGTTCGTTTTTTGCCCTGCAGTTTCGGCAGCGAATAAGCCAGTTTAAGGAGTCGGAACGGAGAAACAGAGGCGCTTGTTGGACGGGCTGCTTGTGCGGCGAAAGCACCCCTGGAGGCTGCCTCGGCTTTCGGCATCGCCAATCCTTCCATCTCCTTTCCCGCTCCTTTTTTGCTTTCTGTTTTGTCTTGTAACTCCCTGCGCATCGGCTTGACGGGTTCGTTCAGCAGTGCTTTTCGTTTTTTGAGCGCGTCTTTTTTGAGAGAAGGCGCCGCACCGGCAGCCAATGCAGACCTCCCCTGCGGTGGGAGCGGGGGTTGCTTTCTGTTGAGGGCGGCGTAGCGGGAGAGCCAGGAGAGTTTCGCGACACGGGAGAAGCCGAGTTTCTTCGCGAGTTGTGTATGGAGTGATGCAACAACAGAGTCAACGACCGCGAAGACGGCGTCTTTGTCGTCTTCAGCGACGGCACTTGCGAGGATGACACCGTCTTTAAGGCGGTGTGTCTGTGCCATAACGCGCAGGCGGTTGCCGACCAACCAGAATCGCGACTCAACCAACAACGCAGCACCCAGTTTTTTCGCCGCTTCTGCTGGAGAGGCGGCTGTTTCGGACAGTTTTTCTGGCGCCACAACACGGAGATATTCAAGTTGCGCAAGGTCGGCAGAGAGCATATCCGCCAGCGCACCGCAAAGCCAGCGCAACCCCGCCGACTTAGTCATATTCTGGGCGGGGGCGACGGCGACAAGCGGTGGTGTGCTCTTATGTGCTGCGGAACCCTTACGCGGCTTCTGCTCGGATGACCCAACCGCGCCTGACATAAGAACCGCAACGACCAGCGCGATGGCAACAGCAACTCCGCCTAAAGCCACCGCAACCCTGTGTCGCACACCTATCCGCCTCGTCGGCACCGAAAGCCCCGTCCGCGATGTCGGGTCCGCCACATTGATGGAAACCGTCGCGGCTGCCGTATCGGCAGGCAACTCCTTCAAAATCGCAAGTATCTCATCAAGGACATCCTTGGCGGTGGGGCGTTTTGCAGGGTCTTTGGCGAGCAAACGCATAATGAGGTCGGCGGTTCTGTCAGTTATGTTGGGGTTGAGTTGGCGGATATGCTGGGGTTCTTCACGAACTATGCGTGCAAAGAGCGCAAGTGGGGTTTCCGCCTCAAACGGCACACATCCTGTAAGCATCTCGTACATCACAACGCCGAGGGAGTAGACATCCGTGGCTGGGGTGAGGTTTTTGGTTTCGCACTGTTCGGGGCTTGCGTATTCTGGCGTTCCAAGGAATGTGCCTGTTTGTGTGAGGCGGGATGGTGTATCCGTGCGGCGGGCAAGTCCGAAATCCATCACCACCACGCGACCGTCCTCATCAATCATTATGTTCTCGGGTTTTATGTCACGATGGATGATGTTTTTTGAGTGAGCAAAGGCAAGAGCGGAGGCGACACCACCTGCGATGCGGAGGGCAGTGGGCTCTGGCAGTCTGCCATCCTCGTCCAGCACGGCGGCAAGCGTTTTGCCACGCACAAACTCCATCACGAAAAACAGGGTATCATCTGATTTGTCGGCGGCGTAAATCTGGCAGATGTTTGGATGCTGAAGTGCCGCTGCGGACCGCGCCTCCCTTAAAAAGCGTTCACAGAACTCCGCATCACCGCTTAAGGCGGGAAGCAGCACTTTCACCGCCACCTTCCGTTTCAGCGTCTCGTCTTCACCCTCATAAACCTCGCCCATACCGCCACGACCTATTAGGCGGCACAATTTGTAGTTGCCCAATCTCCTGCCCTCAAACTTCGCCATCTGCAACACCTCACTGCTCTCACAATATTAGACGCTTTTTTAAGGATAAGGGTTCATAGTGATTCCAGAGCCGCGGCAGACCCATACGGGCTCCAAAAATGTAGCGAAACAGCAGCAGGAAGAAGCGTAAAGTGTCTGGGACAACCCTTATACGGCTGGGCGTGCCGCGATATATGCATTCCACAGGGAGAGTCGCAACAGGGAGACGGCATTTTATGGCATAAAGGAGAACTTCACTCTCCCAGTCAAATTTTTTGCAGCGGAAGATTTGTGGCGGCAAAAGTTTTAAGTTGAGCGCCTTAAGTCCGCATTGCGTGTCAGGAACGGTTTTTGAGGAGACAAGTCGTATGAGAGCCGACATAGCGCGGTTTGTGAGGCGTCGTAGAAGCGGCATATTGGCGGGGTTGTGGAGGCGGTTGCCAACGACTACGGCGTAACCGCGTTTGAGGGTTTGGATGAGGCGGGCGGCGTCCTCAGGGCGGTGCTGTCCATCGGCGTCCAGAATGACGATGTGGTCTGTTCTTTTTGAGAGATGCAGGAGGGCGGCGGTAATGGCGGCACCTTTACCGCGCCGTGCAACGGAAAGGACATCCGCGCCTGCAGAACGCGCCACATCCGCTGTCGCATCCTCTGACCCATCATCAACCACAAAGACGCAGAACCCCAGCGCACGCAGACGCACAATCAGTGGTGGAAGATGGTCTGCTTCGTTTCGTGCGGGGATGAGCGCCCAGGCATTAAGGGGCGATGAGGGAGCGTCCCCGCATGCGCACATCTTCTATCTCCAACTCCACAGTGGCGATACCGGAAGTTTTGGTGATGCGGGGTCTGTAGGCGACATCACAGGTTTTGCCGACGATGCTGCGAAGTGTATCCTCAATTCTGCCGTCAGCGCACATAACCGCGCGCACAGGCAACCTGTTCTGGCGCAGAAACAGAACCAGATTCTTTCCGTCGCGACCACTGCGCTTCATTCCCGGCATCACCATAACATCGCGGGACGCCAGAACAGGCGGCGGGTTGCCTTCCCCCAACGGCTCCAAACGCCCCAATTCCTCCACCACACTCACACTCAAATCAGCAAAATCCACCCAAGTGTCAACCGTTATTGTTCTTAACGGAAGGTGGGTGCATTGGTGCGCCGCCTCGCACAACTCCGCAACGAACTCTTCCACGCGGTCAACAGTCGTCTCAAACCCCGCCGCAAACGCGTGCCCCCCAAAATCCTGCAGATGGTGCCTTAAGCGGCTCAAAAGCGCATACACATCAAACCCTTCCACACTGCGAGCCGTCCCCTTCGCTCGCTCCCCATCACAGGAGACCATCACCACAGGACGGCTCAACTCGCTCGCCAGTCGGCTTGCCACCACCCCAACCACCCCAGCGTGCCAATTACCCACAAGAATCACGACAGGTTCACTCAATCGCTGTGGTGTCAGTTGCTTCCTCACATCCTGCAGAATTTGGGTCTCCACCTTCTGGCGTTGGCGGTTGTCGTTCTCCAATTGACGCGCCACTTCGTAAGCCTCCGTCGTGTCGGTTGATGTCAACAGTCTCAAAGGAAGGTCAGAGTGACCGAGACGCCCTGCGGCGTTCAACCTCGGCGCAAGCCGAAAACTTATGTGCCGCGCCGTCAAACGCGCCCCGTCAAGCCCCGTTATCTCAAGTAACGCACGCAGCCCCACATTGCGCGTTGCCTCCAACGCCCTCAACCCAAACCTCACCAGAGTCCTGTTCTCCCCCACAAGCGGCACCACATCCGCCACCGTCCCCAACGCCACAAGTGCCAGCGCATCCAGCATCATCTCCTGCGCCCGCTCCCCACCACCACGAAACCCGCCAAAACGCTCCCCCAAACCCCACGCCAACTTGAACGCAACCCCAACACCCGCCAACTCCTCAAACGGATAATTACATCCCTCCACCTTGGGGTCTATCACCGCCACCGCCTTCGGCAACTCATCCCCCGCATTGTGATGGTCGGTTATTATCACATCCATCCCCCGCTCCTTCGCCCACTCCACCTCCCCCACACTCGTCACCCCACAATCCACCGTCACCACCACCTTGACACCTTCCTCATACGCCCTCTGCAGGCGCTCAAACGAGACGCCATACCCCTCAGTCAGGCGATTTGGGATATGCACCATAACTCTGGCGCCTATATGGCGGAGGAAACGATATGTCAGCGCCGCCGCCGTCACACCATCCACATCGTAATCGCCATATATCAGAATCGGCTCCCCGTGCGCCACCGCATAAAACAGCCGCTCCACCGCCGCCTCCATATCGCGAAACAGAAACGGGTCGTGCAGAGCATCCAGCGTGGGGGAGAGGAAGTCGCGAGCCTCCTGTTCACTCCTTATACCGCGGGCTGCGAGAACGCGCGCCAGAAGCGGTGTCACCCCCAACCGCCGAACCAACTCCCTCCACACAAACTCCGGCACATCCCTCACTCGCCACTCCAACTCCCTCATCCTTTAACAAGCCTTCCCACAAGCATCGCTCCACACACCGCCAAATCCTCTGTCGCAAGATGCTCCGCAGCAGCCGAGTCAAACAGCACCACCGCCTCCGCGCCGAACTCCTCCGTCGCCTTGTTCAGCACAACACCTATCACAACATAGGGAAACACATCAAAGGCAAACGATATGTCGGAGAAAGCCAAACTTCTGCCGCCCAAACTCTTTGATGCCGCCACAAACTCCTCCTCCCTGCCGCCAAACCGCTCCTTCAGACGCTTCACCGTCCTCGCAGCAAACGCAGGATAATATGTCTCCCCGCCACGCAACTGCCGAAACGACAGCCACTCCCCAGTGGGCATCGCCGACGAAGAACCGCATATGTAATGCAGCAACAAAACCCGTAGAAAGGGATAAACCTCTTTCCCTGATGCATCAGTGACGCGTCTTGCGGATAAATCGGCAAAATAGGTCTGCCCAAGAAAACTTATGACGACACAGCCGTCCTGAACAAAAAGCCCTTTTCTGTCAGCGACATCCTGAGGGTTCTGGCTTGCAAGTGCAGACCACGCCCGCTCAAGCGCCTCTTCATACCCTACAGGACGCGGAAACAGTAGTCCCGCTGCCTCATCCATCTCCCCTTCTCCTTCCACCCCAAATATTAACCCAATATATGCTGGTGTTCAACCAAATTCACCACTGCCTTGCCGCCTGCCGCATAAAAGCCTATAATTGGGCAAGCCTTAAGGGCGACTCATTAGGGCAGGTTGAGGTAAAAGCGCGGCTCTGCGGTCGGTTCTTAAAGTCGCCCCTGTAATGTGATGGAGGAAAAACAGGATGGTTTTTGCGGTTATCTGTCTTGCCTTGGTGCTGAACGCAGAGGAGATGGGGATAAAGACGACAGGCGGACCGCTAAAAGGCGGTGGCTGGAACATCTGGTCAAATGGGTGTGTAGGTCAGTGGGTGAAGTTCAAAAAGGGGGGCAAATACAGGGTGAGTGTGGAGGCAAACGGTGAGCCTGCGGTGGGAATCACCCCGATTATGGCGGTCGCGGTTGACCTTAAGGAGGTGCGGAGATGGGATGTGTCGGCGGGGTGGCGCAACTACACCGCCGAATTTGAGGTTAAGGCAGGGGTTCATCTTTTAACGGTTGGGTTTGTGAACGACTATTTCGGACCAAAAGGTGACCGCAATCTGTTTGTGCGGAAGGTGGTGGTTGACGGGGTGGGGGAGGTGGAAAAGAGTGCGCCGCCTGACTGGCGCGAGCAGGCACTCGCAAATATTGAGAAGCACCGCAAAGGCAACCTCGCAATAAAGGTAGTGGATGCAGAAGGTGCCCCTGTTGCGGGTGCAGAGATTCGGGTTGAGCAGTTGAGGCACGAATTCTGCTTCGGGACGGCGATATCGGCGCAGGTTTTTGCGTGGCTGCGGTCAGGCGGACATCGCGCGCAAATTGCACAGCGATACCCCAAAATCCTTGCCCAAAACTTCAACTGGGTCACCATTGAGAACGCCTTCAAATGGCACAATATGGAACAGAAGGAGCGCAATCCGCACTATAAAGATGTTGATGCGGTGGTTGAGTGGTGCCGCAAGCACAGAATAAAGGTGCGTGGTCACTGCATATTCTGGGATGTGGGGAGATTTGTGCCTGTTTGGGCGCGCAGGCTGACAAAGGAGCGTCTTGCGGATGCGGTTAGACGGCGTATTAAGCGCGATGTGGCGAGATACAAAAACGCCTTCGCCGAATATGATGTTTGCAACGAGATACTGGCGGGCGGATGGTTTGGGCGGAAGTTGGGCAAGGGGATTTATGTTGAGATGTTCAAACTTGCGCATAAGGTGGCACCGAAAGCGCGGCTTTATTTGAACGAGTATGCGGTTCTGACGGGTGCGAAGGTGGCAGAATATATACGGTTTGTGAGGCGGCTGCGTAATGCGGGCGCACCTGTTGGCGGAATAGGGTGTCAGGGACATCTGACGCAGCACTCATTCAATCCCGCTATTGCCAAACTCGCCCTTGACAGACTCGCGCGCTTGGGCTTGCCCATACGCGTTACCGAATTTGATATCGTCTGCCGCAACCCCAACACCCACGCAAAGTTGCTTGAGGACTTCTACACACTCTGCTTCGGTCATCCTGCGGTTGACGGCATTCTGATGTGGGGGTTCTGGGAAGGGCGCCATTGGTGCCCCAAGGCAGCGTTGTGGGACCGCAACTTCAAACCAAAACCAGCCGCGAAAACCTACCGCCGCCTCGTCTTCAAGAAATGGTGGACAAACACCACCTCAAAAACGGACAAAAATGGCACCTGCCATTTACGCGCCTTCTACGGACGCCACCGCATCACAGCCAGAAAAGGTGGCAAAAGCGCAACCGCAGAGGTAGATTTAACAAGAAGCATCGGAAGCGCCTCGGTTACTCTGCGCCTGAAATAGCAGCACTCAAAAAGCACCCCGAAAAAACGGTGAGGCAAATCCGGCGCAGAAGCGCTATTCAAGAATAACGCGGGCGTCAACGGCAAGCGGCACCGCAGGCGCTGCAGACACCTTCAGCGGATTGATGTCCAACTCCGATATCTGCGGGAAGGTCTCAACGAGGCGCGAGACGCGCTCAACCAATTCCGCCAATGTCTCGGTATCGGCAGCCTTTATGTTGCGGAATCCGAAGAGAAGTGGCGCGCTCTTTATCGCGCGCAGCATCGCTTTCGCCTCGCCGCGGCTGACAGGTGTCAACTCCATTGCCACATCCTTAAGCAACTCCACAACTATGCCGCCAAGCCCGAACAGAATCAGATGTCCCATATTGGGCTGCTTTGCGGCGCCGATGATGACCTCGCGGTCAGCCTCAACCATCTCCTGCAGGAGCAGCGGTGCGCCTTCAAAGTGGTGCCACAACCGCCGCGCCGCATCCAACAGTTCCTCCTCATCCTTTATCCCGAGCACAACAGCACCGACTTCCGACTTATGCAGTGCCCGTATCGGGTCGTCCACCTTCAGCACAGCAGGAAACCCCACCTTCTCCGCCGCTGATGTCAACTGCTCTTCCGCCTGAACCGTCACCCAGCGGGCACACGGGATGCGATACGCCTCAAGAAGACGGAAGGTTTCCGCCTGTGATAGGTGCTTTGCGCCACGGTTTGCGGCGGTGTCAAGGACTTCTTTTACCGCATCAGAGTTGACATCATCAAACTGTTTGGGGGGTTCGGTTTCGCGCCGTCTTATCTGTCCGTAGCGGCAAAGGGCGACCAATGCCCGCGCCGCCGTCTCCGCAAACTCGTATTCGGGTATCCCCGCCTTATGAATTATGCTCAATGTCTCCTTCCACTGCCTTCTGTCGGTCATCACATTCATAATGAGGGGTTTGCCGGCTTTGCGTGCTTCTTCAACTTTGGCGGCGAACTTGCGTGCGCATCCCACTGTGTCCACGAAAAACGGCGTCACAAATGTTATCAGAATTGAGTCAATGTTTTTGTCGTTTATGAGCACATCAACGGCGGTTTCCCAGTGTTCGGGTGTGCCTGTTGCCAGCACATCAATGGGGTTTGCGGCAACGGCGGCGGGGTGCAGCGCCTCCTTAAGGCGTTTGATGGAATCATCAGAAAGCGGCGGCATAGAGAGCCCCGCCTCTATCACCTCATCTGTTGCTATGATGGCGGGACCGCCTGTGTTGGTTATCATCCCCACTCGGTCGCCTTTGGGAACAGGCTGCATAGAGAAGGCTATAGCAGCCTGACAGAGTTCTTCTTGGTCACGGAAAACAACGCAACCTGCTTTTCTGAGGAGAACTTCTGTTGCGATATCAGCCCCGACCATACCTCCTGTGTGGCTGGCGACGGCGCGGCTCCCTTCTTCTGTCCTCCCCGTCTTCATCGCAAGAACAGGTTTTTGGGGCGTCACATTGCTGACGACCTCATAGAACTCCTTCGGGTCGGCAAGGTTCTCAATGTGGACGATGATGACGGCGGTTTTCTCATCTGCTGCGTAGTTTTTGATGATTTCGGGGATGGAGATGTCGGCGGCGTTGCCGTTTGACGCATAAAACCGCACACCAACCCCCAACTCGTTCAGACGCTGGTTTATCACCTCGCCAACCCCGCCGGACTGGGCGATTATGGAGATGTTGCCTTCAAGCGGATAGGTGAAGGTGAAGTTGCAGTAAGCGCGGCTTTCAGGGTCGGTGTTTATGATGCCCTGACAGTTAGGACCGAAAACACGCACCCCGTAGCGCTTCGCCACCTCCACAACCTGACGCTCCAGTTTCGCGCCTTCCTCGCCCACCTCCTTGAAGCCTGCAGAATTTATGATGACGACCTTAACGCCTTTTTTGCCGCAGTCCTCCACCGCCTGCGGCACAAATTTCGCCGGTATCACGATATGCGCAAGGTCAACTTCATCGGGTATCTCAAGAATGGACGGATAGGCACGGAAGTTTTTTACAATGCCGCCTTTAGGGTTGACGGGGTATATTGCGCCCGTGTAGCCGAAGTCAATCAGATTCTTTATGAGGCGATAGCCGATGGTGAGCGGTCTGCGAGAAGCGCCGATGACGGCGACCGAACGCGGGAAAAAGAGCGACTGAAGTGTTGGCAGCATCACTCCACCTCCTCACAGGGTTCGTCGGAGAGATTGTAAGCAGAGATGCTTAAGTGTTGAGCAAAAAGTCCAATTTGGGCGGGTGTCACTTCTGAGGCTTTGCTTTAAGGGCATCTGTTAAGATTTTGTGGGAGCGGATGACGCCGACCAGAACCGCCTTTGAGGAGATGGTGGCACCTGATATGGCGTCAATGGCACCGATGTTGGGGTTATCTTCCGAGCCGAGTTGGTCAATGGTTTTGCCGCGAAAACTGTCAAGGATTTTGGGCTGACGCGGCTTTTCGGTCTTACCCCCGACCGCCTCCCACAGGGTCACGCTTTTTGGCGCTTTCTGTATTTTGTCGCCCAGTCCCGGAGTTTCGTGCTGCTCCACAACCACAACACGCAGAACTTTTTTTGTATCTGGGCTCCAGCCGACCACAAGCGTTATGCGCCCGCCAAATCCTTTGCTTTCCACCTTGACGGCATAAGCGATGAGGTTTTCAGGCGTCTTACCGCCGGGGCTTTTGTATGCCGCCCAGACGGTGTCTGGTTTTATGTTATCAATATATTTGTCCACTTCAGCAGGGTTGGGGCAGTAGTTTGTCAGTCCGCAGGCGCCCATGACGGCTTCAACGATTTTGGCGCGTCTTGCCTTTTCGCGCCGTTCCTTGACGGCGAAATAAACGCCGCAAAGTCCACCAACACAGACCGCCGATATCGCCAGAAGCACGATGGAATATTGAAGTTTTGTGCCCATCGCGCGACTCCTACTTACTCTTGCTTGCTGCCTGCGCAGTCTGCGGCGGCGTGTAGAATGTCACCGTTCCAAACCGCCGCGGCTTCACAAACCTGTCTATCAACGGAACGCAGGTATTCATTATCAGAATTGAGTAGCAGACGCCTTCTGGGTAACCGCCGAGTTTGCGGATGACAGCAGTCAGAATACCGCAGCCCAAAGCGAATATCACCCTGCCTTTCGCCGTTATTGGAGTTGTGACCATATCGGTCGCCATAAAGAAGGCGCCCAAAAACAGCCCACCGCTGAATGCCCAGAACGCCATCTCCTCATACCACGGCATATTCTTAATCCACTCGGCGGGTTTTGCATTGCCGCCGTAAGGAATCAGCATACAGAGAATAACCGCTGTGGCGATATAGACAACGGGCACACGCCAATCAATGTATTTTAAGATAATCATAACGATGCCGCCGACAAGGAGCAGGAAAGCGCAGGTCTCACCCAGAGAGCCGGAGACATTACCCCAGAAGAGGTCGGAGATGGAGACGGCGGCGGGTTTGCCCATTTTTGCGGCGGTAAGGGGGGTGGCTGCAGAAAGCGCGTTGGTTATCGTGGCGTCTGTGGCAGGATAAGGCGTCCCGGCGAATATATCGGGCCAGTAACGGGTCATAGGCGCCGACCACGCCATAAGCGCAAACGCACGCCCCACAAGCGCAGGATTCCAGATGTTGTAACCCAGTCCGCCGAAAAGTTGCTTACCGACAGCAACAGCGACCAGCGCCCCGAAGAAGACGACATACCACGGCACAGCAGGCGATATGACCATAGCAAAAAGGATGCCTGTGACGGCGGCGGAACCGTCCAACGCCCGCTTTACAGGCTTTTTTCGGATGGCAAGAATCAGCGCCTCAACACCTATCGCGGTCAGAACCGAAATCACAACCACAAAAATCGGCCAGGGGTAGAAATTGCCTGCAGCGTCGCGGCAGAAGACCCTCAACCCCCCGAACACCGTTATCAGCGCCAGAACCGCAAAGACGGTCCACATTATCTTCGGAACCGTCTCCTCGTGGCGTATATGCGGACTGGAGGAGACAGAAAACTTACGCTCACCCATAACGCTCCCCTTCAGCCCAAGAACGACTTATTTTGGCGCATCAGGGTATCTGGTGCATCAAAAAAAGGTTTTTTTGTGCTCATCTTGGGTGGAAACGGTTTTGAGACCGTCTCTGCTGTATAATAATGTGGGAGTTGTGCTGTTGGAGGTGGGTTATGTTTGAGAAATACAAAGAGAAGAAGAAGGAATACCGATACTGGGGGATGACCAAAGGCGATTTGGTAAGACTTGTGTTTATGTTTGGGGCTTTCATCTTCGTAATCGCAATGATAGTGATAGTGCTGCCGCGGATAGTGCCACCGCCACCGGGTAAATCAGGGCAAATTGTGAAGGTGCAGCCACCACGAACAGCGGGCGAGCCCGGCGCAAAAGCGTGGTTTGAGAAGATAAAGCAGGAAAAACTGCGGCAACTGCAGACAAAACAAGAAAAACTCCCCAAACCGAAAGAACCTTTCAAACCCGACACCAAACTGCTGAAAGAGATAAAAGACGATGACTATGTCGCCGACCTCAAAGGGGTAATATACCTTCTGCATAAGTTGAATTGGGCGAGAAAACCGCTTGAGGATGGAGGTGATGTTTCGGCGGCACTCAAAGAGCCGGCGAAGTGGCGTGGGAAAGTTGTGGATGTGGCAGGCAGGCTCTTATCACTTGAGAAAAAAAGGTTGCGCGAGAATCCATCTGGTCTGACCGAGGTCTGGGTGGCAAATGTCAGGACAAAAGTGGGGCGGATAACCTGCTATTTTTATGAGAAGGAATCGGTATTTGCGTCGGCGGAAGAATTTCCGGAGTATCAAGGTGATGAGGTTCGCATAAAGGGGCTGTTTCTGCAGAGGCTGCGAGAAGGGCGAGGCGTTGTTGTGGGCAGACGCCTTCTGCGAGAAGGCTACGGTCCGGGTCGTCCGTTAGAGCCGCAAAAACCTTGTGAGAAACTGGACAGGAAAGTGCTTGAGCGAATAGAGGATGGGGCGCCGAAGGTTGACGAGCAGGCGCTTTTGCACACGGTTTGGTGGCTCAACTCGCAACTGCGTGCGGAGTTTGAGAGATGGTTTCTGCCGAACTGCTGGCGCATAGACAAAGCGCTTGAGAACTACCAGAAGGCGCGGTTTGCACCCGTTTGGGTGGACGGCAGCCTGACGCAGATAAGGCTTCATCACCTCCCCAAAAACGCATCAGGTGTTGAGTGGGTCTTTGAGGGAACACTGCTAACGGAGGTGACCGACGAGCCCGTGCGGGTTTTCTTCTTTGAGGAAGAACGGGAGATAAAACTGCATAAGGGCACAGAGGAAGGAGACCTTGTGCGGGTGAAGGGGGTCTTGTTGGGGCGTCTGCGAACGAAGACAAGGGAAGGGGAAGTTGTGCAGGCGCCTGTGGTAGCGGCGCGGGGTTTGGAGTTTGTGGGAGAAAAAGGTGGCTCAACACCACCGCTTGTTCCCCTCCAAGAAAATGCCAAATTGTGGGAAGAAGCCCCCGTTAAGGCGGCAGAACCGTGGGAGAAAGGAGTGGAGTATGCGCTCCACTACATCAATTCTATGCCGTATGAGGAGTTCGCCCGTCTTGCCCGCAAGAAAGCGATATGGATAGGGCAGGCGTTTGACGCACCGCAACGGAACTTCGGCAAACTGGTCTGGGTTGAGGGCAACCTCAACACCTGCGCGGAAGGTCCCAACACAAACTCCCTATCCGGCGTCAACCGTTATCTGTTTGGGCAGATATACTGCTTCCAGACGCGCAACAACTACATATGGTTTGTCTGCTGGGAGAAGGAGCGTGATTTCAACACTTACCGCGCCGCGGATATGCCGGGAGACCCTGTGCGGCTTTACGGGGTTTTTGTATGCACTTGGATGGCGAGGTATCCTTCAGGAGCGAGGTTTGAGATACCTGTTGTGGTTGGCAGAAGGCTGCTTGCCGCGCCGCAGCCAGATATGTTCGCCGAATTTCCGTGGGTGACGATGCTGATAATAGGTGGGGTGATATTTGCGATGACGGTGTTTTTCGTGCTGCGCTCGCGTCAGGAGATAAAAGCCACAAGCGAGGTGCTGCGTAAGGCGCGGGCGAAGATGGCGGCTGCCGCAGGCGCCAAGGTAAAGCCCGACCAGGGCGCCGCCCAACCAAACAAAGACGAGCCAAAACAGAAAGCCCCCCCTAACAGCAAGGATGAAAAAGGCAAAGAGCACGGCTCGGAAGAAAAACAGGAAAAGCCACAGGATGCACCCAAACCGCCAAAAGACGACTAAAACAGCCGCAAGAACGGTTCAATCTTTTCTTGTGGCACGCTTACGCCGAAGGTCTCCTCTTCGGTAAAACCGTGCCAGTCGGAGCCGAATGTGAGCAGAAGCCCCATATCAAGAGCGGTCTTCTCATAGTAAAGGGCGAATTGCGTGCGCCGCTTCATGCATATCTCAACCCCGCACAACCCCGCTTCTGCAAACTCCTTTATGTATCGGTCAAACTGCGCTGGCTCGGGATGCGCCCAGACCGATATCGCATCCGAACTTGAAAGAATCTTAAAGAGTCTGTGGGGTGTGAGAGTGGGCGGGGGTATCAGTCCCGCCTCAGCGGTGAGGAAACGGGTGAACGCCTCATAGATGCTTGAGGCGTAGCCCTGCTCCACAAGTGCCCGCGCTATGTGACTGCGGCTCACACTCCTGCCACCCACAAACTTCAGCACATCCTCATAACCCACCCGAAAGCCCTTCTTCCGCAGGTTCAAAAGGCATAACTTCATCCTGCTCACCCGCTCCTCTTGCAGATTCTCCAGTATCCTCTGTATCTCCCCGCCAACTCCGCGTGGGAAATATCCCAATATGTGTATCTCCTCACCGTTGTAGAAAGATGAGAACTCAACGCCCAGAATCACCTTTATGCGGTCCCCGGCGGCTTCCAGTCCCGCAAGTGACCCCTGTATCGTGTCGTGGTCGGTCAGCGATATCACCGAAAGCCCCGCCTCTATCGCCTTCTCCACCACATAAGACGGCTCATACTTGCCATCGCTCATCGTCGTGTGCAGATGCAAATCAATTCTTGCTTCCACATCCTTCTCCTCCGCAGAAACGATTTTACACACTTTCTACCGATAAAGCAACAGTATCGGCAGTCATCCTGAAGACTTGCAGAGCGGTTGTGTTTTGCGTAAAATGGCTGCGGTGCTTGGAGAGATTTTATGGGGTTGTTTGGAAAACTGTTCGGGAAGAAAGGCGGGGTGGAGCGGCAGCAGGCGAGCACAGAACCTGTTCCGCCGCTTGCGACCGCCCAACCCCCCGAATCGCTGCTTGAAGTTCTGGCACAGGAGAGAAAACAGACTATTGCTCGTCTCAACGAATGGATGAACAATATTTTGTCTCTGGTTGACGGACTGAAGCAGCATATTGAGACGCAGCAGGAGACACTTTTTGCGCTTGAGGCAGGGGTCAAACAGCAGGTAGAAGGGATAAAGGCGGTGACCCAACTGATGCGGGAGCAGGGTGAGCGGTTGGAGCGCGTGGCAAGCGGAGTTGAGGTTCTGCCGGAGTTGAGCCGTCTTCCATCCATATCAGAAGAGCAGAAAAGGCTGCTTGAAAAGGTGGAGGTGCGCTTAAAGGAGCAGCAGACGAGAAGCGAGGCGCTGCTATCAGTCTTTCAGGACATATCGCAGAAACTGGACGCGTTGCCGGCAGAAGAGCGCCGCCAAGCATCCATCTTAAAAGAGTTGGTCAGCCGCCTTGAGGCGGCAACAAAAGAAGAGACCGCCGTCAGGGAAAATATCCAAGCACTGCGCGATGTCCTCTCTAATGTCGCCGAGAATATGCGCCAGCAGGCAAAACTGATTGAGGCGGTGGAGACGAGCCAGAGAATAGGTCTGCGGGAGTTGGTTGATGCGGTGAAGCGCCGCTCAAAGACGCTGATGTGGATAGTGGGTGTAGGTGTGGTGGGCGCGCTGGCGGCAGCGGTCGCCGCCATAATCATCGCCGCAACTTAAGGAGAACCATATGTGCCGCCTTCTGCCCTTAATCTTCCTTACCCTGCTTATCCCCGCCCTATCCGCCGACCAGACCGACCAACTCATCCGCCAACTCTCATCAGACGATTACGCCACGCGCAAAGCCGCCTTCACCCAACTTGCCAAAATGTGCCCCGCCATAGAACAGCGCCTTAAACAAGCACAAAAAGATGCCTCCGCGCAAGCCCGTTACTCCATCGCAAAACTCCTGCGCCTCTGCCATATCCGAAAACAGCAGGCGCGGATTAAGAAGTTGCTTCTGGATGCGGGGATAGACGAGAAAAAAGCATCCAGAACAGTCGCGATGCTGTTCGGGACAGGACAGGGCATGCGTGCGGCAGCGCTTATGACAATCGCCAAAGGGGCGCCAAAAACCCTGCCAGCGCTCTTTGCCGCCGCAGAAGACCTAACCGATGAGGTAGTGGTGCAGGCGCTTGTGCTGGCTGCACACGCCTGCGCTTCCGCAGGCAGCACCCCGCAGAAGAGTCTGTTCTGGGCGCTCTTTAAGCGGCGACCAGAACCCGAACAACCACCACAATTCGTCAACGCACTACTGGCGGTAGCGGACTTACAAGACGCAAAGACGGCTGAGGCGATAGCGCAACTGTGCGCGGATGGGCGCGAACTCGCCGCCGCCGAAGCGCGCCTAAGACTCTCCAAAAACCCCTCCGTCGTCACCACACTCCTACGCCTCGTCATTGACAAAAATGCTCATGTGAGACAGCAGGCAACCCTCTGCCTTCAAAGTGCCACCACGATATGCGATGCTATCCCTCTGCCCGACGCCTGCCAGAAATGGGCGAAAAAGGCGCTTAAGAGTGAAAATGATACCATACGGCACGCGGTGGCGGA
Source organism: uncultured Planctomycetota bacterium (assembly GCA_964584815.1). Lineage (GTDB taxonomy): Bacteria > Planctomycetota > SKW154 > SKW154 > SKW154 > CAZPBO01. Next base: position 20,729 of record CAZPBO010000037.1, read on the forward strand.
TGTGGTGGCGCACTGCCCGTCCGACTGGGCAAAAAGAATGGCTCTGTCGTTTCTTGACAACACAGATGACGCGATTGTGGTTTCGGGTATAGAGGCGGCGGGGAGATGGAGGATGAAGGAAGCGGTGGCGCGTCTGGGCGTCTTTACACTGGAGGCAAGATTTGTGAAAGCGGCTGCAGAAGCGCTGGCGCAAATCGGAACAGAGGAAGCAGTAAAAGCGTTGAAACACGCCGCCCTCCATTCAAACACCCCCTACCGCGCCCCCATCTACGACGCACTCATCAAACTGCAGAAACAAAAAACCGCCGATATCCTGCTCACCGCCTTGCTGCGCTTAAAGACTCCACAAGAAAAGCGGGAGGTTCAGAACTACCTGGCAAGGCTGTTTGCCCGCCATTTCGGCAAGGAGCAGGAAAACGCGCTGATAGGGTTGCTGCGCAGGGCGGACAGCGACCCTGCAGCGGCGCTTGTTGCGGCTGACCTCCTCGGACAGTTCGGCACAAAAAGAGCCGAAAGAGCGCTGACAGAGATGATGAAAACACCCAACAGGTTGCTTGCGGTCAAGCCCTACTGCCTTATGCGGGGAGCAGAGGAGGCAAAGAAGTGGCTGATAAGAGGGGGGATGGAGTCGTTTCGCGCCGCGGAGGCGCTTGCTATTCTGGGCAATGCCGAACCGCTCCTGCGTCTGTCGCGGCTTCAGGAAAACATAACCGCGCCGCTCAAAAAAGCCGTCCGTAACGCCGCCGCCTCCGCACGCGCCTCTCTCATCTTCTGGAACGGAAACCCCGATGAAATCATCTCCCTCAAAAAAGACCAAAGCCTCTACAGCATCGCACAACTCCTTGCCAAAAAACACAACCTGCTTTTACGCACAGACCTCGGTGTGGCGCTCATAACAGGCAAAGAAAACCTTGCCAGACTTGTTGCCACAACCATAAAGAGTGACGGCAGTCTGAAAGTGGAGCGGATGCTGGCAACAGTTGTGCTTGAGGGAGAAACTGTGGAACAGGCGTTAGGGCAACTCTCCCCGCTCTTTGAGATGAAGGTGGGAAAAGGAGTTGTTGGCAAGAAACTGCCGCTTTATGGGGTGATGTTGGATGTGCGTGTTCTGGATGCGTTAAGGCTGATATCAGCGGCAAGTGGCGTGCAGATTCGGATAGAGGAAGGCAAACTAGTAGTGGAGGCAAAAAAATAGGGGCGCTTTCAGAAAGCGCCCCCACACTTTACGCCGTGTAATCAGCGCACCTCGGTGAAGGTGCCACCTGTCGCTTGGGCAACATCCTTCAACATCTGTTTGCCGAGATTCCAGACCCTGTTAGAGTAGTGGCTGCTTGTGGCAAGACAGTGACCGAAAGTGTAAACGGTAACACCGGCGGCTTTGCAAGAGTTGATTATCTCCTTACCCGCCTGAGGCACCTCCCATACCAGATTGCCGTCTATCTCCTGCCACCACTTTCCATAAAGGGATGTGTTGACTCCGTCGGTATGGAGAATGATAGTTTCAACGCCCTTCACCTTAAGTGCTCTCTTAACAGCGTCGTGAATCGGCGTGCCACCATACGGATGAAAACTGCCAATCCACGATATAGCCTGCGCTTTGTTCTGCGGTGTTGCGTCCTTCACCTCCCCCCAAAGGGTGTGAATGGACATAACCGCATCCGCCATCCACCCTACCCGTGGCGGACTTGCATAACGCAGATTGGTTATACCGCAGGAATAGACCACAGCACTGAACTTGGCGTTTTCGCTTAAGCCCATCACACTCTTTCTGAACTCCGCCACCAAATGCTGCCATTTGGACGGATTCTGTATCACCTTACCGTTCTCATCTGTTATGGGATGCCCCACAGACCAACCCATAGAACCTGTCTTATCCAGAACAAAGACCACCTTGTCTGCCTCAACTTCCTCATCAAAGAACTCAACAGGTGGCTCTTCATCTTCATCCTCCTCGTCCTCACCCGTCTGCTCCTCTTCCTCCTGAGTATCCGATTCGTCCCAATCCGTAGGACGGGTGGGCTTAGGCACCGGCAGGTCAACTCTCTCATCGTCGTTGCGTGGTCTGTAAACATCTTGCGCATAAAGTGAGGCAACAACAGCCGCAACGAGCAGACCCGCAACCACAACCACAACAATCAGAACAAGCCTATTCATAACCCGTCTCCTCGGGAACACTCCATAAATTATGACGCAAAATTACGCAATTGCCAACGCGTTTGGCGCCAAAAACCGCCAAATTTTTCCAAACAACCAGTTTGGAGCGTAGAATTTCTTCGCAGAAATTTTTGGAGGGTTTGTCGTGGCAGATGTGAAGAAGCCGTTGAAGCGTCGTCCCATTGCCGCCGCGAAGACTATGAAGAAGATTATGGCGGACTACTTCTATTCATTGGATGCCGCCGCAAAAGACCCCAACCGCAAAGTCGCTTGGTGCACCTCTGTGGGACCTGCAGAACTTCTGCTTGCCTTCGGTTTTGAGGTCTACTATCCAGAAAACCACGGCGCAATGCTGGGCGCTACCCGCACCGCCAGCGACTACATCCCCCTCGCCAACGCCATAGGCTACTCCCCCGATATATGTTCCTATCTGACATCCGATATTGGCGCCTTCCTTAAAGGAGAAACCCCGCTCTCCAAAGCCTATCCCGGTATTGAGTCGGTGCCGAAGCCCGACATTCTGGTTTACAATACCAACCAGTGCCGCGATGTGCAGGACTGGTTTATGTGGTTCGCCCGCCGCTTCGGCGTTCCCTGTGTGGGTATCCACACCCATCGTTGTCTCCCTGAAGTGTCGGAACCCCATATCAAGGATGTGGCGGAGCAAATGCGTGCGCTCATCCCCATCCTTGAGGAAGTAAGCGGCAGAAAGTTTGATATGGACCGCTTCCGCGAAGTGGTGGCGCTTAGCCGCCGATGCTCGCAACTCTGGAGAGAAGTCCTTGAGACCGCCTCCCACATCCCCTCCCCGCTTACCTTCTTTGACGGCTGCATCCATATGGCGCTCGCGGTGGTTCTGCGTGGCACACAGACCGCCATTGACTACTACGAACAGTTGCTCGCCGAACTGAAAGAACGGGTCAAAAACGGCATCGGCGCAATCCCAGAAGAGCGCTTCCGCGTCTACTGGGAAGGAATGCCTATATGGGGCAAACTGCGCGAGTTGAGCGAACTCTTCTGGGACCTGAAAACCTGTGTTGTCGCATCCACATACTGCAACTCCTGGATATTTGAACAGTTTGACCCAGAACAACCGTTTGAGTCTATGGCACGCGCTTACACAGAACTCTTCATCGTTCGCGATGAGGGATGGAAAGAGAAATATATAGAAAGGATGCACAAAATCTTCAAGTTCAACGGAATAATCTTCCACGATGCCAAGACTTGTCCAAGCAACACCAATAGCCGCTACGGGATGCCGCAGCGATTAAGTGAAAAACTGGGAATTCCCTGTGTGACGATAAACGGCGACTTAAACGACCTGCGCCTTTACAGCGAAGAGCAGGCAAAGACACAGATAGAAGCGTTGGTTGAGCAGATGGCACAGGCGGTGTGAAAAAGCCAAACTGGTCGCTTGCCCCACTTTTTTGGGCGTTGTTTGTCTTTTTTGCGCAAGGATGTTGCGGCAGGTGCGTCTTAATGTTGTGACAGGTTTGCAAAGAACGGTTTTGGAGGATTTGTGATGAGGCTTCTGGCAATGGTTGTGGCGGTGGCGCTGGTTATGGTAGCAGGTATTCTCATTGCGGGGCTGACGGG
>CAZPBO010000038.1:0-1896 GCA_964584815.1 uncultured Planctomycetota bacterium
CTGTCATATTTTCAAGACCCTAATATGGAAGTCAAGACCGCATCAACCTATAGGTTTTACAAGACCTATTGATGTGTTATGCTCTGCCGTCAACACGGGGGCTTTTTAATCGGCGTGGTTCCTGAAGGATGTTGCCGCAGAGTGGGCAGCGAGGCTTTTTTGCACCGGCAAATATTGTGACATTATAGACTTTTCGGCAGTGTCTGCACTCAAGGATTTTGGTGCGCTGGCTGCGCAGCACATCCAACACCTGCTGCAAAGTCATATAGCCTTTTGAGACCATAATCTCCCCGAGGCGCAGGAAAAGCCCCAGTTTGCGGAGCCGCTTTTGTTCAGAAAGGCAATGTTGGACCTGCTGAAGCGTAACGAATTTTTTCATAATGGCAATAGCGCCGAAGAGAGTCTCGCGTGGTGCGCTGGTGGCAGCCGCGTGCTGAAGCGCCTCCCTCTGGCGCTCTATCAACCTCGCCACCGTCTCCCTGTCAATGACACCGTCCTCAAAGAGGATACGCCCAAGGCTTCGGTAGTTGTGCTCCTCTTTTTGGGTATGTTTAACCTGACGCAACCGCTCCTTATCCAAGACACCTTCCTTCTCAAGCAGGGCGTCAAAAAGGAGCGTTTTGGGGACTATCACTTTTTGTTCTCCTCGTCAATGAATAGGGTGGTGTCGGCGCCCGGAGACTCTATCTCGTGGGGCAGTTGCAATTCTTGTTTGCAGTATTTGCAGTAGTAGGTAAGTCTGGGGTCGTAATTGACGACATTGTAACGGCGCTTGCAAAATGGGCACGCCATAAGTTGTTTATTCTGTTTTTTTAAGACATCAATCACCTGCTGCGCCGTCATCCACCCCTTCTCCACCACTATCTCACCGAGACGGCAAAATATTCCGCGCTCTTCCCGCAACGCCTGAATTCGCAGCGCCTCGTTCACCTGCTCCTCGCTCGCATAACCCAACTGCACTATCAGTCTGCCGATGATGGAGTCCTGCAACCGCGCTTCTGGATGCTTCGTGCGCGCTTCCAAATTCTGCTTCTGAACCTTAAGTATCTCCTCTATCTGCTCCTGCGTCAGATACCCCTTCTCAAGCATAATCTGACCGATTCTTTTGCGGGGATTTGAAAGTCCCTGCTCGCGCACGCATTCAAGAAGTTGTTTTGCGGTTATGAAGCCCAACTCAACAGCAATGCGCCCAAAAAGCGTTTCTGGGTTTCTGTGTTTGTTCCGCGGCGGATACTGCATACTTTCCTCCCAACTCTATTTTTTGACCTTGGAGGCACTGACGACGCAGCGGAAGCCGACATATGGCAGCCGCGCCGTCGGCTCAAGGTAGCCGCGGGCGAATGTCTCATAACCCGATGTTGAGTTGTAGTGACCGCCACGAATCACACGATATCTTTGCCCGAACTGGGGAAGCGTTTTCTCGTTGCCGGGATAGGCGTCATACCAATCGGCGGTCCACTCCGCCACATTGCCACACATATCAAGACAGCCATACGGACTCGCCCCTTTAGGAAACGAACCTACAGGTTTGACCTTTTTGTATCCCGATTCGGCAACATTACACACTTTTTTGTCAAACCTGTTTCCCCACGGATACTTGCGGAAGTCAACCCCTCTTGCGGCTTTCTCCCATTCCGCCTCCGTCGGAAGGCGTTTGCCCGCCCATTTCGCATATGCCTGCGCGTCATGCCAGTTGACATATACAACGGGCAGATTTTCCATCTCCTTGGGCAGAACACCACCCGGCCACGCCTGCATCCTGCCACCCCAATTGTAGCCTGTTGCGTTCAGAAACTCTTTCCATTGTTTGTTTGTCACCTCACACTTATCAATGTAGAAAGCATCCACATGAACGAGTCTGACAGGGCGTGTGTCAACCCAGCCTGTGGCGTCCCA
>CAZPBO010000038.1:1996-23896 GCA_964584815.1 uncultured Planctomycetota bacterium
CATCCACATGAACGAGTCTGACAGGGCGTGTGTCAACCCAGCCTGTGGCGTCCCAACCCATCTTAAAGTCGCCGCCCTCAACGAGCACCATCCCTTCGGTTATATCGCGTTTGGTTTTCTTTTTGGGACGCGTTTCGGGGGGCTTAACCTGCGCGAGCCCCGGTTTTTCTCCTGTGGGTGTTGAGGCAAGGTCAGGCGCCGCAGGACCTGTCCTTGTCACTCCTTGTGATGGGACATCCACCTTCACATCTTCTGGTGCCGGCTTGTGCTCCACCACTTGAGGGCGTTGCGGCTTACTGCAGCCGAAAGCAACCAGAACTGCCGCTGCCAGAAAAATCCTCATTTTGAAGACCCTCCAAGTTTTGCCTCCGCTTCTGATATCTCTTTTTCGCCGATGTCGTATGCGGCGAGGTCCATCTCCGGCGCACGCTTTGCCGCCTCAAGAAAACCACGCCACGCACCCCGCGCATCACGACCCGCCTTCTCCAGTATCCTCGCACGCAAATAGAGCGCTCTCAAGTCCTCAGGACATATTGTTATGGCGTATTCAATCTGCTTCAACGCCGCGTCCCACTGTTTTTTCGCAGAAAGCACTTTTGCAAGCCTCCTGTGGGCGGCGGCAAGCCCAGGGCGCAGCCTGTCATCCACCAATTTGCGCCACCTCTTCGCCTCCTGCGGATTTGGCGCAGACAGAACTTTCTGACGCGCATCCTCCAACTCCGCCGCCGCCACCTTCGCCGCCTCTCCATATGCATCCCACGCATCCACATACCGCCCCAACCTCATATAACAGTCGCCCAACCACAGATAAAAATAGTGGTTATGAACAAGCGGATGCGCAGGATACCGCCTTAACAACTCCTTTCGCACCCGAAGTGAACCCTCATAATCCCCCGCCTCAAACAACCTGTTCGCCGCATCCATACGGCTCTGTATCAATTTCGCCAACTCCTCACGCTCTTTTCTGGGATTGCTCGCACACCCCACAGCAATCAGAACCACAAGAACAACTCTCATTTCTGAACCTCTATCCTCTTTACAGGTTCTGACATAAGGGTCTTCTGCTCACCGAATATCTCAATCACAAGGGGTTTCTCCACCGCTATGGGCTGCAGCAGGCGTCCTTTGAAGAAAGCCTTAGCGGCGGGCTCCTTCTTCATAGACTCTTTCTTTATTATGACCGAACCTTCTGTTGATTTCTCCCTCCGCCCCATTATGCGCCTTATCGCCCTGTAGCCCAGACTGTCAGGTGGACCCAGACGATAGACCGTTCCCGAAACCGTCGTTACCACAAATCCTCTGTCGTCGTCGGGCTTGTAGGTCTTCGCCAACAGTGCACTCCTTCAAAACTCCCTTGTGGATGATTTTAACACATCATAAGACGCAAAGTCAACGCCTCGTTGTAAGGTGCCTTAAAGCCTTTGGCGTCGGACGAAAAATCAGGTATAATCGTTCCGCTGTTCTGGAGGATGTTATATGGCGCGCATTGTGGGGATAGTGGGAAGCCCCCGCGAAGGCGGAAACACAGAAACTCTGGTGAGACGCGCATTGGAGGTGGCAGAGAGCCGCGGCGCAGAAACGACCCTTTTTCATCTGGGAAAAATGGGTGTCAACCCCTGCAAGGGCTGCCTTGTCTGCAAAGAGAAAGGGCGCTGTGTTCAGGAAGACGATATGGCAGCGATTTATGAAGCGCTGCATAGGACGGACGGACTTGTTTTGGGCTCACCCGTCTATTTCGCTACTGTCAGCGCCCAGTTCAAGGCGTTTATGGACCGCTTGATTGCGCTTATTGACACCGATTTTAGAAGCCGACTGCCTGAAGGCAAACGTGCCGTTCTGCTGTTTTGTCAAGGCGATGAGCGGGGTGACGCATATCTTGACGGGCTGAAATGCGTTGAAACGACTTGTGAATGGCTGGGAATAGAGGTTGTAGAAAGGATTGTGGCATCAGGCGTTGAAGAGCCGGGTGAGGTGGCTGAAAACACAGAGATAATGGGGCGTGTGCAAGAAGCGGCGTATAAACTGCTTCAGGAATAAAAAACGCGGCCGGCAGGACTCGAACCTGCGACCTTCTGCTCCGGAGGCAGACGCTCTATCCAACTGAGCTACGGCCGCTCCACATAAAGAGATAACCTACAGGAAGGGAAGTTTCAAGCAACTTGCGCAAAAAAGTCACAAAGATACGATGCAGGCTTGAACTTTTGTTTGCGGTTGGTAGAATTGCCGCACAACCCCCCGCTTGGGAGGAGGAGATTGACCTACACATTGCGATTTCGGATTGAGACACCGTGTTTTTGTGGAGGAGCAGAAGCCACGACGAAACCGTGTATTCGGGCTGCCTCTCTGCGGGGGGCTTTGAGGTTCTGGTTGCGGGCGCTATCGGCGCATCATTTCCGTGGCGCTGATTACGCCGTCTTCGGCTCCAAAAATTCACCCTCCCCTGTAACGCTCACTGTGGGTGCGCACCGCTTCAACGCCACGCCATCAGGAAGGTTTCCTCCCGAAATCGCATACCTCGCATACGGTCTCACACGCAGAAAGCATATCCCCTGCGGGACTGAAGTCACCGTCAATGTTTCATTTGATAAAGGAGCAGACAAACGCATAAAGCGGCTCTTCTTCCTCTCGGTCTGTGGTCTTGTGATTTTTGGCGGTGTCGGCGCAAGAACAAGACGCGGTTTCGGAACGCTCTCTCTTGCAGGTTTTGAACCGCAAGATGAAAGCAGTGAGGTCCTCTCGTGGATATGTGGGAAGACAGAAGAGATGGTGCAGGCGGCAGAAAAGGTCATCAGTGAGGCGGCGGAGTTGGCAGAGGGGTTTGGCGAAGCCGAAGATGTGCTGCCGCCTGTTAGTTTCGCATCCAACGGCGCAGAAGTTTACATCTCCCGCCAGAATTATGAGTCGGCTGAGACCGCCCACAGGCGTCTGGGCGCCTTAATGCGCACATTCCGCGACTACAGAACCAGCCGCGTTGCCCGCCGCGACCACGACCTTATCTACCACTTCGCCACCTCCGGCAAGATTGACAATGTTCCGCTGCGGACGGTCTTTGGAATGCCGCATCACTATTTCCTGCGCAACCTCGGAGGCGGGGTCTCTATGTCAATAACGCTGACCCCGGGTGCCACGGCACGGGGGATAACACGGCGTGCATCTCCTGTTCTCCTTTCAGTTATTCCCGCAAGCAATGGCGCCACAATCGCCGTCATCCTAATGCGCGGGACATTTCTACCCCGCAGCGTCCCCATCCTTGTTGAGCGCCAGAAAAGAATGCAGAAAAAATCAGAAAATCTGCCCACAAGAAGCGTCTCGCGCCATCCGTCGTGGCAGGCAGCAATATCCTTCGTTGACAATCTCTTCCGCTCGGGAGAGTTCGCCTCTTTGAGCCTCGTGCGTAAGGAGGAAACCTGATGCTGACGGTAGGGGTGGCGCTGACCCCTGTTCGCGCCGCCGGAGTAGAAGTCGGTGACATCAAAGAACATCACAAAGACGGCACTGTGCCTGTGCTACCCGCCCGTTTTTTCGGAAGCACAGACGGCGCAGGAATGCGCCTCCTTGCGCTATGCGTGCCATCCCTGCGCGGCGGTCTCGCGTGGATCGTCAACTTTACCGAACTGCTCCGCTTCTGCGACAAAGCCGGGCTTCAGCACCCCTCACCTCCACAAAAGAAAAACCTGCTGTGTTCAAAGGACGCCATTGAGATAGACGGAACCGCGCTTCTGGGTGCCGCAACAGTGCAGATTGAGCAAAACCAAACGGTAGAAAAAATATGCGAGGTGCTGGCATCCTGCATACCGTTTGACGAAACCACCAAGGAGATGTTTCTGGGCGGGCTTTGCGTGTGCACAGAAGAGCAGTGGAAGGAGATATGGTTCTGCTGCCGCACTCTTGAGGCAAGGCACTCGCAAGGAGAAGTCCGCTTTGAGGAGTGGGTTCCCCCACTGTCTGTGCTGTGGGGCGATGTGGACAGAACAGGTGTTGTGCGTGTGGGGGAGGGAGAAACGGTAGGGCGTGGCTGGTTGGAATTGGTGGAGATGAAGGTTGAAAGCGATTGAGCGTGTTTGCAGGGAATTTGAAGCGTTGAAGGAAGAAGAGCAAGAAAAATACAGGCGTATGTTCTGCGAGTTTCTGGTGGCGGCGTCGCGGTATGGTGTAAGTTTTGCGGCGGGAGCGCTGTTGGGAAAGTCAGGTGCGACCGCAGCGGCACTCCTGCGCCATATAGGCTATCTTCTGGGCGCACCCGCTGCAAGACTGGTTGACTCCCCCAAAAAAGAACTTTTCCAACAGGCACCGATACTGCTCTCCGATGTCTACCGACGCCTATGCGCCGCCACAGAAGAGAAAACCAACAAACCTGAACAAAGTAAAGAAGAGGAACAGGAGAAGTGATGATGGCGCGTTATATGGTTCCGTCTGAGGCGGAGAAGTTCTTGACCACACTGATTGAACGGCTATTTGCGGAGCCGAGCAAGAAAGCGGGGGTGACTCTTGCGGACTTTATGCCCAGTGGCTTGCGCGGTCAGTCACTTGAGGGTGTCCTCAAGCAACAACCTGTTAGTTGCTCACTTCTTGCGAGCCTTTTTGCGCCACGAGGACGGGGGCGGCTACCTGATGGTCTTGCCACAGCGAAACTGCTCAACTCAATATACCAGAAAAAGGGGATGCACCGCCTGCACGCAACCGTTTTATCTTTGCAGCAACGCGTTGAGGAGAAGGTCGGCGCGACATCTTTTACACTGAAAACCCAGACTCCGCTTCTTGTGGAACATACAGGTCCTCTTGGTCTGCCGACATTTCCGCTCCACCCGTTGTGGGGGATACCTTTTGTGCCTGCACGGGTTGTGAAGGGCGCGCTGCGGGGCTACCTTATGGATTCAGGAAGAAAAGATGAAGCGGAAAGACTATGTGGCACAGCGAAGAAGCGGGGAGAAGTGGTCTTTTTTGACGCCTATCCAGCCAAATCTGCGGATATGAAGGTGGGGTGTGAAATATTCTGCGCCCACAACTGGCTATATCACGAGGGTGGTGCACCAACCGACTGGCACGAGCCGCGGATTCTCCTTTTCGGTTCCATACCGGCGGGAGTTGAAATCAGGTTTGCCGTGGCAGGTCAAGCCGACATCGCGCAACTCTTAAAAGAGGCGCTTCTCAAGCGGGGAATAGGAGCGAGGCGAGCGTTGGGTTATGGTCACTTCGCGCAGGAGACCGCAGGATAGGTTTGGGGAATGGGTGAAAGCGGCGAGGGCGGGCGATGAGACTGCCTTCAGGAAAATCGTTGAGTCGCTTCAGGGACGCTTATTCGCTGTTGCGTTCTCTGTGCTGCGGGACGCAGAGGAAGCCCGCGACGCCGTTCAGGACACTTTCTTGCGCTTCTGGCACGCCTTGCCATCACTGCGCAACCCAAAAAGCCTCATCCCTTTCCTGACCCAAACCGTGCGCCGACTCTCCATTGACCGCCTCCGACGCGCGAAAAGAAGACGCGTCTCTATATCCTACTCCCAGTTCGCCGACATCGCCGATGTGGAGCAACTCTTTGAAATGCTTCAGGTGCGCATCGCCCAGCAGCGCAAGCAAGAACTCATAAAAGACCTCGTAGATGCCGTCCTTGAGGCGGTGGACAAAATGCCCGACTACTATCGCGAAGCCTTCCTTCTGCGTTATATGGAAGGAATGAGTGTTAAGGAGATAGCCCAGTTTTTGGGGTTGCCCCAAACGACAGTGGAGGGGAGAATATTCAAGGCGCGGCAGTTTGTGCGTGACCGTATACGCAGAGATTAGCGTTACGCTAAGGAAGCGTTTATGCGTCAGAAATATTGGATGGAGGCGCAAAGATGCGCAAAAGGAAATGGCTGGTTGTGTTGTGCGTCGTCTGTCTTGCGGCGGCGGCAAACCTCCTCATCGCTCGCATCATAGCGCAGCGCATCAGAAGATATGCGAACAGCAACTCCCAAACACAATACATCTTTGCCCCGCACCCTTCCCATCTGAAGAGGTCTGTAAAAAGTGGAAATATAACAAAACCTTCCCCGGAAAAGCCCGACAAAAAAAGAGATGGAGGAAACAGAGATGGAATGCCGCTACCGAACTGATGAGCGCTTGAGGTATGTGGCGGGATTGATGGATGAAGGTGAGGCGGCGCGATTTGAGCGCCACATCCTCTCTTGTCCCATCTGCCGCAAGGAGGTGGAGACACTTTCGGCTGAGGAGCACCTGATAAAGGCGGTGCTTGGAGAGGTAGGCAGGCGCGGGGATGTGGTCTCATCGGTGATGCGGCGCATAGTGGTTCAGCGTGTTGGGTGGTGGAGATGGATAGCGGCAGGGGTTGCAGCAGCCGCACTTCTTCTCGCTGCATTACTGCCATTCTCCCAAGCAACACACCCTTCTGTGGCGACGCACACCATCACGCATACCCTCATCACACCGCCTGCATCGCACAGACCGCTTTCTGGCGCTGTCATCAACCCGCAACTTGTGGAGCAGGCGGAGGAGGAAGGCGTTGATTAAACGAGGCTTCACACTGCTTGAGACGGTGATTGCGATGGGGATACTTTCGGTGATATGTCTTGGGCTTGTGCAGGCGGTGCTTGTGAGTTTGAGGTCGGCGGAAGAGGCGTCGCGTCAGGCTGACATAACAGAGGGCGCGGTAATGGCGTTGGAACAACTGCTGCACCTGCCGTATGAGAAGATAGTTGAGATGAACAGGCGGCGCTTTGACATCCGCGTAAACAACAAAATATTAGGTGAAGCGGAAGTCAGGGTGAGTGCCGACCTCAACGGTGACGGACTTATAACATATGCTCCGCCCGCAAACGAAAACCCGCAACTCGCCGTCAAAGTAACAATACTCTTTGAGCAAAAGCCCGTGGTTGAGCGCATCGTAACGCGGTTCGGGAGGGTCATCCGCTGAAAAGAGGAAGTGTGCTGATAGCGATATTGGTTGTGGGGATGGCGGTGGCGGGAATCGCGGTCGCTATTGTGACGGCAGCCCGCATTCATCTGTCCTTTATGAAGGTGGTCAACGACAAGAAAACAGCGCAGGTTCGCCTTCAGGGCATTCTTGACTGGGCTTGTGTCCTTATTGCCACATCCCCTTATAATGGTGCGACAAATCTGCGTCTTGCGGATGCGGACGCCACCGCCGACGGCATCCCCGGCTCCAAACCACTGTGCCAGTTCGGCGAATGCCGCGTCACCGTCAACCGCCTATCCGAAAACCTTTACGAATTGCGCGCATCCTGTCCGCCCGCAGACCCACTCGTCGTCCGCGTCTCGCCCACATCCTTCCCTGCACACTTCTGCCTCATAACTCCAGCCCCACTTAACATCTCAAACTCCTCATACCTCGGCGCAGTCCTCTGCGGCTCCGCACGCTTCATCCTCTCAAAACCGCGTCTCTTCACATCCCCCATCCTGTCCCTTTCCCGTCCCGTCTTCTCCTCACGCCAGGCTGCCTTTTCACCCTTCACATCAGGCATCTTTGACAAAACTCCTCTTACCCTACGCATTTTTGACCCTCTCACCCCACTCGTCAGGAAACACCGCAGAGGGAAGGCTTTGGAGACACTTGAGGGAATAGTTGTTTCGCGCACCAACTGCACCGTCACATTTGAACGCGATATCGCGACGGTGGAAACAGACAGCGGCGGCAAGGTTCGCATCCGCCTTGATGCCCCGCTGACAATTTTGGTTCTCGGCGACTGCCGCGTTCAGGGGGAGTTATCGGGGCGTGTCAGCATAGTTGTGCGCGGAACCGTCAGGATAGGCGGCGATATCCTCTACCTTGCAAACGGCACCCCACTTTCCATCACAGAAAAAGGGGTGCACACCCGCGGTAACGCATCCCTTGCGATAATTGCGCGGGGCGACATTCTATATGACCAGAAAGGTGAGGATTTGACGGTTTGCGGAGCGCTTGTCTCTGTTGGCGGCTCCATCCATCCCGCCTTCAGCAGAAAGGCGGGCAAACTGACGATTTTCGGCACACGCATCTGTGCCGAGCGTCCTTGGCGCCGCAAAAAGGGACTCGGCTTTGCCAAAGCGGTCTATATCGCTGACCCCGATATTCTCAACTTCCCCCCACCACTACTGCCCAAGGTCACACTTCCCCGCTTCTTCGCTTATCAGGTTGCCTCACCAGAACCCAGCAAGTAAAATAGCGGCGTAAAGAGTTGGAGGCGCATAGATGGAGCGTGAAGAAGCCGAGAAACTGCTGTTTGAGCATCTGAAGAGCACCAATCTGCGGCGCCACTGTCTGGCAACGGAGGCGGTGATGGGGGCGTTGGCGGAGCGTCTTGGAGGGGACAGAAAGAGTTGGGCGCTGGCGGGGCTGCTGCACGACATTGACTACGAGAAGACAAAGGATGAGCCGGAAAAACACGGACTTATAAGCGCGGAAATCTTAAAGGAGAAAGGGCTGTCAGAGGATGTTGTGAACGCGGTGCTGGCGCACAATTTCCGCAAGGAGCCACAAGGCTTGATGGAGAACGCGATAGTGTGTGCGGACGCGATAACGGGGATGATAGTGGCATCTGCGTTGATAAGACCTGAAAAGAAGATATCGGCGCTGACAGCGGATTTTGTGGCACGCAAGATGAAGGAACCGTCGTTTGCGCGGGGTGCCGACCGCTCAAAAATCGCCTATTACGAAAAACTTGGTCTGACCAAGGAAGAGTTCCTTGAGATAGCGATAAAGGCGATGGCGCAGATTGCCGATAGACTCGGGCTGTAGTCTATCTGTCCTCTGGTCTTGGCGGTTTGGGCACAGGCAAATCAAGTGGTGCAGGCGGCTTGCCCTGTGGACTCAAAGAGACGGGTTTTTGTGGAAGCGGCTCCTCCAGTGGGACAGACGGGCGTTTGGCTGTGGAGGTGCGGGAGGGGATAAACGGTGGTGCGCCCCAACGCGCAAACCCCATATCACCCGCCTTCAGAAAAACCACCTTGCCTGCCGACTCAAAACGCACCCGCCCCTCAAAAACCTCCACCTCCACTCCCGCACCATAACGCCGCACCACAAAATCTGTCCCACAGACCGACACTTTTACCCCATTGCACACAACACTGAAAGGTTCCTTGTTCACCTTCACCCTCACCTGCCCCGAAAGCAGACCCACCTGCCACAACTTCTGGTCAACAAGCCGAAAAGCGCTCCCCACACCCAAGAAAATGCGGCTACCCTTGGGGGTTTTGACACTCACAACCTTGCCGTTGCCGTTACGCACAACCGCCCCTTCAGGTATCGTCTCCCCTGCCTTCACCTTCACAACCTCTCCGTCATGCTCAACAATGAGGTCCCCTTCGGCAAACGCAACAGCAGGGGGTGTTGCTGAAGGGAGTATTAAGAAGAAGGCAAGCAGCACCGCCGCGGCAGCAGACACCACACCAGCACGCACATACCAGACCACACGACGCGCCCTTATCCTTCCAGCAAGCCGCTCCCAACCATCCTCAAATCGCCTGCCCCTCATCCCTTCTCGGAGCAGCGAATCAAGCAACTTTACTCGCTCAAACAATGCCGCACACCCTTTACACCTCGCCACATGTGCCTGCAACTCCGCCACCTCATCCTCGCTTGCTGTCCCATCCACCACCTTGTACATCAACTCCCTGTAACGACTCTGACACATCCTTACTCGCCTCCTCGCCAATAAAGACGCAACTCCCTCACAAACCTTGCGGCTTACCCCAAAAAGTTTCGTATAATAAAATGTGGCTCGTTATGGAGGAGCGTAAGGATGCGTTTGGTGCCCTTTCTGCTTGTTGTTGCGGTGGGTGCGATTTTTGCGCAAGCAAGACCAATTCCAAGGGGACCCGAGCCTGCGTGGGCAAGCGACTGGGATGCGGCATTGGAAGAAGCGCGCGAGCGAAAAGTCCCCCTCTTCGTGGTGATACCCCATCATCGCGGCTCCTTTGGTCCTGCGGTTTATCCCAAACAACTCAAAGACAAAACAGTGCTGCAACTCTGCCAGAAATTCGTCTGTATGATTGCCGACGATAAGCGCTTTCCTGATGTGGCAAAACACATCGCAGTTGAATACCACAAGGGCAAATACGGCGCTTATGGGCAGAAACTTCAGGTTATTTTCTGCCGCCCTGACGGGACGGAGTTTGAGGAGCACCACCTTGTCGGAGACGACATATCGGTGGCGGAGTTGACAGAGACGATGCGGAAGGTATTGAGGTTGTATCCGAAGGCGGTGCCGCGAGATAAATTCATAATGTGCAAGATGCTCCGTGACCGCGCCAAAAGAGCGCTCACCGAACTCCTCTTCAATGTCGCAAAAAAGACCCTGCAAAAACTGGGTAAGGTGAAATACCAGATGGATATGGTGAAATGGGCGCAGGATACACTTAAAGATCTGGTGCCAGAAGCGAAAAAGGAGTTTGAGAAGATAAAGAAGATGCTGGAAGGGAAGGACATAGATGATAAGCGCGCGGCGGTGGAGCGTCTTGTCGCACTCAAAGTCGGCACAGAAAACGACAAGGACTTCAAAGACACAAACAAAGCGGCTCGGGAACTGCTCAAAAAACTGCGTGACGACCCTGATGTCTCCGCGCAGGCAAAGCAGGCGAACAGAACCGAGCGCGCCGTCAAAATCTTCATCAAAGCAGAAGACCTATACTACGACGGCAAACTGAAAAAAGCCTACAAAGAGTTCCGCAAAGTGGTGAAGATGTATCCCGACACCGACTACGCCGAGCGTGCCAAAGAACGGGTGAAGGAGATACGCGAGAAACTTGAGGAGCAGGAGAACAAGAAGTGAGCCGCGCAAAACAGTCAAGCCTCACACCTGTTATGCGCCAGTATCGTCGCATCAAAGAGAAACACCCCGATAAGATACTCTTCTTTCGTATGGGCGATTTTTATGAGATGTTTTATGAAGATGCGGTGGAGGCAAGCCGCATATTAGGCATTGCCCTGACGAGTCGTCAAGAGGGTGTGCCGATGGCGGGAGTGCCGCATCATTCCGCCACCACCTACATCCGCCGTCTCCTTGAAGCGGGTCACACCATCGCAATATGCGAGCAACTGGAGGGACAAGCAAGCAAAACACTTATGCAGCGGGATGTTGTGCGCGTTATAACCCCCGGCACGGTCGTAGAGGAGGAGTTTCTGCCGGGCAAGGCAGCCAACCACATCGCGGCGGCATATGTTGCAGGCGACATCTGCGGCGTTGCCTGGGCTGATGTCTCAACAGGGGAGTTCCTAACGACCCAAGACGCAAAGGAGGCGTTAGTAGACCATATCCTGCGCGTTGCTCCTGTGGAGTTGCTACTACCAGAAAACTGTGAGGAGGAAGCGTTGAGCAAGGTGTTGGAGGGGAGATGTGCGGTTAGGTGGTTGCCGCCGTGGCGTTTTGACGCCCAAACCGCGCACAATTTCCTCATCCAACATTTCGGCGTTCACGACCTAAGCGGTTTTGGACTGCAAGGGCTGGATGCGGCAGTTGCTGCAGCAGGTGCACTTCTTCAGTTCCTCTCCGAAACGCATCGCAGTGTGAACCACATAAAGGGGATAAAGGTTTTTCGGCGTGATAAGTGTCTGGTGATAGATGCGACAACGGCGCGCGCATTGGAACTTGTGCGCACAGCAACGGGGCAGAGTGGGGAGGGCACACTGCTTTATGTGCTGGATAAGACGAAGACGCCGATGGGGTTGCGCCTTCTGCGGCAATGGTTGCTTGCGCCGCTTGTTGAGCGTGCGGCGATTGAGGCGCGGCTTGATGCCGTTGAGGAGTTATGCGAAAAGCAAAAACTGCGGACGCGTCTGCGGGAGTTGCTGCAGCGTATCGGCGACCTTGAGCGGCTGATAACTCGCGTTGTGGTGGGACGCGCCAATGCGCGTGACCTTGTGCACATCGCATCAGGTCTTGAGGTGGCAGCACTCATAAAGGCGGCTCTTTGTGAGGTTGAATCGCCGCTGCTGAAAGGCGCCGCCTCATCCATTGAGCCTGCTGCCGAAATATGTGAAAAAATCCGCAACGCACTGGTTGATTCCCCGCCCCAGACGATTAAAGAAGGTGGACTTTTCCGCCCGCATTACGACACCGAACTGGACAGGTTGCGTGAGTTTGCGGAGTCGTCCAAACGCTGGCTGTCAGAATACGAGGAACGCCTGCGCCGCCAAACCGCTGTTCCCAACCTCAAATGCGGCTATAACCGCCTCTTCGGCTACTATGTTGAGGTGCCACGCAACGCGGCAAAACGAATGCCGCAGCAGTTCCGTCCGCTGCAGACATTAAAGAACGCCCAGCGTTATACGACCGCCGAACTGAAAAAGTTTGAGCGTGAAAGTTTAGGAGCGAAAGAGCGGGCGTGTGAGTTGGAGTATGAGTTGTTCTGCAGACTGCGGGAAGAGGTGGCAGAATATGCGCCTTATGTGGCACGAACCGCCGAATCCGTAGCGGAACTGGACTGTCTTGCTGCGTTGGCGGAGGTGGCGCTCCAAAACGGCTACAAAAGACCCCAGATTGTGGATGAGCCCGTGCTGTTTGCCCGCGCTTCACGCCATCCTGTGCTTGAGCAGACTTGTCAGTTCGTTCCAAACGACATAAACCTTGACGCAAACGAGCGCCAGATACTGCTTGTGACAGGTCCCAATATGGCGGGCAAGTCAACCTATATTCGTCAGGTGGCGCTTCTTGTGATAATGGCGCAAATGGGGTCGTTCGTTCCCGCAGAGGAAGCGCAAATCGGGATTGTTGACCGCGTCTTCACCCGCGTGGGAGCAAGTGATGAGTTGTTCCGTGGTCGCTCCACCTTCCTTGTTGAAATGGCGGAAACGGCAAACATCCTAAACAACGCCACCCCCAAAAGCCTTATCATTCTTGACGAGATAGGGCGCGGAACAAGCACATTTGATGGAATGGCGATAGCGTGGTCGGTGACAGAGTTTCTGCACGAGCGGGTGGGAGCGAGAACGCTTTTTGCAACGCATTATCACGAGTTGACGGCAATCGCGCATAACCTTCCACGGGTCAGCAACCTCTGCGTTCAGGTTGTGGAGCATCAGGGAAAGGTGGTCTTTCTGCATAAGGTGGCAGAAGGCGCGGCGGAACGCTCCTATGGGATAAGCGTTGCGGAAATAGCGGGTGTTCCGCGGGAGGTGACCGAACGCGCACGGGAGGTGCTGGCACAACTTGAAGCGCAGACGGAGTATTCAGACGGAGCACCGCGCATACCACCACCCAAAAAGCGACCACGGCAGATAACTCTGTTTGACACAGAAAGCCGTCTTGCGGAAGCGCTGCGCGAGATTGACATAAACAACATCACGCCTGTTGAAGCGCTGCTCAAGTTGCGCCAGTTACGCCAGTTGCTCGGATTAGACTGAACCCACAAAGAGCCCAGACGCCTGCCACAGCAATACCAACCCCCAAAAAGCCGTGCAAAAGAAGCATCATAAAGAGCATCAGACCGCACACCGCACCGCCCATATCCAGAGCAAACGCAACACCGCCTTCCTTAGCGCACCTGCCGAAAACCACCCCCAACCCAACACCGCTGCAGAACGACGCCGCAAGCAGAAATGCCCCAGACATATAACCTTCTGTCAGCAACCCGACAAAAAGAAACGCCACCCCCACAGGTCCGCTGAAGAAAAGCGCGCCACGCCGAATGAACGCACCCGCAGCAACTCCCACCATAAAGAGCGCTGAAACCGTCGCAAGCAGCGCATAGAGCATCCCCAATCGCAACTGAATCGCCGCAAAAACGCTTAAATGGCAGAATGTGGATGCAGCACCCGCAGTCAGAATGGCACAAGACCTGCCTCCTCCCCGCAGCACAAAGAAAAGACAAAGCGCCAGAAAAACAGCCCAGACAACCCAGCCGCAAACAGCAGAACGCAAAAAAATGGGCGCATAACCTGCCACCTCAAGCATACTGTATGTGATGCCCGCCCGCTGTGAGGCAAGGTTGAGAACTGTAGCGGCGGGAGCATCGCTTCTGCTGACAGAGTTTATGAAGGAGCGGGAAGCAAACTCACCGCCACCCAACGGGCGGTTTGAGATGAGAACTATTCCCATCATCGCTTGATAGTTTATGAAGGAAGGCTTGCCGAAAGCGCGAAGGACGGATGCGGCAAAATCGCAGTAGGCATCAGAGACCATTCCCGAAGGCGCTGCCAGCGCAACAATCACAGAGTCAGCACGCTTCTTAAGAAGGCGGAAGAAGGAGCGGTTAACAAATCTGCCGGCGGCAACTGTCGTGGGAGCAGACAAGCAAACAACAGCGCTGTGGAAATGGCTCTCCGTATGGGAGAGGAAATAGCAAGGCTCTTTCGGCTGCGCCTCAACGAATGGCGCCAGTGCCGGCTCAAGTGACAGCGCAACGAACCGCTTTATCCCCCTGCTCTTGAAGGCTTTCTTGAAAGGACGGGGATCGTATGCCATAACCAGAACAGGTGGTCTGACAAGCGGAGCGGTGATGCTGGCAACAAGGTCGGGAGGAACAACAGGAGAACCCGAAATGTAGAGCGTCTCCCCACTCTTCTGGCGGGTGCGGACAACAGGACCGGCGGGGGTGTATGAGACTGACAGAAACTTTCCCTGATGATGGCTGATAAGGAGAGCGAAAGCAGCCATATTGGCGGTGAGGGAGAGGATGAGTGCAAGAGCAGAAAAGGTGACGGTGATATAGAGGTGAGGTGAGAGACGGACAACAAGCCAGAGCGAGGCGATGCCGGCAAGGATTAGTGCGGCGGCGTTGCCGTAATGCGGCAGTATGAGGAGGTCAACGAGGAGCGACGCGGCGGCAAATCCTGCCGACTCAAGAGCGTAGAGTCTGGCGGCGCCAATGCGGCGGGCAAGAAGCGAAAAAAGGGCACCTGAAGCGAGCGCAGAAGGGGTGGCAAGAAGCGTCGCAATCGCAATGGCACAAAGAAGTGTCGGAACCACTCCCTGCACACCGCCTGACACAAGGGGATAGACGGCAATTGAGGAGATGAGGGGTGACGCGGCGGGGAAGAGGGCAAACCACGGCGCGGCACTGCTCGGAAGAGGCTTTGCCAGAAGCGCCCCGACCGCAGCGGCGGCAAGCCAACACCCTATGAAAAAAGAAAGATAAATCTCGTTGGCGTGGCAGAAGAGGAAATACAGACGCCAGAGCGGCGCCTGGGCAAAGCCGCAAGCCGCCCCATATACAAGCGCCACCTCAATAGGCGATGCGGAACGACTCAAACTCCCCTGTCGCAGGACCACTTTCCCTCTCTATACGAGTTATGTAGGCGCCCATAACACGAGCAACCTCGTCTACGAAGCGCTCCACATCCTTGGGGTCGCCTTCCGCCACCAACTCCACCCGCCCATCAGGCAGGTTGCGCACATAACCAGACACTTTATAACGCCGCGCTATGTGGTAGGTCGTATACCGAAAGCCCACACCCTGAACATGTCCGCTGAAAAAAACAGTCACCCGCACCGCCTCCGCCATCTCCCTACCCTCACATCAATACGAAGAGTATGTGTAGATACACCCCGTGACAAGGTCAACAATTATGCTGACGGGGAAGAAGAAGAAAACATCAAGCACGAGCATAAGGACATCAACACCTGTGCGAGATTCAGGCGGCAACCCTGCACGATGCGAATAGAATATGGTCGCACACCCCATAAACATAAAGGCAACCGCAACGAGCATAATCGCAAGGAGCACCTTCTTGGGCATCGCTTCTCTCCCAAAAAAGTCTGTCTGGATTTTACGCAGCAGAAGGCTTTGTGTCAACAATCTATTATGTGAGCCAGGAGTCGGTCTCCTTACGGATAAGTTCCTTCTTCGCGCGGCGGTAACGAACATAGAAGACGAAAACGGCAACGATGATGAGCAGTCCGACAAATCCTCCCAACCCAATGGCGGCGAGGATATCAAGAAAGGAGTAGGAACGCCCGATTTCTTCCTGCCACTTTTCCGCCAGTTTGGTGAGGTCAAGCCCGAAAGCGCCGACAAACGCCTCCTCAACGGTGTAGCCTTTGCCGAGGAGCAGGAAGAAGGAGCGCCAGGAACCGAGTTTGGTAAGATAACGGCAAAATGAGAGAGCAGCGGCATAGAAAAGGCGTTTTTTGAAGGGGTCTTTTGGGTAGCGGTTTTTAAGGAGTGATGCGGCGGCGTTGGCGGCGGCACGCGCTCGTAGAAACCTTTGCATATCTGAGGAAAGCACCCTGCCCTCACACAACTGCGCCAGCCCCTCGTTAAGCCACAGCGGAATGGCGGTTCTGTGGCGGCGACAGAAATGGTGAACAGCGATATGGAAAAGTTCGTGGTGCAGAAGCGACTTCAGTGGCGCAGAAAGCGGGTCGGCAAAAGCGTTGATGATGACGAAACTCTGTGCGGGATACGCCAGTCCTACGGTGTTGTCGGCTCTACCTGTCAGGTGGCGGAACTGCGTAGCGTTATCGCAAAGGAAAATCTTTGTGGGGGGCAAATCAATGCCGAAAAGGCGCTTTATGCGCTGCTTTGCAGAAACTGCGCAGCGGAGCACAGCATCCGCCTGGGCTTGGCTGCGGTTGTGCTCAAGAATGAAACCGTCCAAGCGCGAAACAGCAGCGAAAAACAGCAGAAGTAGCATCAGGCACCAATCTCCAGCCTGTCCGCGAGAGCGTCGTCAAGGTCGGGATTTTTGCGAATCAACTCTTGGGTGACAGCGATGTCGTATTCAACACGGCGGTAACGGATAGAAGGGGTGGATGTGTCAAGGATGCAGTAACAGGCGCGTGGGTCGCGGTCACGGGGCTGCCCCACACTGCCGATGTTTATGATATATTTGTAGTCGTGGTTGAGATGAAGTTCGGCGTCGTAATAGTCGCGGGGGTTGTAATAGGCGGGCTGGGAGGTGAGGATGACGGGGATATGGCTGTGCCCGCAGAAAGCGACCCACG
Organism: uncultured Planctomycetota bacterium; assembly: GCA_964584815.1. GTDB lineage: Bacteria > Planctomycetota > SKW154 > SKW154 > SKW154 > CAZPBO01. The sequence continues at coordinate 18,868 of CAZPBO010000038.1, forward strand.
GGGTTTTCTCAAAGTTTTCGCGCAGTTTGGGGGTCATTTCGCCCAGAATCTCGTCCAAATCGGAGCGCAGGACATACTCGTCAATGGGGGAGCGCGGAGAGCCGTGGACAAAGAGGTAGTCTCCGTCCTGAAAGGAGCGCGGAAGTCGGCGCAGAAAATCCCAATGTTTCCGCTTCCTGCCCATAAAGGAGAACGCACCGGGCTTCAGGACACTGCGTGTCCAGAAAATCGCTTGTCTTGCGATGCGGTTGAACCCCAGCGGTTCGTGCAGAACCGCCCAGTCGTGGTTGCCGCACACCGTCACACGCAACCCCATAGCGATGTCAATACATTCGGCAGGCTGCGGACCATACCCCACCACATCGCCGAGACAGATGATATGCGCCTCGTCAATGCCCTGCCGCTTTATATCCTCAATAACGGCGGTAAAGGCTGCCAAATTGGCGTGGATGTCGGAGATGATTGCCAACCGCATCTAACCCCTTCCAAGTCAACCCGAACGAGCCACAGCCCCTGCGACGGCAACACCACCCGTCTCCATCCCCTGCGCCCCGACGCCACATCCTCCACCTCCCCCACGCCCACAACACCACGCCCCACCTCCACAACCAGTCCACAGAGGCTACGCACCATTTTATAACCAAATGCCTTTGCTTCAAGACAAAAGCGAACCACCTCACCACCGCAAACCGCCACCCTCTCCAGACAGAACCGCTCAATCGTCCATACCGTCCGCTTGTTCTGACTCACAATAATGCCACCCAAGTTGCGGGTCCCCACAAGACGCCTCGCCGCCAGAAACATCCTCTCAAAATCCAATTTTCGCCTTACACAATAGACATATCCGCCCCAGGCTGCTGGCGCAACACCCACAAAAAGCAGATAATCGTAACGCTTCCTCAAAGCGCGGTAACGGGGATTGTAGTCAGGCGGCACCTCTTCTGCCGCCCAGACGCGGATATCTTCGGGAAGATGGGCGTTGAGGGCGGCAAGCAACCGTTGCGGCTGCCACTCCTTTTCTATATCAACCGCAACTGGCGCGTCCAAAGCGTGAACACCCGCATCGGTGCGGCTTGTAAAAAGTGTTCTGCCAGTCTCTTGCAGACGCCTCAGCGCCCCCTCCAACTCACCCTGAACCGTTCGCACCCCCACCTGACGCGCCGAGCCACAAAACCCACCACCAGCATATGACAGGCGCAGCAAAATCCGCCTCATTTGCCGCCTTTTAACTCCTTTATCACACGCTCAAGGTCACCCCGCCGCCAGTCGTCCTTCCCCATTTCCTTCAGCAAACCCTCAAGCATCGCTATCACCTTGGGATGGTTGATTTTCTCTGTCTTTATGCGATGAAGCATCTGGAAAAAATAAAGCGATTTTGATTCCTCAAGCAGTTTTTTGAGTGCGTTTATGCCACGGTCGTCACCAAGTTTGCAAAGTGTCAGCATCGCCGCCATTCTGACAAACTTGTCCTTATCGTTTATGGCTTCAGCGACAACCTTTTTGGCGTCCTCTGTTGCAATTTTGCCGAGGACCTCAATGAGGCGGGCACGGAACTCACCCACATCGGAGTTTTTGAGCGCATCGCCGACCGCCTGAACCTGGTTGGGACCCGCGATTTTGGTAAGCGCTTTTGCGGCGGCGATACGAACACGATATTTTTTGTCGTTAAGGAGTTGAGCCACCTTGTCCGCCACCGCTTTAAGCCCTATCTCACCTGCGATTTCGCAGGCGGCAGCGCGCACCCGGCTATAAGCGTCGTCCAGACGCCCCGCAACAATCTTACGGAACTGCTCTGTGCGACAACCAAGAGTAAACAGAGTCCGCAGCGCTTGCTCCCGCACCGTGGAGTAGGAGTCGCTCTCGGCGGCTTTATAAAGCGCCTCAAAAGCGCTCGCATCACCCACAAGCCTCAGCCCTTTAGCCGCAGACGCACGCACAATGCTCCAGCCATCCTCAAGCAGCGCCTTGCACAGCATTTTTATTATCTCTTTGTCACCTTTTTTGGACAGCCGTGCCACAGCCAATGCCGCCTCCGCACGAACTTCCCGTTTCTTATCCTCAAACATCATCTTTTTGAGAAGGTCAATCGCTTGGGTGCAGCCGATGTTGGCGACGGCTTCAGCAGCAGCGCGTCTCACACGCCACCTATCAAACACCAACATCGCCCGCATCACTTTCACCATATCCTCATACAGCGGTCGGCGAACACGCACCAACTGCTCCTTCTCCCTCAACCCCAACTCCGTCACCGCCTTCTCCTTCAGCGTCCATGTTCCTGTTTCGCAGGTCTTCATATTGCGCACTATCGCTTTCTCGGTTATGTTGAGTTGGTCCCACTTATCACGCCACTTCTCATAAATGTAATCTGCAAAAACGACCCCTGCCAACAAAACCCCGAGCACAAGAAAGCCGACTCGTCTCATCATATCACCTCCAAAAGTTTCTCTCCTATTTGGACGGCATTGAGCGCCGCACCCTTCAGTAACTGGTCTCCAACAATCCACAAAGAGAGCGCCCGCTCAAGCGCCGCATCAGACCTTACCCGCCCCACAAGCACAGCATCTTTGCCTTCTGCGTCCATCGGAGTGGGATAGGGTTTGCGCAACTCAACACCTGAACTCTGCATTATCAGTTGTTCCGCCTCTTTCGGGTCTGGCTGGTCATCAAAACAGACAAATGCCACCACAGAATGCGCCCTCACAACAGGCACACGCACGCAGAAAGCCGACACCTTTATGTCCGTCTCATTCAGTATCTTGCGTGTCTCCTGCTCCAGTTTCAACTCTTCTTTGGTGTAGGAGCCTGCAAAATCACCGATATGCGGGAAGAGGTTGAAGGCAATAGAGCGGGGAAAGACACAAGGTTTGGGTTTTGAGCCTTTAAGGGCGGCGTCTGTATGAGAGAGGAGTTCTGAAATAGCGACGGCGCCTGCACCGCTTGCCGCCTGATATGTTGCTGCGATAAGGCGCCGCATCCTCCAGCGCCTGTGCAACGGCGCCAACGCCACAAGCGTTATCGCCGTCGTGCAGTTGGGGTTGGCTACAAGCGGTGGGCGCACCTCATCACCGTTTATCTCCGGCACCACAAGCGGCACATCCGGCTGCATCCTATAAGCGCTTGAGTTGTCCACAACAAAACAGCCTGCTTCAATTGCGCGTGGAACAAACCGCCGTGCTGTATCAGAACCAACACAACAGAAAACTATGTCGCAGACGCTAAAATCAAATCCTTCAGCATCCTGCACCTCCACCTCCCCACCGCCAAAAGGAAGTGTCTTTCCCGCGGAGCGTGACGAAGCAAGCGCAAACAACTCCCTAGCAGGGAACCTACGCCGCTCAAGCACCCCCATCAACTCCCGCCCAACTGCGCCTGTCGCGCCCAACACCGCCACCCTCATCTCTTCATCCCCAAAAAGCGATACAACGCCGCCAAATTGCTTATCCTGTCCCCTATCCCTATGCCGTGCTTGCGAAACCAGCCACGGTTCACCTCCAGCACAAAACGAGCAGGACGCATTGAGGCTACAGCAGTCTCATCCAACGGCTCCATCTCCTCTATCTGAAATATCACCCCGTCTGAATCTATATATGCCAAAGAAAGAGGAATGTAGGTGTTCTTCATCCAGAAACGGCGGAAGTCTTCCTTATCGTAGACAAAAAGCATTCCCGCATCCTCGGGCAGTTTTTTTCGGAACATAAGCCCACGGGTATGCTGTTTCTCTGTGCGGGCTATCTCCACCCAGACGACCGCGCCCCGTATCTCAAGCGCAAACGGCTTGCCACCCTCTCCTCCTCTCTCCGCCGCGCTGCATCCAGCAAAAATCATCGCTGCCGCAACAAAAATAGCCCATCTCACCCATAACCTCCGCAAAACGCCTATCTCATTATACCCGCTTACCCGTAAAGAACCACATCAATACCACGCCGCCTTAATGCCTCTTCTATCTTGCTCATCTCATCGCTTGCCGCAGGTCCTATACCCACCGCCTCCAGTTCCTCATCCAAGGTGTAGACCTGCACATACTTAGGCTTTATACGCTCAAGCGCCGCAAGCCACGCTTCAAGCGCCTCACCCTTGTGACTCTCCACCCTGCCCCGCACCACAACGCTTTGAACAACGGGGCGCTCCTTAAGCGCCGCCAACGCATCAACTATCTCCTCAACCCTAACTTTCATCATCGGGCGATTGACACGGAGAAAGGTCGCCTGGTCAGCACAGTCAAGTTTGAGCATAGCAAGGTCAATGAATGGCAGCGCGGCGGCGACCGCGTCGCGTGAAAGCAGTGAGGAGTTGGAAAGCAGCGCCACAGGTGTGCCCGCGGCGTATCGGTCGCGGATGCGGCGAACCGCCGCCACCACCGCGTCAAACTCCGGATGAAGGGTCGGCTCACCGTTACCCGCAAAGGTGATGTAGTCCACATCCCCAACCCTCTTTAAGGCATTGGTGAGCGCACGCGCCACATCGTCAACACCCACAAAATCGCCCTCCATCCCCGTCGTCGGTCCGTAAAAACAGTAAACGCAGTTGAATGTGCAGACCTTCTGCCCCAAAGGAGAAAGATTTATGCCAAGACTCCTGCCCAGACGCTTGGAATTGATAGGACCATAAACTATGCCCTTCTGCAGCGGAATATATCCCATTACAGCCCCCCTTATAGCGCGTAACAATTTTGGCAAAAAGAGTGGCGGAAGTAAACCAAAGTGAGCGAAAATGGTTTTACAGAAGGGGCACACCCATATAGAATTGTGAAAGTGGCTTGTTAGGAGTAGCAGGATGCGTTGGAGCGCAGTTTTGTGTATTTTGGCTGCCTGTGGTCTCATTCTGGCGCAGGAGAAAGAACCGCAAAAACCACCTCAGAAAAAACAGCCGTCTCCCCCTAAGAAGGAGGTGAAAATCAGGGTGGTGTTGAAGGACACAACACGGATAGTGGGTGTTGTGGAGGCTGATAAGTTTGTGGTGGAGACGGCATATGGAGTGCTTGAGGTTCCGCCGAACGAGATGCGGCGTGTAGTGGTGGGGAAGAAAGCGG
>CAZPBO010000039.1:0-4235 GCA_964584815.1 uncultured Planctomycetota bacterium
CCACGCCCCGTAAGTCGTCCATGTCAGCATCATCCACCGATACGCCAATATCTGTTCCTCAGCAGGCATATTATGCGTGTTGCGACAAAGAATTTTATATTTGCCGACACTATGGGGCAAGGGTGATTCGCGGATTGGGGTGGGGGTAATTCCTGCATTGGAGTGATCCCCGAACTGAAGTTCGGGGCTTCCGGGGGTGGGACGGGCGGCGCACTGAAGTGCGCATCGCCCGATTTTCCCCGCGTTGAATATCCCCGCGTTGAAGTGATCCCCGAACTGAAGTTCGGGGCTTCGGATGTTGTGGCGGGTGGGACGCCGATACAGCGTGGGATGCAACGCCGTGCGGACTTAAGTCCGCACGGCGGGTTGGCGTCGGTTTCCGGAAGCCCCGTGCTTTAGCACGGGGATCTTGGGCAGGTTAGAGGCGGTTTATGTTGGCGCGCACCCAGTCCACCGTCCTGCGCACTCCTTCTTCAAGCCCCACTTGCGGCTTCCAGTTGAGGGTTTTGTAAGCCTGCGTAACGCTTAAGGAGACGCGTTGCACCTCGCCTGGGCGCATAGGGCGTTTCTCAAAACCTTTATCCCAGCCGAGAACCGCCGATACCGCTTCATAAATTTGCATAACGCTTGTGGGTTTGCCTGTGGCGATGTTGAGTGGACCCTGTCCGTATTTGAGTGCGGCGATGTTGGCAGCCACCACATCGGAGATGTAGATATAATCGCGTTCGGCGCTGCCATCGCCGTAGATGACGGGTCGCTCACCTCGCAGCATCCTCGCCGCAAATATTGCTATGACACCCGCGCCTTTTGTTGGGTCTTGTCTTGGACCATACACATTGCCATAACGCAGCGCCACCCAAGATAGTCCCTGCTCTTTCCCAAAGAACCGCAGATAGTGTTCCACCACCATCTTGCTTATGCCGTATGGGGATGTGGGCATAAGTGGGTGGTCTTCGTTGACGGGGAGTTGTTGTGGTTCTCCGTAGACGGCACCGCCTGTTGAGGCGTATATGAAACGCTTGACGCCGAACTCCACCGAAAGCGAAAGCAGGTTGAGGCTGCCTATGATGTTGACGGAGGCGTCGTATTGGGGGTTTTGGGAGGAGCGGGGGACGGACGCCTGCGCCGCGTGATGGTTGACCACATCGGGGTTGAAATCTTCAAAGACTTTGCGCAACGCGTTGCTGTTGCGGATATCCACTTCAAAGAACTGCGCTTTTTGTGGCACATTTTCTCGTTTGCCTGTTGAGAGGTCGTCCACGACGGCGACGGAGTGTTGTGCGCTGATGTAGGCGTCGGCGATGTGTGAAGCAATGAAACCTGCGCCGCCTGTCACCAGAATCCGCATACCAAAATCTCCAAAACGGCTTACCATTTTGCAGGACTTGCGTGGTTCTGCAAGCAAAACTCCTGTTGGGGTGGTGCAAGAAGACTTGAAGTTACGCATCTTGGGTGGAGAATGTAGGGCTTCTTTGAGGAGGCTGCGCTATGGCGGATATTCTGATAATAGGTGGAGGACCTGCGGGTTTGGCGGCGGGTGTGTATGCTGTGCGTGCGGGCGCAAAACCTGTTGTGTTTGAGGAGCAACTGCCTGGTGGGCGTGTCAACTACACCGACATTGTGGAGAACTACCCTGGCTTTGAGCCGACCAGTGGTATGGAGTTGGCGCTGAAGTTGGCGCAGCACGCACAGCGCTTCGGTGTTGAGATTCGCCAAGAGAAGGTGGAACGGTTAACCGTTGGGGACGGAGTCGCTGTTCAGACAAGTAAAGGGAGTTATGAGGCGCCCTGTGCGATAATAGCCACAGGCACACGGGCAAGGACTCTGGGTGTTGATGGGGAGAAGGAGTTGTTGGGGCGGGGCATATCGCTTTGTGCGGTCTGTGATGGACCATTGTTTAAGGGAAAGGAGGTTGTGGTGGTGGGGGGTGGTGATTCGGCGTTGACGGAGGCGCTGTTTTTGACGCGATTTGTGGATAGGGTTCATCTTGTGCACAGGCGGGACGAGTTCCGCGGTGCCCCGACTCTGGCACAACGCGTCCGTGACAACGACAAAATCACGCTCCATTTAAGTCGTGTCGTCAAACGGTTTGAGAGCGAGGGCGGCAAACTTAAACGGGTGGTTCTTGCCTCCAGAAAGGGCGAGCCGGATGAGACGCTTGAGGTGGAGGGGGCGTTTTTGTATGTGGGCAATACTCCGAATACGGAGTTTCTGGAGGTGGAATTGGAGCGGGATAAGGGCGGATATATAGTGACGGATGAGCGGATGCGGACAAGTGTTGAGCGTCTGTTTGCCGCAGGGGATGTGAGGGCGAAGGTGTTGAGGCAGATAGCGACGGCGGTGGCGGATGGGGCGGTGGCTGCTGTCAGTGCGGTGGAGGAATGGCTGCATTGAAGCGAATTGCTGTCTTAACGCTTTTTCCGCGTGTCATAGAGGCGTTTTTGGGGGAGTCAATTGTTGCGCGCGCGGCGCAGAAAGGCATCGTCCGTTATGAGGTTTATGACCTGCGTAGGTGGGGGCTTGGTAGGCGGCGGCAGGTGGATGACAAACCCTTCGGCGGCGGCGCGGGTATGCTTATCCGCGTTGATGTCGTTGTCCCCGCTGTGGAGGAGATAACAAAAGATGGCAACTGGCATATCGTTTTTCTGACACCTGCAGGACGCGTCTTTACCCAAAAAATAGCGCACGAGTTGGCGCAAAAAGAGAAACTGCTGCTTGTCTGCGGGCATTATGAGGGGATAGATGAACGGGCAGCGGAGATTCTGAAGCCTGATGAGATATCGGTTGGCGACTATGTGACGGGTGGTGGCGAGGCACCGGCGTTGGTTCTCATTGATGCGGTGGTGCGTCTTTATCGCGGGGCTTTGGGCAATGAGGCGTCTGTGGATGAGGAGTCGTTCTCAGAAGGTCTGCTTGAGTATCCGCAGTTTACGCGTCCTGCCGAGTACAGGGGATTTCGTGTGCCGGAGGTGCTTTTGAGTGGCAACCACAGGGATATAGCGGCGTGGCGTAAGCGTCAGGCAGAAGAGCGCACCAGAATGCGTCGTTCTGACCTCTGGAACCGTTACATATCGCAAGAAAATTTGGAGGAAGACTGATGCGTGTTTTCATCTCCGCCGATATGGAAGGCATTGCGGGAGTGGCTTATTTCAATCAGGTGGTCGGAAGAGAAGGTTACAAGGAAGCCTGTGAATTGATGACAGGGGAGGTGAACGCGGTGGTATCGGGTGCGGCGGACGCGGGCGCAGAAGAGTTTATAGTCTGTGATGCCCACTGGAAAGGAGCGAATCTGCTGCTTGAGAGGCTGGATTTGCGTGCGGAGATAGTGCGTGGCGATTTCAGGCGCTACGGGATGATGCAAGGGGTGGAGCGTGATGTGGATGCGGCGATATTTGTCGGCTACCACGCTCGTGCAGGCGCCTCGCCCGCCACATTCCCGCATACCTATTCAGGACGCGTCATCCTTGAGGTGCGCATAAACAAAAGACCCTTTGGGGAGACCGCACTCAACGCTGCATTTGCAGGCTCTTTCGGCGTTCCCGTTGTGCTCGTCTCGGGTGACAACCAGGTTTGCGAGGAAGCGCAGACGACAATACACGGTGTGACGGTGGTGACGACCAAGCGTGCGTTAGGTGGCGGTGCGGTGTCGTCTTTGCATCCTCAACGGGCGCGCGAGTCTCTGCGCTCAAAAACGAAAGAAGCCATAACAGCCAAAACCGCAAGACCCTTGCGCGTATCAGAACCCGTCACACTTGAGGTGGAGTTTGTGCGTCCTGTTCAAGCGGACGCCGCGAGCCTTCTGCCACAAGTTGAGCGTGTGAGCCCACGAACTGTGCGCACAGAAACCGAAACTTTCCGCGACGCATATTGCCTGCTTCAGGCGCTGCTGACACTCGCAGCAAGCGTGCCACGAACTTGACAAAATTTGTCAACCCTCCTGACACTTTTTGTCACCTTAAATTTGCTTCTGACCCGTGCTGCTACACAGAACATCCGCTTGTATCTGCAGTTTTGCCCATAAAGGAGAAGGGCTTGATTTTCGGCACAGATGTTGCACAATCTACTGGTGCGTTTTTGAGGGTCTTTTTGGAGGGTCTTGTGATGAGACGCGGTTTCACGCTGATTGAGTTGATGATTGTGGTGGCGATAATTGCGATTATCGCCGCAATCGCTATTCCGAACCTGCTGGGTTCACGGAAAGCGGCGAACCAGTCAACCGCCATCGCGAACTTGCG
>CAZPBO010000039.1:4335-6253 GCA_964584815.1 uncultured Planctomycetota bacterium
TTTACGCTTGTTGAGTTGATGATTGTGGTTGTGATAATAGCGGTGATAGCGGCAATTGCTGTGCCAAATCTGATTTCATCCAAGAAGGCGGCGAAACAGTCCTCTGTCATCGGCAATCTACGCAGCCTCGCTACTGCGCAGGAAACATATGCTACGACCCACAGCAACAGATATGCTGACTCATTTGATGACATAAATTTTTTGACCAATGTCGCCAACACGAAACAGATTTTCAGAGCCGGTTACAACTATTATCTCGTGGTTAATGACGCTTACACGGACTGGTATGCCTATGCTCTTGCGCGGACAAGTGATGATGGTGACTATCACTATTTTGTTGATAAAAGTAGTGTTATAAGGCACGAGTCCAGTTCAACCACCGTCAGTAACCCTGAAACTTATACATCCAACCCTGTAGGGAGAAGTTGGACTCCTATAGGGGACTGAAGGTTTATTGCTGATTATTCCGGTTAGGGGGGTAAAATGGCGTTTCTGTTAAGGCGGACTGTGTAGAAGGCGTCTTATAATGTAGAGGAGTGTGGTTGGAGAGGTGGTTATGAGGGGTTTTACGCTGATTGAGTTGATGGTGGTGATAGCGATAATAGCGGTGATAGCGGCAATTGCTGTGCCGAATCTGATTTCGTCTAAGTTGACGGCGAACCAGCAGGCGGCTGTTTCCACACTGCAGGCGCTTTTTATACAGGAGAAGGGTTATAAACTGAAAAACGGCGTTTATACTAACTCTTTTACCAGCCTGAAGTTCAGCGGCTTTACAGGCAGTCAGTATACATATCAAGGCTATAAATACCGCCTTTACACCAATGGTTCCAACACGCAGTGGTGGTGTTATGCGGGTCCTACCAGTTGGGGTGACACAGGTGAGCGATACTATTTTGTCTATGAGGAGAACAACATGATTCACTATACGGACACAAAGCCGAATCCGTATGAGCCGACGGGACGCTCGCCTGGTAAGGATTGGGCAACGCTTGACTGATGTCAGATTTTTGCGGCGACGAGGTCGCCGATTTCTGCAGGCGATTCTGCCACAAATACACCCGCTTTTCTGAGCGCATCTATCTTTTCGGAGGCGGTGCCGCCAGAACCCGCAATTATAGCCCCCGCGTGCCCCATCCTTTTACCGGGCGGTGCGGTTCTGCCCGCGATGAAAGCAAAGACCGGTTTAGGGTACTTCTCCTTTATGATGAAGTCGGCTGCATCCTGCTCGGCTGTTCCGCCTATCTCGCCGATTAAAAGCACAGCCTCTGTCTGGTGGTCTTCTCTGAAGAGACGCAGACCGTCAATGAAGGAGAGTCCGACAATGGGGTCGCCGCCGAGACCTATCGCCGTTGACTGCCCTATTCCTTTGTTGGAACACTGACTGGTTGCCTCATAAGTTAAGGTGCCTGACCGTGACAGAACACCAAGCGGTCCGCGGGTGAAGGCACCGGCTGGCAGAATGCCGAGTTTGGTCTCATCTGGGACAATGATACCTGGGGTGTTGGGACCAATAATGGTGGCGCCTTTTCGGGATGCGAACCGTTTTGCACGCATCATATCAAGGGTTGGTATTCCTTCTGTGATGACGACGATGAGTTTGACACCGACGGCGGCGGCTTCCATTACGGCATCTGCAGCAAAAGCGGGTGGCACAAATATCACACTTGCCTCCGCGCCGGTCTTGTGCACCGCCTCTTCCACCGTGTCAAAAACGGGCACCCCGTGTTGCTCCTGCCCACCTTTGCCGGGTGTTACCCCCGCCACAATCTTTGTGCCATAATCAAGCATCAGGCGGGTGTGGAAGGAGCCGTGAGAGCCCGTTATGCCCTGAACCAGCACCTTTGTTTCGGCATTGACAAGAACCGCCATTTTATAACTCCTTAAATCTTTTTCACTGAGCAGGTGTTGTGGATGTAGC
>CAZPBO010000039.1:6353-16682 GCA_964584815.1 uncultured Planctomycetota bacterium
CTTTTTCTGGACGCGTTTTGCGGCGTTGCGGAGCGCCTTTTCGGCTTCAGGCAGGCTCAGTCCTGCCACATCCGCGACGCCGAAAAGGGGATGTTTGAGTGTGCCGTCAGCAGCGACGGTCAATTCACAACGCTTTTTTTCGTAGGTGACCTCAACCACATCACCTGCGCCCAGATGTGGCGGCAGTCCCTGTGGCAACTCCGCTTTTTCTGCTATTGTGCAGCCTGCCGCACTAACCAAACTCAACGCAAAGACCATCGCCCTCATCATAGATGCGCACCTTCTCCTGCTTGCCCTTGAAGACGGACTTGTTGGCGTCAGCGACAAGTTTGGAGAGGAGTTTTGTCAGTCGCGCCTCGCGTAACTCGCACATCACCTTGTATGTCGCCTCAAAGCGCTTCTTAACATCGTCCGGCAGCGCGTGGAATGTGTCGGTTTCAATTATGCTCTTAAGCAGCGACCCATCAAGGGCGACACTCTTTCTGGGTTGTGTCATAACAGACCTCCTTTTAATGCCACGATAAGATATTGTTGCCTATAGCGGCTTTGAAGGCAAGCAAAAGAGTGTGGAGTTTACCAGGACGCTTTTCGCATGCCTGGGATTTCGCCGCGGTGTGCCAGCATCCGAAGGCAGATACGGCAAATGCCGAATTTGCGGTAGTAGCCGCGAGAGCGACCACATAACTGGCAGCGGTTCTTTCGCCGCGTTTTGAACTTCGGTTCTCTCCGCGCCTTGACTATCTGACTCTTTTTTGGCACATCAGCCCCCTTAATCGCGGAACGGCATCCCAAACAACTTCAGCAATTCATACGACTCATCGGGCGTTGAGGGTTTGTGCCCCTTCTTTATCACTATGGTGACATTTATACCCTGTGGACCTTCCGATTTATCAAGGTCAACTTCCGGGAAGACATACTGGTCGTGCAGACCGATGTTGTAGTTTCCGAAGCGGTCAAGTCCTTTTCTGGAGAGTCCCCTGAAGTCGCGGATACGGGGGAGGGCGATATTGATGAGTCGGTCAAGGAACTCATACATTCTCTTGCCGCGGATGGTGCAGAAGCAGCCGACAAGTTGTCCACGGCGGAGACGAAACCCCGCAATATGGCGCTTAGCGCGGGTATGCTTGGGGTATTGTCCTGTTATCGCCGCCAAATCGCGCATCGCCCCATCCAGCCAGCGCTTATCCTCCTTCGCCTTCCCAACACCCATTGAGACCACCACTTTCTCTATCCGTGGGACTTGCATCGCGTTTTTATAACCGAATGTCTCCATCATTTTCGGCACAATTTCTTTTCTGTATGCTTCAAGCAGGCGCGCCATCGCTTCTCCCCTATTTCCGTTTCGGTATCAAATTGCCGCATTTTTTGCAGTAACGCTGTTTCTGCCCGCTTTCATCATATCCCATCCTGACGCGAACAGGACGGTGGCAGTTATCACACCAGAGCATAACATTGGATATATCAATGGGCATCTCTTTCTGAATACGCCCGCCACGGGGATGCTTCTGACTGCGGCGCACATGTTTCCACACAAGGTTTACGCCTTCCACCACGACCTTGCCTTTTTTGGGGAGGACTCTCAAGACGCGGCGTGGTGTGGGGCTTGATTTATCCATTTCCCTATCATCGCCGCTTATGACGACGACGAGGTCGCCGCGCACGATTTTGACTCCCATCAGACCACCTCCGAAGCGAGCGACACGATACGCATAAAGCCTTTTTTACGGAGTTCGCGTGCAACGGCGCCGAAAATTCGTGTTCCGCGTGGGTTGCCATCGCGGTCTATCAGCACCGCTGCGTTTGTGTCAAACTTGACCCAGGAGCCGTCGTCACGCTTGAGGGGATAAGCCTGACGCACAACAACTGCATGCACCACCTCACCCGGGCGTATCTTGGAGCCCGGCACAGCCTTCTTCACACTGCATGCTATCACATCGCCTATGTAAGCGTAGCGACGGTTGCCCACTCCCACAACACTTATGCACATCACCTCTTTGGCGCCTGTGTTGTCGGCAACATTAAGTCTTGTGCGCATCTGTATCATCGTTTGCCCCTTAACCCTCCTGGCTGTTTTCTGTCTCTTTCCACTCCTTCAGGTCTTTGAGTTTGGAGGGCGGCACCTCCTCTTTTTGTGGCGTTGTGACGACTTTCTCACCCGCCCGACGCAGAACTCGCACAAGGCGCCAGTGCTTTGTTTTGCTCAATGGTCGTGTCTGCATCACCTCAACAAGGTCTCCCTCGTGCGCATCCTCATTCTCATCGTGCACATGCAGCCTTGTGCATCGCCTTATATATTTGCCGTAGCGGGGATGTTTCACCAAGCGCTCCACTTCAACCACTATCGTTTTCTGCATTTTGTCGCTTTTAACGCGTCCCTGCAAGACTTTGCGTCTGCCGCGTGTGGCTGCCATACCATTCTCCTTCAGGCTTTCTTACTGATATCTGCTTTTTTACTGCGGCGTTCCTTTTTTCTGACCGATTTCGGCTCTATTGGTCCTTTAATACCCCTTTCGCGCTCCCGCAGGATTGTGAGAATGCGTGCTACCTCACGGCGCAGTGTTCGTTTTTTGCCGGGGTTTTTGGCGCTTTCGTCGTACGACTGGAACACCTGTTTATGCAACTCTTCACGCAATTGTGCCAGGCGTTCTTTCAACTCTTCCTCACTCAACTGCCGCAGTTGCCATACTTTCATTGTCGCCATTAGAAGGTTCTCCTTTTGACCATTTTGACTTTAATAGGCATTTTATGGGCGGCGCGTAGGAAAGCCTCCCTTGCCACCTCCTCTGGAATTCCGCCTATTTCATACAGTATTGTGCCGGGTTTAACCACCGCTGCCCAGTAGGCGCGGTCGCCTTTTCCCTTGCCCATCCTCGTTTCGTGTGGCTTTTTGCTTATGGGTTTATCGGGGAAGACGCGAATCCAGACGCGTCCTTCGCGCCGCAGGAAGTGGGTCATAGCCACGCGTCCCGCCTCAATCGTCCGTGCCGGAAGCCAGCACCGCTCAAGCGCCATCAGGCCGAAGTCCCCAAAAGCCACGAAGTTACCCCTCGTGGCTTTCCCTTTCATCTTGCCGCGCTGTTGCTTCCTATGCAGTATCCGTTTTGGCTCCAGCCTCATCGCCTTTCCCCTTCAGCGGATACTCTCCCTTGTAAATCCAGACTTTTATGCCGATGGCGCCGTACTTTGTGTAGGCTTCTGCCAAGGCATAATCCACATTGGAGCGGAGGGTGGACAGTGGAACCCGACCGCGGATGAGCGTTTCTTTGCGGGACATATCGGCTCCGCCTATGCGCCCTTTTATCTGTATTTTGATTCCTTTTGCTCCGGCGTCCATCGTGGCTTGTGCGACGCGTTTCATAACGCGTCGGTGGCTGGCACGGCGCAGTAGTTGCTCTTTTATTGACTCCGCCACCAGTCGCGCATCCAGTTCAGGTCTCTCTATCTCTATTATCCGCGGCGCCTGAACCTCCATCTCCGTCATCTTCTGTATCTCAGACTGCAACTTCTCTATTTGCTGTCCGCGCTTGCCTATGAGCAGGGCAGGGCGCGCTGTGTAAATTATCACCATCAACTGGTTATGTGTTCGTTCTATATCCACCCTGCTCACCTGAGCGAAGCGGTAGTTCTCCATTATATGTTTTCTGATTTTCTGGTCCTCAACGAGGAACTTGGAGAAAAGTTTCTTTTTTGCGAACCATCTTGAGCGCCAAGGCTCATAGAGCCCAACGCGCATAGCAAGCGGCGGCAGTTTTTGTCCCATTACTCCTCCTCCTCGGCGACGGTGACGAATAGGTGCGACATATAGCGTTTGTAGGGATGGGCGCGACCGCGGGCTACGGGTCTCCAGCGCCGTAGGAACGGTCCCTTGCACACATAGCATTCGCTTATGTAGAGTTTGTCGGGCTTTATGTAACGATTCTGACGCTGGTTTTGGTAAACGGCGTTTGCCACTGCCGATTCAAGGACTTTGAGTATCATATCGGCGGCGCGTTTCTTGCTCGCCCGCAGTATCGCCTTGGCCTCCTCCACATTGCGACCGCGCACAAGGTCCATTACGGGTTTTACCTTGCGCCAACTTATCCGCGCCCAGCGCCATATCGCCCGATATTCCGCCATCATTTCCTCCTTGTGCACAAAGCCCAAATAGTTATTCTATTGTCGCCCCTCTGTCAAGCCTTTTTGCGACAATTGGCGCAAGGAAAGTTAATTCGGCTCTTTAAGGCGGTTGGGAGAGGCGTCTATCTGGCGGCGCTCTTCCGCTTCTGATGGGCGCAAGTAGTGCGGCACAAATGTTAGTGGGTCGTGCTGTTGTCCTTTCTTTGTTGCCTTAAATCCGAGCAGCGCCACCCATCTCGGCGCAGGATAGACCACCTTCTCCTCAACCTTTAGGCGGTGTCCCTCAAAAATCTTTTTCCAGCGTAGCGCTCCATCACCCACCAGAGTTGCTTCTTTTGCCATACGCTTTGCCGCCTCTTCCGGCTGCAGCATATCAAGAAAGAGCCTTTTACCTTTGTCAAAGAGTGCTGCATAGACACAGCCGCGATATGCGTCTATCACAACACCCAAAGGGTCGGGTATACCCGCCTCGTTCGCCGTCTTATGAAGCGCATCCGCGCTGCAGACTCCCACCAGTTTTGCTCCCGTTACCCAGCATATCGTTTTTGCCGCCATCACCCCTATCCGCAACCCTGTAAAAGAGCCAGGTCCCTCATCAACCGCTACCGCATCTATCTCCGCAATCTGCCATCCCACCCTGTCCAGCATCTCCTTTATAGTTGGCAGAAGAGACCGTCCGTGCACCATCCCTTCCTTGAAGATGTGCTCATCCAGAACCTTTTCGTTCTCAACAACGGCAACGCCACCCAGTCTGGATGATGTCTCAATAGCAATGATTCGCATCACTTCTGCCCCAGTTGTGCTTTGATTTTTGCCCAGCATTTCGGACAGTAGTCATCATATGTTGCGTCCAGTTCGGCAAGCGAGTTGGCAAACACCATAACGCAACGGCTCTTGCAATGTGGCAAGCCGAAGGTGTGTCCCACCTCGTGCAGTGTGAGGCGTTTCATTCTTGCGAGGAAGGTTTTTGGGTCATTGCGCAGACCGTAGAAGGAGTCGCGCAAGCGAGCGGCAGAGACAAGGCAGCAGGAGAGCGCTTCAGAGGCTACCCCGAAGACGAAGTTGAGACCTTCAACATATATATCAACATCGCAGACGGCGATTGTGCGCAGCGCGCTCTGGGTGCGTTCTTTATAGGCGGTTTTGAGGATGGTCTCGGCGCGGAACTGGTTACGGCTCGCGTTGTAGGCATCTTTGGGCAGGGGGAGGGGCTTTCGCAGACGCACGGGGAGTCCAAACCGTGCTGTCAGGATTGCCTGAACTGCCGCTAACGCATCCTCCCCCACATCGCCAAACGGAATCACCTCAAAGAACAAAGCGCTACCTCCCTGATGTGCAGGTCGGTTTATGCTGCAGCCTACGGCAAATGCCAGCAACAAAAAGAGCCATCTCATCGTGGAAGCGCCACAACACCTTCCGGATTCGTGTCGGTGCCAGTTGAGTAATATGCGGGGCGGCTGCCCGCCTCTATGTCCACCTTGTCCACACGGTTTGAATCGCGGCACGCCACATATGCGAATGTGCTGTCGTGCGATATCGCCACCGCCACAGGATTTACCCCCACATTCACAGTGCTGCTCACAGTCAGCGTTTGCAGGTTAACTATGGAGACGGAGTTTGAGCCGCTGTTCGCACAGACCGCGTATTTCCCGTCAGGCGATGTCGCCACATCGCAGGGCTGAAGCCCCAGTGCCAGAGTTGATATCGGTGTTTGCAGGTTGGATGCATCATATACCAGAAGAACACCCGCGTCTTTTGAAACCACAAATAAGGTATTGCCATCAGGCGTTACAGCCAGCGCTGTGGGAGCACTTGCTTGGGCAACGCTTACCGTTGTGTAGGTGTCTGTATCCACCACAACAAGGGTGCTGGCGTCCTCGCATGTCACCACAACGGCATTTCCTGCAGGTGTCACAGCAACATCTGTGGGACCTGTGTCCACAGGTATCTCGGCTGCCACAGTCATTGTGGACAAGTCCAGCACAAACAACTTGGCGTCATCATAACATGTAACAAAGAGAAGCGGCTGGGTTGGGTGGAAGGCGCAGGATGAGGGGTTGTTGCCGACAGCGATTTCGCCCATAAGGAGTCCTTCAACAGAAATAAGGGTGACAGACGCGCCGTCTTTATTGCAGACAGCAAGCGTTCTTCCGTCGGGGGAGACGGCAACCGCTGACGGGGCGTTTCCCGTCTGCACGGTCTGAATAACTTTTTGGGTGTTGGGGTCAATGAAGGCAAGCGAGTCTTGTCCCGTAAGAGTTGCTACAACAAAAGGGGTGCCGACTGTCATAGGACCTGCGGTTTTGGATTTGCCTTTTTCTGTTTCGGTATAAGGTGTGAGGCGAACTTTAACGCCTGTGTGAACGCCGGGACCCAAATCATCCGAATATTTCCATACAAAAGTGTGTTCAACCCAGTCGTCCTTTGAGGAGAGGTCGCTTGTGCCGTCGCCACCTCCTGATGTGGCGGTCATCCAGCCCAAATTCGGCTCATAACAGGTTGCCTCAAGGGAGCAGGATGAGCCGTCTATGGTGCGTAGTTTGTATTTAATTGTGAGGGTGCCATCCATATTGTCTTGGGTTGATATGATTCGCAGCACGGGTATAGGGTCGCTGCAGCCGGCAGCAACGGCTATAAGGGATGCGATAGCCAGAACACGCATCATTTTCCCTCCACACTCTGTATTATTAAACGCCAACGGAAAGAGAAGTTCAAGCAAATCGGGTGGGATGTGTGTATTGACACGGCAAGCGGTTGTGTGTTACAATTGTTTATGGAGATGCCGAAGGAATGTTCGGGTGGGAGTGAAAGAGGATGATGAAGTCAGCGATTGTTCTCGTATCAGGAGGGTTGGATAGCGCCGTCTGCCTGAAGAAGGCGGTGGACGAGGGTGTAGCACAACTGGCGCTCACATTTGACTACGGACAGAAGGCGGCGAAGAAGGAGGTTGAGGCGGCGGAGAAGTTGTGCCAGTTGTGGGATGTGCCACATCGGGTGATTAAGTTGGACTGGCTTGCGGCGATAACGAAGACCGCGCTGGTCAACGCCGATATGGATGTTCCTACTGTGGGGTATGATGCCAGTGTTGAGAGGAGGAGGAAAGCGGCGGCATTGGTGTGGGTTCCGAACCGGAACGGGGTTTTTGTGAACATCGCAGCCGCTTACGCCGAAGCGCTTGGATGCGACACCATAATCGCGGGTTTCAACCGCGAGGAGGCGCTTTATTTCCCCGACAACTCTATCCAGTTTATCGCCGCCACCAACGCCGCACTCCGCCTCTCCACGCGCACAGGCACCACCCTCTTCTCCTATACCGCGCATCTGATGAAGAAGGAGGTCGGACGGCTTGCAGAAAGAATTGGAGTGCCTCTTGACCTTCTTTGGTGTTGCTACTTGGGAGGTCCTGAACCTTGTGGCAGGTGCCAGTCCTGCCTCAACTTTGAAATCGCTGTTGGTAAACTGTTATGAGGTTTGATGCTGACAGTCTGTTGCAGGACGCCTTCAGGGTAGCACATTCCTTCCTTGGGGGTAGGGTTTCAACGGCTGTCATCATTTTGTGGGCTGTTCTTGGTGCTGTTTTTGTGGCGACATACGGGCAGCGCGTGCCAGGTGAGCCATATCCACCCCCCTCGCTTTGCGCACAGGGCGCCTCCGATGTCAGCGCCCCACATCGCTTGTTTGTCTCCGTATTTGTGCAGCCAAATCCTCTACATCTTCTGCTCGCATTCTTTGTGGTCTATCTTGTGATGTGGTTTGTGGCACGCCGTATGGGGGTGGTTCTCTCTTTGCTTACAGTTGTTCTTTCTGGAGGTGTGGCAAACGAAGCGGCTGCTGCTCTGGTATCAAAACCTGTATGTGGCTTTATCCCTTCTGCTGTGGTGCTTCTTTTTCTCTGCGCCGCCTACTTTCCCTATCTGCGGTTCTTCAAATATCTCTCCGCGAGGGTTGTTGCGCTCTGTGCCATAACTGGGTTGGCGTTTCTTTATTCGCCGCGCTTTTCGGTTATGGGTATTCTTTCTGCGCTTTCAGGCATCCCTGTGGCGGTCTCTGTTCTGCTGGCGGAGCCCCGCGTTCGGATGGCGCTGCGCAAATGGTGGCTTCACCGTCAGGTTCAAAGCGCTTTGACGGAGGCGGAAGAGGAAGAACGGCTTGATGAGATTCTGAAGAAGTTGAGTCGTGTGGGTTTTGAGGGGCTCACACGGCGCGAGCGTAACTTCCTTCTCAGTATGAGCCGCCGATACAAACGGAAGGTTGGGGAGGGGAAGCGTTGAGGCTCCTTGCCACAGGTGATTTCCATTTGAGGCGTGGGGACAAAAGTGGGTTGGAGGTGCTGCGGGAGGCGGCTTCTGTTGCTGCAGGCGAGGATGCTCTTCTTGTGATTGCAGGCGACCTCTTTGATTCCCCGCAGGACGCGGAGACCCTTATGCCTGAGGTGGAGGCGGTCTTTAAGGAGTTTCCGAGCATTAGGGGTGTCCTTGTGGCGGGGGAGAATGACGAGCAGTTTTGGCGCGACGCCTCTCCGCCGCCAGGATTTTTCATTCTCAAAAACTTTGAGCCGGTTCATGTGGGGCAGTTGGTTGTGTGTGGTTGTGGACCCCTACGGGAAGGGTTGGGGGCGCTTGCGAAGGTGGAGACAAAGCCCGACTTGGTGGTGATACACGGCACGCTCTTTTTGCGGGACAAGCCGGAGTTGTTTATGGAGGTGGCTGACCGTGGAGGTGAGATGCTGCCTGTTTGGGGTGAGGAGGTGGCGGAAAGTGGTGTGCCTGTTGTTGTGGCGGGACATCTTCATCAGAACCTTTGGGTGGGGAAGGTAGGCGAAACGACGGTTGTGTATCCTGCCACACCGCGGGTGGTCGGTGATGAGACAGGCAGAAGGTTCTTTTTGTGGTTGGAGAAAGAGAATGATGAGTTGAAGGTGGCAAAAAGGCGGGTGCAGTCAGCAGAGTATAGGGAGCGTCTGGATGTGTGGATGGCGCCGGGAACGGAGTGGAATGACTTAACCCGCTTAAGGCGGGCTCTGGAGGCGGTGGTTGACCCTGCCGCTCACGCGCTTGTTGTGGTTCAGGGTGAAGTTATGATGTCAGAAGACGAGATTGGCGAAATAATGGAGGGGATAAAGGAGGAGTTTGAGCCGCGTTTTGCCAGTTTAACAATGGAGCAGAAATTGGGCTGCTGGCGTCGTTTGTTGGATGAGTTGCCAATTGTGAGGGAGTTTGTAAGGCTGCTGTCGGAGAGTGGTCGTTCGTCGGAGGAGCGTGCGACCGCTGCGCGGCTCGCTTTCAGGGCGTTTTTGGCGGCAAAGGTGCGATGAGAATCACGCATATAGACCTGCGGCGCTATTTTGCTCTTCGCAACATCCGTTTCTCTCCCCACCCGTTTACCGTCGTTTACGGTGACAACGACACCGGTAAGACGATGTTGCTTGACGCCATTCTTGACGCGCTTTTTGGCATTCGGGCAAGGCGTGAACGGCGCTTTTTCCCCGGCTTTAATCGTTACGACCTAAAGGCGGAGCAGAGCATTGAGGTGACGGTGGAGTGGACTCACGGCACCCTTCGGGTGGATGGCAGCAATCCGCTGGACAGCGTTGCAGGTTTGGGGGTGATAGAGTCGTTTTTGACGCTGCGCAATCTGCTTGTGGTGCGTGAATCGGACATAAGGTTTGGACCCGAGAATGAGGAGCGTCGCTGGTGGGCGTTTGTGAGGCGCTGTTTGAGCGGGGTTTCAGGAGGTGTGGAGAGGGTTATAGCGGAGGTGGCGCGGGCAACGGGGGTGAGCGCGAAGGGAAGATGGATGAGCAGGGAGAAGAGGGAAGAGTATGAGAGGCTGCAGAGGCGGTTGTTTGAGGTGAGTGCGGCTGCAGAGGAGGTGGCGGCGCTTGAGGCGGTCTCCAAGGAGTTGGCGCGCCTTCAGAGTGAAAGGGAAAAGGTGGAGGAGGAGTTGAGCCGTGTTGAGCGTTTGAAGAAAAAGGCGTTGAGGAAGAAACTGCAGAGCGAGTTGGATGCATATCGTAAGGTTCGGGAGGAATTGGCGGCATTGGGGACTGTGGATGAGGGACTACTTGTGAGGTGGCAGGAGTTGGAGTCAGCGATGGCGCGGCAGCAGGAGGCGCTTAAGAATTTACGGGCGCGGATAGAGGAGGTTCTGACAGAGGTGCGGGGAAAGGAAGAGCAGGCGGCAGAGTTGATGAAGAAAGCGGCGGAGTGGGAG
>CAZPBO010000039.1:16782-23563 GCA_964584815.1 uncultured Planctomycetota bacterium
ATAGCAAGAGCGATGACAAGGAAGAAGGAAGAGTTGCTATCGCTTGTGGGGACTGCGGGTGTGGGGGTTGGCGATACGGAGGAGGTGGAGAGGTGGGTGGAGGCGGGTAGGAAAGAGGCGACGGAGTCGCGTGCGAGGGCGGAGTTGTTGCTTGTGGAGGCTCGTGGCGGCAGGGCGAAGTTGGAGGAGTTGAGCGCAAAGGGTGAGGAGATGGAGAGGGAGTTGGGTGGGATGGCGGAGAAGGTGTCGGCGGTAAGGGACGAGGCGGGTGTTGGGACGATGTCGGAGTTACGGGCGCGGCTTGAGCGCAAGCGTGCGTTGGAGGCGGAGTTGAACGCGCGGAGGAAGGCGTTGGCTGAACTCTCTGGTTCCGACAGGGAGGAGGACTGGTTCAAACTATTGGTGGAACTTGAGCCGTTTACCAAGGAGGAGGGGGAATACAGTGTTGAAGAGGAGGAGACATTGAGGGAGCGGCTCAAGACGATAAGCGAGGTGGAGGAAGAGTTGCGGCGTAAGGGACGCGCGGCGGAGGCGCAACTTGCAGGTGTGGGAGTGATGACTCCAGCGGAGATGCTGGTGGAGAGCCAGCGGTTGCGAACGCGCATTGAAGAGATGGAGAAGGAGCGCCAAACAGCGCTTCTGGCGATGGAACTTCTGCAGCGGTTGCGCCACACACAAGGGATGGCTCTGGGCTTTGTTCTGCAGCACGCAGGGGATGCATCCAGCATTTTCCGCAAAGTGACGGGAAACCGCTACAGCCGTCTCCTTTATCGTGACGGGCTTCTTCTGGCGGAGACCGGCGATGAGGTGGTTCTGCCGTTTGAGCATCTTTCAAGCGGCGCGCGTTCTCTTGCCTTCTTCGCCATACGGTTGGCACTGATAAAGCAAATCTTCCCCACACCTGCCTTCCTACTCCTTGACGACCCCTTCCTTTTCTGCGACCACAAGCGTTTGGGCGCCGTTCTTGATGTGCTTTATCAACTGGTCTCTGAAGGCTGGCAGGTGATTTACTTCACGCACGACAGACGCGTTGTGGAGTGGAGTAGTCAAAACACGGATGTGTTTGTTTTCAATCTAACCCCACCGCAGGCTCTGTAGTCTCCTTACTGCTCTTTGTCGCCCCGCAGTTCCTTTTCTATTTCCGCCAGCCCCTTGCTTATCTCTTTGTCCATATCGGCGCCTTCCGCACGCGCCAACTCCGCCTCCACCATCTGGTCTATCTCCTCGTCGCTTATCAACTCATCCGCCGCCTCCACATCCATCGTCGTCGCCATCAGGTCCTGACTGTGCTCAAGGAACACCTCCACACGCTGCTCCATCGTCTGCGCCTGCACCATCGCCTTCTCAAACTCCTGTTCTGTTCGCTCAAAGTCCGACTCGTTGAACGCCGCCGATATCGCCCTACTTATCGCACTTAACGATTTCACAAACTGCATATGCGCTTCCGCTTGGCTCTTTATCGCAAGCGCTGTCTCTATCGCCAGCAACTGCCGCTCCATCATCCGCCTCTGCGCAGCCGTCTTCTTTATCACACCCTTCAAAAAGTTGTACTGCGTTGTGTCCAGCAACTGCCGCGCCTTCACCGCTTTCTTCAGAAACTCCTTCTCCTGTCGCTTCAGGTTCCTTATCTGCCGTCTTATGGCGCTTAACCCTTTCTTTATCTGTATCTCGCGCTCAAAGCGGCGTTGCTCACGGCTCTTGAACAATGTCATCCCTCACCTCCCGCGATAGAAGAGTTTCAATTCGTAGCGTTTTTTCTTCAGCGCTTCCCGCACCTTCTGCTGCCCGTTGGCGTGCCATCTTTTGTAGTAGAGACGCACCCTTTCTATAACCTTTTCGCCACCTATCTCTATCTCTTTGCCTTTGTCAAGGGAGCCGGCGATATAGTAGAATTTGCGCATCAGTTCTTTGCCCTTATACGGCGGTGCGTATGGCACTTCTATCGGATTGCCGTGCTCATCGTATATCACCAGCATCACCACTATGTCCTCAAGGTAGCGTTTGCCCGTGTTCTTTATGACTCCTCCAAACTCCCAGAACATTTCGTCCGCGTTCTCCTGCAATGTCACATTCTCAATAACCGCCTGTGCCAACTCCTTCCTCTTCTCAAGACTGTTTATCTGCCTTTGCAGGCGTGTTATCTGCCCTTGCAACTCTTCTTTTTCGTCCTCTCTCTGGCGGAGTTTGTTCTGCAGGTCCTTCACCTGCCTTTTGTAGTCCGCCAATTCCTGCTCACTTACCGTCACTGTCACACCACCGCTGCAGCCAACAAAGAACACCAACACAGACAGAACCCACCTCATTCTTCCTCCTCCCCAAGACCTTTCTCTACCGCTTCTTCCAACCGCCGTGCGCGTTTCTTCGCTTCGTGCTTGTCCCCTCTCTCTTCCGCATCTATTATCGCGTCCAACTCTTCCAGAAACTTTGCCTTCTCCTCGTCCTCTTCTGCGTCCTCCACTGTCGCTTCTGTGGCATATGACAGCACCGCGTCTAACTGCTCCGCGTAGGCATCTTCTGACACCTGTTCCTGTCCGATTTGGGCGATTATACCACTCTCAATCAAGCGGTGTATCACATCTTTTATGCGTCCTTCATCACCCGCTTTCTTAAGCCGTTTCATTGTCCGCTCTACCCTCTCCAGTGTCAACTCCTCAAGCATCGCGACACGGGCGTCCTTACGCAGAAGCGCCGCTTCCGTTCGCAACCCCTTCAACTCCTCCCACACAAAATCTATCTCCATCTTATCACCCTGTTTTCGCGCCTTTTTTGCGCGCTCAAGCAGCCGTCGCCTGCGCCTTGCCAGAATCCGCATCTGCCGAAACAACCTGCGCCGTTTCTCCTGCGCCGCCTTCGTCGCCTCCTCCACCTCCTCAACACTCACCTTCGGTCCACGCACAATATTCAGCAGAAAATCCACAATCTTCATTCTACCCCTCCGCATCCGCTTCCGGCTGCCTCTCCTTTTGCTTCCTTGCCTCTTTCTTCACCTTCTTGGCGGGCTTCTCTTTCAGTATCTCTTTCTTCAATTCTTTCAGTTCCTCCTCATCCGACTGCGCCCCTTCTGTTGCGGTGCTTACCCCTTCTATCATCTCCAGCATCTCCTGCCATTCCTCCTCTTGCGCCTCATATGCCTCCATCACCTCATCCACCTGCTCCTCTGTGACGCCCACCTTTACCATAGCACGCATCTGACGCACCTTTGTCAACAGTTGTGTCAGCGCCATTGCGTTCCGCTCCAGAGTATCCATCTGCTTCTCCACCGACTCCATCCGCATACGCAACCGCTTTATCCGCCGAAGTATCGTCCGTTCCACCCGCTCTCCCGCCGCACCTTCCCTTATCTTCGCCGCCTCCTTCTGCTCCATCTTCTCCAACTCCGCCAACTCGTTCTCCAGACGCTTCAACTCCATCTCGTTTCGCGTCACGCTCCGCTCCAACTCCAGAACCAGCGTCTCCAAAGAATCGGCTTTCTTGACCGCGTTCTGCGCGTCCTGCGGTAGCGGCTTGGACAAAAGTAATCCCTTTAACTTCTCAAAAATACCCATCACAGAAACCTCCGTCGCAGAACCCACACACCATCTATCTGCTCAAGCAGCAAATCCTCGCTCTGCCTTGCCAGTTTCTCCGCTTCCTGCTTTGCCAACTCAAATGCGACGCCTTCCTGTTCCGCTATCTGTTCAATCTCAATATGCCCGCCGGCGTAGGATATGTCGGGGCAGTCGCGGAGGGCTTCCGCCACGCGATGCCGCCGTTCCCTTTCCGTCTCCACATCAAAAAGCCGTCCAAACTCCTTCTTCCACGCCACATCCGGCACAAATACATCCCAGCGCGTCCCTTCTCCTTTCTCTATCAGCGCCAGTGCCGCCGTCTCCCTTACAGGCAGCGACTCCTTTATGTCATCTGTGAACCCTGTAGGCGAAAACAGCCCAACATAATGGTAGAGCCCTGTGTCTATTTTGTGCACGCGCATAAAGGCTTCCTCCGCCCCTGTTGCGTCCACAGGCTCGCTTGCCTCGCCTTCTTTTATGAATGCTTCTGTGTCGGTCACAACCGCCGCGTGGATTATCACCGCACCCACACGGCGCAGAAAACCCCGTTGCTCCGCAGTATAGCGCACAAACCCCTCCAGCGGAATAGACTTTAACCGCTCCTTATCGTATATCCCCAACTCCTCCATCCGTTTCTTTATGCGCGCCTGGTGGTTGCCCGTAAGCAGCGCCTCCTCATCATACTCCACCTCAAGAGTAGTCTTTTTGACGGGGTCGTAAATAGTCTTCAGCGCGCGTAGATGCTCCAGCACCCCTCGCAAGAACTTGCTGGAAAGCCTGCGGGCTGCTCTTCCCTTCATCCTCTCTCCTCAAATTTCTGGTTTCCCATTTTACATCCTGTGACTGTGGTGTCAACCGCCCAGTGCGAGGGCGGCTTCATACAGTCTGCGCGCCTTTTGCTCTATCTCCTCGCCACGCTCAACACCCGCACGCAAAGCCTGCGGTATCACATCTTTGCCATATTTTGCTCCGATGAGTGCGCCACAAATTGCCGCCGTCGTGTCCGTGTCCCCACCCGCAAATATCAGCACCCGCATCGCCTCCGTAAAATCCTCACCACAAACGACCGCCACATAGACCGCCGACGCCACCGTCTCAACCACATATCCGCTTGTCCCCAGACGCCACACCGCATCGTCCGCCGCAACCCCTCTCCCCAGCATCTCCAGCGCCTCTTTCAACACCTCCGACACCTTGGTCCCCTCAATCCGCTCAAGCGCTTTTTGCGCCGCCTCCTCTATCCCCATATCCTTACCCGCACACCGCCTCACCACCTCCGCCACCACATATCCCCCCGCTATCGCCTCCTCGTTCCTGTGCGTCATCACAGAAGCCTTGCGCACCTCCTCATATATGTCACCTTCCACAAACGCAAAAAGCAACCCCACCGGTGCGATGCGCATCGCCACACCGTTGCCCGCCGCATAAAAACCTTCCTCTCCCGCTTCTTCAGCGCAAACACCGTGCTTCAGCCGCAGCAATGATTCAAGTGTGCTGCGACCAATACCCCGTAACTCGCCTTGCAGAAACATATCAAGAAACCTGTCCGCTATGTCGTCTGTGTCAACCCTGCCTGTTGCCAGTATTGAGTCAACACAGCACAATGCAAGTTGTGTGTCGTCCGTGAACTGACCGCTTTTGAGGAAGCGGCGTTCATCAGACAGAAAACGCAACCCTCCAGCGAATAATTTCTTTATCTCTGCTGGTGAGCGTCCTTCAGCGGGCATCCCCAAAGCATCCCCCACAGCGAGTCCCAGCAGGCATCCTACAAAGCGGTCTTCGGGTTGGCTCATTTTTGCGCCTCCAGGCGACGCAGAGCGGCAGTAGCGCATACCGCCTCAGGTGCCCACACATCCGCGCACGGTGGACTGTAGCAGAAGTCCGACACCGACAAATCATAAACGCTCATTCCCCGTTCCACAACAACGGAAAGGATGTTGACACGCAGAGCCCCCGCCGTCCTACATACAACCTGCCCACCCACAATCCGACCACTTCCCCTCTCATACACCAGTCTCACCGTCACATCCTCGTTCTCCACCCAGTAATGCGGCAGAGCAGGGTGCTTCACCTGTGCCGTTGCCACATCAATTCCCGCCTTCCTTGCCTGCGCCTCCGTCAACCCCACACTACCTATCTCAAGTCCGAACAGCCTCATAACGGTGGCTTTGACAAATGGTGTTGCGTTCTGTTCTGCGCCAACGGCGTTTCTCCCCGCCACCATCCCATACCGCATCGCCACAGTCCCCAGACCGCTCACAACCCGCTGCCCCGCTACACATTCCTCAATTTCGGCACAATCGCCCGCCGCATACACCACCCCCGCAGATGTCCGCAACTTCTTATCCGTCCACACCGCACCTGTTTCGCCGATTCTCAACCCCGCCGCACGCGCCAATTCCACCCTCGCCCTCGTCCCAACACCGTGCACCACAAAATCACACAAAAGCCCCTCCCCGCCCACAACCACCGCCGTCACCTTATCCCCACCCTCCAGACGCTCAATTTCTGCGCCCTGATGCACCACTATGCCGCAACTTTCCAGATGCCGTTTAACCAGCGCACTTAAGGGTTCGTCAAGAAATGAGCGCAACGGTCTTGAACGCACGATAAGATGCACATCCAAACCACGCTCTTTTAGGGCTTCCGCGACCTCGAGTGCGACGAACGATGCGCCGTTGACGACCGCCGTCATACCTGCTTTTGCGATGTTGATAAGGCGCGCGGCGTCGTTGTATGTGCGCAGAACATAGTTGCCGTCAAGGTCGGCGCCGTCTATTTTCGGAACAGCGGCATACCCACCTGTTGCGTAAATCAGGGCGTCAAACGGCGCCTCTTTCTTTGCGCCTTCAAAACTGTAGCGCACCACACAGCGCTGCGTGTCAATCTCTTCCACAACAGCGGGCTTGAGCAACTCAATTTTTGCACGGGCAAACCGTTTTTCGGGAAAAGTGATGATGTTCTCAAGTGGCAGTCGTTCTGCGATGGCGAAGGGCAGGGCGCAGCGACTGTATGTGGGTTGTTGTTCATCTCCGATGACGGTTATGGAGGCGTTTCGGTTGAGCATACGGGCGGCGAACGCTGCCGACGCACCCGCCGTTCCACAGCCTACTACCACCACACGCATACTTGCTCCCCCATTGTAGAGTTAGGAGTTAATGATACAGTTTGTGGTTACTGTTTTGCAGGAAAAAGGCAGGAGTGTTATATGGGGATACATAACGGTGGCGGAC
>CAZPBO010000040.1:0-2037 GCA_964584815.1 uncultured Planctomycetota bacterium
CCGCGCCGACGGATACGCCTCCACTCGCCCCACCTCAACCTCCTCTCCTACCTCTTCCTTTATCTCCTGCTTTATCGCCTCAACCGAGACAGGGATAAGGACGCGATTGTCAATAATGTGGCGCGCCACATTCACAAACCGCACATAGATAACACAAACCCTGTCCACTTTCCCCGACAGATAAAGGTCTTTGAGACGCTCGGCAAGTGAGGTGCAAAGGGTTATTGTGAGACTGCGGTAAAGTTCTTCAGCGGTGGAGACGATTTCGGCTCCGCTTTTTCTGAAGTGGTTTATCATCTTGCGTCCCACGGGCAGAACAGAGAAAGATTCACCGGCATCGCTCATAAGGCTTTCTGCATATTTTATGATGTTTGAGTTGAAAGCGCCGCAAAGTCCCCTGTCGCCGCCAATAACAACATAGCAGGTGTGCCTGACCTCCGCACGAGGCGTCGTGAGTGGATGCTCCTCGCCTTCCAAAGCAGAAAGAACGCTTAAGATGACCCTGTCCAATTCACGGGCGTATGGTCGCAGCGACATAGTGCGCCGCTCCACCCTCCGCAGACGCACACCAGATATCATCTCCATCGCTTTGGTTATCTGCTGGGTGCTTTTGACGCTTTTTATCCTACGCCGTATCGCTATAAGCGTCTGCACCTGCATCAGGCATCCCCTGAAACAAAACTCCCCACACCCAAACGCGTGTTAAGATTCTCAACACAACACCGCGGCTCCACAAACAAAAACCCAAAAAGGCGCCAGAAAGTAGCACGCGGTGCAATGGCGGAAGGATACCGATAGAAAGACCGAACCCTATCTTCTTCGTTGAATAATCCGTTTTATCGCATTGTATGTGGTTATTGCGGCAGACATCATTTCCTTTCTCACACTGAATGTCCTCTCAAAATTGGTTCCGTGTAATTCCCTTCCCTGCCCAGTTTCCATTACGCTATTTATATATCCGCGTCCTACCGTCTTGTAAGGAAAATCGCGCTGAATAAGGCGGTAATGTCCTATTTGATAGTGATTTCAATGGTGACGCGCGTGTAATAATCGTTCTCCCAGGGTCGTTTGTAAACCATAACAATCTGGGTCTGTCCTGCTTTGAGCGCCTTGAAAGTAAAGTGTCGCTCGCCTGGTGTCCCCGGAGACGAGTTGCCCGGCGGTGGCTCATACTGGTTGTTCACAAGTTCAAGATATGAAGTATCGTAGGACTCAAGCAGCCAAGTGTGACCTGTAGAGGGGTTCTCCTCTGCGTTCACCGTGAAATTTTCTCCCACTGTGACGGTGTGTGAGTAGGCAAAATCGCCTTGCGCGAGTTGAATGGGAGAGGGAAGTGGAGGAAGTGAAGCGGAACTGACGGTGATGGAGAATGACGAACTGGCGGTGTTTGAAGAAGCGTCTGTCACAGTGACGGTAAAAGAGAATGTTCCCGAACTGGTGGGTGTGCCGTGAATCTCGCCTGTTACACCATCAAGATTGAGTCCTGAAGGGAGGGCTCCGCTGCTTATCGTCCAGTTGTAAGGAGGGGTTCCGCCAATTGCCGTCAGGGACGCACTGTAGTTCTCGCCTTGAACGGCGTCTGGAAGCGAGGTTGTGGTTATCTGCAGGGCTGCGCTGCCTGACGGCAGTATGGTTATGCTGAACCAGCGGGAGGCGGTTTGTTGGGGACTACCGCTGTCGGTCACGGTCAGCCTAAAATTGTAAGTGTCCGCCGCAGTCGGCGTGCCTGAAAGAGTCCCCTTAGCAGAGTCAAGCGTCAGACCGGATGGTAAGGTGCCGTCGGTAACACTCCAGGTGTATGGCTTGGTTCCCCCTGTAGCGGTGAATGCAAACCAGTAGAAGGAGCCAACCATACCGTCAGGTGGTGCAGCCTGCATTAGGACAAGGCTTGAACCGCTGCCCCCACCGCCACCTCCACTACTGCAGCCAAGAAGGAACAGTGTTGCGATAACACCACACATCAAAAGAACTCTCATCCTGCCCATCTACTCTCCTCCTAACTCCTACCTTGTTCACAAGCCCTGTAAGCAAGACGGG
>CAZPBO010000040.1:2137-22339 GCA_964584815.1 uncultured Planctomycetota bacterium
GGCAAAGATTCAAGACTGCTCCTTTAATGTGGCTTTGAAGGATTTTTTGAACTCTTCCACCACCTCTGTCAAGCGCTTTTCGGTCTCATCAGTCATGTCCTTTGTTTCACGGATGGTTTTCAAGATGTCTGCGTGGTGTGTGCGCACAAAGTCAAGGAATTCGCGCTCAAAGCGGCGCACCGCTTCTACAGGAATGTCGTCCAGCAGACCCCGCGTGCCGCAGAATATTGAGACGACCTGCTCCTCCACCGGCATGGGCTGATACTGATCCTGTTTGAGGAGTTCCACGAGTCGTTCGCCGCGTGCCAATTGTGCCATTGCGACTTTGTCCAATTCTGAGCCGAACTGCGCGAACGCCGCCAACTCGCGATATTGCGCCAACTCAAGCCTCAACATCCCCGCCACCTTCTTCATTGCCGGTATCTGCGCCTTACCGCCGACGCGGCTCACCGATATTCCCACATTCATCGCAGGACGCACACCTTGATAGAACAGGTCCGATTCAAGGTATATCTGCCCGTCGGTTATGGAGATGACATTTGTGGGGATGTAAGCGGCGACATTGCCGGCTTGGGTCTCAATGATGGGGAGCGCGGTGATGGAGCCACCACCTTTGTCGTCGCGCAGGCGGCAGGAGCGCTCAAGAAGGCGGCTGTGCAGATAAAAGATATCGCCGGGGTAGGCTTCGCGACCTGGAGGACGGCGCAGAAGCAGCGATATCTCCCGATAAGCCACCGCGTGCTTGGACAGGTCGTCGTAGCAGACCAGCACATCGCGTCGTTGCTCTTCCATGAAGTATTCTGCGATGGCACATCCTGCGTAAGGCGCTATGTATTGCAGGGAGACGGGCATTGAGGCGTCGGCGGAGACGACGATGGTGTAGTCAAAGGCGCCGTGGTCTTCAAAGACCTTTATGACACGCGCAACTGATGACCGCTTCTGCCCGATAGCGACATATATGCATATCACATCTTGGTCTTTCTGGTTGAGGATGGTGTCAACGAGGATGGCGGTTTTGCCGGTAGCGCGGTCGCCGATGATGAGTTCGCGCTGCCCTCGCCCTATGGGAGTCATAGCATCAATGCATTTTATGCCCGTCTGCAGCGGGGTGTTGACGGGCTGGCGCCACACGACACCCGGTGCCACGCGCTCTATGCGCCTGCTCGCCTTCGCCTTTATCTGCCCTTTCCCGTCCAGGGGATATCCCAACGGGTCTATCACCCGTCCAATCATCTCCTCACCAACAGGCACCTCCAGTATCCGCCCTGTTCGCTTGACCACATCACCCTCTTTTATGTGCTCATATGGACCAAGCAGCACCACACCGACATTGTCCTCTTCCAGATTGAGCGCCATACCAAAGACGGGCTGTCCTTCAGGTGTTGGTGGGAATTCCAGCAACTCCGACGCCATGCAGTTGTCAAGTCCGTAGACGCGCGCTATGTTGTCGCCGACATAAATCACCTCGCCCATTTCCGCGGTGTCCACCAGTTTCTCAAACGACAGTATCTTTTCCTTCAGCGCCGAACTTATCTCTTCCGGCTTTATCCTCATAGCGCTTCTCCCATTATGCTTTCTCCAACTCTTCCTGCATCGCCTCAAGCACTCTGTTGAGCGAGCCGTCGCTTACGGTGTCGCCGATGCGGATTTTGACTCCGGCGATGAGTTGAGGGTCAACGGTTTCACGGAGAATAACGCGCTTTTTGAGCCTCCCTTCCAATGCCGCGACGAGAGCATCCCGTTCATCCTGAGTCAGCGGATACGCGCTCTCCACATAGACCACCTTCTCCCCCAGACGCTCCCGTGCCAAAGCCTCAAACTCATCCACTATTTCGTCTATGTGTGTTAGACGCCCTTTTAGGGCGACAAGCCTCAGAAACTGCGCCAGGGTTTCGTTCACTCCTGCTGCTTCAAGCACCTCCAGAAGCGCCCGTTCCTTGCGATGTGTGCTTATTGCGGGGTTCTCTATAAACTCGCGCAGACTGGGTTCTGCGAGCGCTTCCCTCACATCGCGCAACTGCTGACGCACTTCCCGCACCTCCTCTTCGGTGCGCAGAAGCAGAATCAGTGTTCGGGCGTAGCGAAACCCCAACTTACTGCGTATCACCGCCTGTCCCCTTTATGAAGCGCGCCACCAAGTCGTGGTGCTTCTTCTCATCAATTTCGCGTTCAAGGATTTTGCGGGCAATAGAGACTGCCAATTGTGCCGCCTCACGCTGCAGTCTCCTTCGTGCCTCCACAAATTCCGCCTCCACCTGCTTTTTGGTATCATCAAGAAGCCTGCGGGCATCCTCCCGCGCTTTTGCTATTATCTTCTCGCCTTCTGCTGCCGCCTCCTTCAGTTTGCGGAACTTTATGTCCTCTGCTTCGGTGTGGGCTTGCGCAAGGGCGTTCTCATAACGCTGGCGCAACTCTTCTGCCCTTTGACGCTCCAGACGCGCAGAGTTCAAGTCCTCCTGCACCCTGCGCGCACGCTCGTCCAGCACCTTCATCAGCGGGTCCCACAAAAGTCCGTGCAGCACCACAACCAGTATCAGGAAATTGAGGACAACAAAGGCGGCTGTCGCGTTTATCCCTATCGGCTCTCCTTTGCCTGTGACGGCAATCTTTTTACCGCCGTATCCTCCCAACGCAAGTAACGCCAATTCGCGGTGCTTCAACATAATACCCGCAGGAAGAAGCGTTATCTCCTTGTGGTTATACCTAACAGACAAGGGCTGGGCAAGCCGTATGTTCATATTGGCTATTGAATTTGCTGTCCCCTGAGCACCCTGCGGAAACACAAGCATCCGTCTTATGCCGAACCGTAACAGTTCTTCCACATCTTCTTTGGTTTTTAAGGGGCGCTTAAAGCGGTGCCAAATCATATCACGCGGCTCAAGGACCGCCGCGGGCAGAACACGCCGCTTCGCCAATTCATCTGCATCCACATTCTTCAAATCCACCACCTCAACATCCATCCGCGGCAGCGGATATAGGTTTCTGCCCGCGAAAAACTGAACAAAGAGCACCACAATGAAGGCAATATACGCCACCCCAATTATTTTGAGCAGCAACTTGT
Organism: uncultured Planctomycetota bacterium; assembly: GCA_964584815.1. Classification (GTDB taxonomy): domain Bacteria; phylum Planctomycetota; class SKW154; order SKW154; family SKW154; genus CAZPBO01. The sequence goes on from CAZPBO010000040.1 coordinate 5,199, forward strand.
TGGTGGGCTTCATCTTAACCTCCACCAGACCACCTCCTTACTTGCCCACCACAAAAATCATAATAAGCGCGATGACAAGCGAGTAGATGCCTGTTGACTCCGAAACTGCCTGACCAATGAGCATCGTTCGTGTGATGAGTCCGACCTGGTCAGGGCGTTTGGAGATACCCTCACAGGCTTTTCCAGCAGCGAACCCCTCGCCGATTCCAGGACCTATAGCGCCGAAACCCATAGCGATGCCGGCACCCACAAGCGCCGCCGCCTTCACTATCTCCGCTCCCGTAATCTCTACCGCCATTTTCTATCCTCCAAAAATCCTTTTCAAACCGCCACATATATGAGAAGAAGCGCTATCACAAGGGAGTAAACGGCGGTGGTCTGGCTAACCGCCTGTCCTATAAGCATCGTTTGCATAACGGAGGAAAAGTGTGTAGGTTTCTGGGAGGTTGCGACACAGGCGGAACCCGCGGCGAAACCAGCACCGAGTCCTGGACCTATAGCACCCGCACCGCCAGAAAGCCCCGCACCCAACGCCGCCGCGCACCTCAACAGCCACATCCCTCCGCTCGGATACGCATACAAAAGCAGCAGCGAAACCAGCAGACTGAATATTCCCGCTGTCTGGCTCACCGCCTGTCCGATTATCATTATCTGTAGAACGGAAGCAGAACGAAGTGGGTTGCGCCCGATGGCAAAACAAGCATTGCCACCCGCAATCCCTGAACCCACCCCCGCTCCCAAAGCACCAAGCCCCACCGCCAAACCCGCTCCCAGAGCGCACAGCCCAGACACAAGCGGTTCTGCCTCCGATATCGCCGTCGCAAATATCAGCAGTATCGCCACCACCAGACTGAAAATTCCTGTTGTCTCGGTTATTGCCTGCCCGATAAGCATCGTGCGCACAATGTTGCCCGACGCACCAGGCTGACGCGCTATCATCGTCACCGCCTTCCCCGCACCATATCCTTCTCCCACCCCCGCGCCCACCGCCCCTATACCCATCCCCAGACCCGCCCCAATGTAGCGCAACACCTCACCAATAGAGACCATATCCATCCCGTCAATCCTGAATCGTCACCGACAGATACGATATCCAAAGCATCGTGAAAACAAACGCCTGAATCAGTCCTACAAAGAGACCGAAGAATATCTGAAGCGGTATCGGCATAACGATTTTGCTCGTGAAATAGCCGGCAATGAGGATGATAACCGCGCCGCCAAAGATGTTGCCAAAAAGACGCATACTGGTTGAGACCACCTCTACAACGCGTCCTACGATGTTCAGAGGGAACATAAACGGTATGGGGCTGAAATAGTCCTTAATGTAGCCGCGAATACCCTTAGTGCGTATCTGGGTTATGTGGGCAATAAAAGCCATAAGGAGCGCAAGACCGATAGTGGTGTTTGCATCGCGGGTGGGCTCAATCACTTCTGGGAGCAGAAAGCCGGGGTCGCGGCGACCGTTTCCATTCGTGTCGGTGTATGTGTCGCAGGTGTCGTAATAGCCGTTGTTGTTTATGTCCACATACGGCTCGCCGCCTATCTCCACATTGGCGGTCGGCAGTATCCCTATCATATTGGAAAGAAACAAGAAGAGGAAGAGTGTGGAGTAGATGGGGAAGAAGCGTCTGGCGCGTTCTTTGCCGAGCGCCTGCTCCACGATTTCGTAGAAGAAGTTGTAGAAGAACTCAACGACGACCTGAAGACGCCGCGGCACAACGCTTAAACGCCGCCCTATTAGCCAGCATACCAGAACCAGTATCGCCGTCACAACCAATATGCTGAAGACTGTTGCCACATTGAAAGGCAAACCGAATAACCAGACAGGCAAGTCGGGGCTGACCGCCTCACGCATTTTCTCGCTTTTCCTCATAAATGGACGCAACGGCAAACAGCCAGTTTGCCACAAGCACGGCTATCAGACATCCCAACGCTGCCCACACACCCCCCGCAAAACCGCACAGGAACGCTGCGGCAACCAGCATCCCCCACCGCAAAAAATAACTCCGAACCCACACCAACTGTTGTCCTGTCCGCAGTGTTGCCTCCGCATCCCGCATTGCAAGCACTATCCGCAGATACCACACGCAAATCCCTACTGCTACACCAAAGGCAATGCTTCTGCTGCCAACAGCAAGCGCCACACAGGCACTGACTACGCCCAAAGCCGCTATCCTTTTAATCACTTTTGCCATCACGCTTCTCTCCGTTGCTCAACGAGCGCGCTATCATACGATAAGCCACCAACGCCCCGCAACCAAGCCCGAAAAAGAGCCCCACCACCAACATCACCCCTCCCGTTCCTAACTTCTTGTCAAGCCACATACCACCATAAACTCCACCCACAACACAGAGCGCAACACTCAACCCCAATGTGCCTACAAGACCCAAAACGCGTATAAAACTGAAATCCTCACGCATCGCACACCATCAGATTCAGGCGACAAGAATAGCATCGCTGCTGGACAAATCAAGCAAATCCAGTAAATCCGCGATGAGGACAGATTGTGTGACTGTCCGTAACGCTTACTGGGTATAGGTAACGCGTAACTTCGGCACTACTCCGCCGGTCGTCTCCTTTGAGGAGACGACGATTGAACCTTCGCCTGTTGTCCATTTTGGCGCTATAACGAGCCCGTAATTGAGCGCCGGATTGTCAAACCAGTCCTGAACAATAGCCGTGTTCAGTGTCACAGTAATTATGCCGTGCTGCGGGTTGGAGATTGTTCCTATCTCGCTGCCCAATCCCGGTGCGTTGTTCCAAGTAATGCTACTCTCCTGCCAATCGCCGCCTGCGCGGCAGACATAAAAGTCAAAGGGGTTCGGGGGTCCTCCAGCACCGCTACCTACCAACTCCACATTTAACAGTAGTTCCGCAGAAACTATTGTGGCACCTGCAGGCAGAGACGACAAGTCAAACCTTATATAGGTGTGTGTCGTTGTAAACCCAGTGCGACCTGCTACAAGAAAAGTCTCCGTTCCGTAATTTTTGGTGGGGTCTTCTGAACTGACATATGCGTCGGCGACAGCAGCCAACTCCACCGTCTGCTGCTGACCACTTCCACCCTGTATCTCAAGATGGAGCGTCTTTGAGTCAGTCTGGCTCGGATTGGCACTATCCTCAACTGTGAATGTTATATCAACGCTTGCCGCCTGTGTTGGTGTCCCGTATATGTGCAGCCTGTAATCCTGCATAACCTCCGTCTGCAGCCCCGACGGTAACGCCGGCACCACCGTCCAACTATACGGGATTTTACCACCCGTCGCTTCCACATACGCATCATACGATTGCCCCACCGTTCCCGTCGGAAGACTATCCGTCGTTATCTGCAACTTCTCATACACATATATGGTCAGGTCTTTTTCTGCCGTTCCTGAACCATCAGACACCCGAACGCGGAAGGTATAAGGACTCCCCTGAGAAGCCTTTGCGTCCACAGACCCACTGATAACGCCGTCTGAATTAAGATTAAGGCTCGGCGGCAAATCTCCCGACAGCAGCGACCAAGTGTAGTTTGTGCTGGCACCACCGGTTGCTTCCAGTTGCGTGCTGTAATTTGACTGCCCATCGTATGCGTCGGGCAAGGTAGATGTTACTATTTGGAGTGGAGAAGAACCTTGGGGCAGCACTACAAAATCAAACTGTTTCGTCACCGAATCCTGCCCGTCGTCCACCGTCACAGTCAACTGGTATGTGCCACTTGTGCCGTTCTGCGGCGTGCCATCTATCTCAAGAGGGTCCACCCCTGCGTTCACATTTACCCCAGCAGGTCCTCCGCCTGCTCCCCATTGGTAACTCCAAGTATATGTTCCAGTGCCGCCAATTGCCTCAACCGTCGCACTGTAGGATTGCCCCTCCACCGCTTCCGGAAGCGAAGTGGTCGTTATCTGAAGTGGTGGCACTTCAACATAAAGCCACAGCGTCTTACTGTCCTGCTTACCGCCGTTTTCCTGAACGGTAACAACGATGGGGTATGTGCCTGCCTGCGTTGGGGTGCCAGCGATGCGAAGCACATCCCCGTTCTGGACAGCATCTATACCAGGCGGCTGCCCCTGTGTCCACTGGTGACTCCAAGTGTATGGTGTTGCACCGCCGGTCGCCTCAACCATCGCACTGTAGGATTGCCCCACATACGCTTTGGGCAAACTGTTTGTAATAATGTAGAACTCGCTTCTGTGATGTTTTCTACCGCGACTGGAGCAGCCGACAAAAAGCGCAACCGCAACAACAGCCACTAAGGTCCGCCGCATAGCATCTGCCTCCACAACATAACCCTACGCAACAATATACAACATCATCTTATAGTAATGCAAATAAAAATCCGTTTCTTTTTATCAAGATATGGCGTGTTTTTGCTTGATACACCCACCATATTGGGGTATTCTGCTTCAATGAGGGTGGAAAGATGGATGGGATAGTTGTTTGTGCGACGGCGCAGGAGTTGTTGAGTGCGCTTCCTGACGGTGCGGCAGCGCTTGTGTTTGCCGACCCACCGCACTGCACAGGGCGCCTGTTTTGCGGCTCGTCGGGGTGGGAACGCGGTGCGGAAATCGCTTTTTCGGACAGATGGGGAGGATGTATTGACTGGTCTGGGGTATCTGGGAGGTTGCGGAAGGTTTTGAGAGCATTGGTTGGGATTTATGGTGAGACGCCGCAGGTGGTATATGCTGCGTTTTTGGGGCGGTTTATGGAGTCAGCGCGGCGGGTGCTTGACCAACGCGGCTCCCTTTTCCTCCATATCTCGCTTGATGTTTATCATTATGTTCGCGTTGTGGCGGATGCGGTTTTCGGCAAACAGAATTTGCGCAATGTGATAGTCTGGCACAAGACCGGTGGTGGGCGTGCCCGTTCACGCTTCTCTCACAAATACGACTTGATTCTTTGGCTGACGAAGGGCAGGAGTTGGCGTTTCTTTGCGGATGCTGTGCGTGTGCCGTATAAGGAGACATCAGGCTATGCGCGGAGCGGCATTGTGGCGCGTAGCGGCAAGCGTTATATGCCGCATCCTTTGGGCACGATTCCTGACGATGTGTGGGATATCCCGATGGTGAATCCGTTATCTTCAGAGCGGGTGGGGTATCCTACGCAGAAGCCGGAGGCGCTGCTTGAGCGCATAGTGCTGGCGACAACGCAGGAGGGGGATTTGGTGGTGGACGCGTTCTGTGGGAGCGGCACAACGGGTGTGGTGTCGGCGCGTTTGGGACGGCGCTTTATTCTGGGGGATGCAAGCAGCAAAGCGGTGGAGAAGGCTTCAGCGCGGCTTGCGCGTCACAACGCCGTCTTCACCGTCTGTTCCACAGCCGACATTAAGCAATATAGCAACCATCTTTTTAAGGAGGGTCGCAATAGGAGGGGTGAGAGTGAAGGTTCGTTTTTTCACCAAGAAGACCTGTCCGACATGCAAGGTAGCCAAGGAGTTGCTTGAGCGTTTCATACAGGAGCGCAAACTTTCGGCGCTTGTGTCGGTGGAGCACCACGACCTTGACACAGTGGACGGTCTGGCGGAAGGCGCGTATTGGGATGTGATGGCAGTTCCGACTTTGATAGTGGAGAGAGGGAAGAAGGTGGTGGCGAGATGGGACGGGCAGGTTCCACAGGAAGCGGATTTGGAGAGGGCGTTGAGTTGAGTCCACCTGATATATGCGGTTTTTTAGAGACGACGCTGATAGACTGGGAGGGCAGTGTGGCGGCGGAGGTGTTTTTGTGCGGATGCAATTTTCGGTGTCCGTTTTGCCACAGCGCGCATTTGGTCTTCGGGCGTGTTGAGCGCCTGATGTGGGATGCGGTCGTTGATTCGCTGCGCAGGCGTGGCGCTTTTATTGACGGTGTTGTTGTGTCAGGTGGTGAGCCGACGCTGCACGGTGAGCGGCTGGTTGAGTTGTGCCGCCGCATAAAGGCGGAAGGGTTCGCCGTCAAGATTGACACAAACGGCACATCGCCTCACCTTCTGCGCCGTCTTTATGATGAAGGACTGCTTGATTTTGTGGCAGTTGACCTTAAGGCACCGCTTGATGAGCGCCGTTACCGCCTTGCCACGGGTGTCAACGCCGATATCGCCGCCATAAGGCAGACGCTTACCTGGCTCATATCCGGTCAGGGACCGTCATATGAGGTGCGCACCACTGTGGTGCCGACGCTGCACGACATAACAACACTTGAGGAGATGGCTCACACCCTATCAGGCGCCGCAGACTGGGTCATTCAAAACTTCAACCCCAAAAACGGCTGTCTTGACCCACAATGGGAGAAGATAACCCCATATGACAAGGAACTGCTTGAGATGTGGGTGGAGCGTCTGCGGCGCATAGTGCCGTGTCGTCTGCGCGGTGCTTTCTGATATCGCTTTGTTGCAGGCGGTTAGGCGGCTATACTTACCGCGGTCTTGGGAAGTTTGTATGCGGGTCTGTTTTGTTGCCACCACAGAAGAAGAACTGTTGTTGATGTGGTCTGTTTGCGAGGAGTTGAGGAAGGGTGGGGTTGAGACATTGTTTGTGCGTGCAGGTGGTGGCGAGCGGTTTGATGGGATTGCGGGTTCTGTTGGGGCGCGGTTTGACGAAAGCATAGGAGCAGGGGATGTGTCATCCTGCGCCGCGACGGTTCTTGAGCGCCTTCCAAAAATCCTTGAGAACTTCAAGCCGCATTGGGTGGTGGTTCACGGAGCGAACGGTTGTGGGGTGGCTGCCGCGGTGGCAGCGCATTGCGCCTCCTTTCCCGTAACGCATATAGGTTCTGGTCTTCGTTTCGGTCGGCGTCTTGGGGTGGATGGCAAGGAGGCGTGCCGCCGCGCAACTGAGGCGCTCTCCAGTATCCTCCTTGCTCCCACACAACGCGCCCACTCAAATCTCCTCTCCGAAAATCATCCTCCCCAAATCGTCCACACAACAGGCAGCACGCTGACAAACACCCTCATCAGAGTCAAAAAAAGAATCAGCGCAGACGGAAGCATTGACAGGATAAAGCAACGCCTGCTCGGCAAAAGTGATGCTTCCCTACTTCTTCTGCTGATAGAGCATAAAGATGTTTTAAGTGGCGTGCTGCAGGGCTTGGAGCGTGTAGGGGAGTTTTTGTCTGGTGTGAGGATAGTTGTTGTGCCGCTGGATGGGGAATTTGAAGGTGCGGGCGGGGAGTTTTTTGTGTGCGGGGATGTTGGGTTTGTTGAGGTTTTGGGAGCGGCGGTTGGTGGGGTTGTGGTGACGGATGTGGGGTGGGTAGTTGAGGCGGCGGTGGTTTTTGGGTTCGGTGTCGTTCTTATGGCAGAGGCAACCGACAGACCTGATGCGGTGGAGACGGGCTGGGCGGTTCTATCGGGGCTGGAGAAGCAGAGGGTAGTAAAGGCAGCGGTTATGATGCTGAAGCGGTGGGTAGCGCCTCACAGAGAGCCGTTTAAGGGCAAGGATGCGGCGGCAAGGGTTGCCGCCATCCTCACCCAGAACCGTCAGTGAACCTTACCCGCTCTGAACGCCTCCGCCATTCCAATCCGCTCAAGTGGCGTGGGATGCGTCGCAAACCACAGATACCGCAGTCTGCTGGGGTTAAGCGAGGAGAGGTTGTGGAGGGCGAGCCGTTTTTCTGCACGGATAAACGCGTTGGGGTTGTTGGTCAACCGCAGCGCTTCAAGGTCAGCCTGCGCCTCACAACGGCGGCTCAGATAGTTTTCAAACGGCGCCAGAAGGAGCGATAAAACAATCGCGCATAAGGCAACAAAAGCCAAAACACGCGGCTCCTGAACACTTGCTATTCCCTTCTTGGTGAGCCACCCAACAAGCGCCGCCACGCTTGCCCAAAAAGCAAACAGAACGACAGCCCCAAGAAGAAGTCCTTTCAAGATATGATGATGGCGTGCGTGTCCCGCCTCATGCGCAACCACCACCTCCACCTCATCAGAAGGATGGTTTTGAAGCAGGGTGTCATAAAGGACAACGCGGCGTGTGGAGAAGAGACCGCTGAAGTAGGCGTTGGTGTGAGTGTAACGGGAGGAGGCGTCACAAACAAGAACGCGGTCTGTGGGGATGTGGGCTTTTTTCGCGATGGAGATAAGGCGTGTGGCGAGTTTCTCGTCCTTCAGCGGTCTGAAATGCGCAAACAACGGCGCTATCACAAGCGGCGCAAGAAACGCGACTACAAAACTGAAAACCACGCTCACCACCGCCGCAGGCAGCCACCATTTCTTGATACGCAGCATAAAAAGCCCAATTAGAGTCACCGCCACCAGTCCGCCGCAGAAACTTACAAGCGATGACTTAAGATGGTGCCAAAACCACTCCCCGCCGCTCATCCGCAGAAAACCCCATTGCGACTCAAGCACAACACCGTCCGCGTAGTCTATCGGAAGGCAGACAACAAAGAGCAGCCAGTAAACAATGGTGAAAAAGAGCAGGAAGGAACGCAACTTGGAGGTTGATGTCAATTTCTGGATACGCTGCCCAAACCAAAAAGCAAAGCCGAAAAGCAGAAGCAGTGTAACAGCGGTGCGTGCCATAGCATAGCGGAAACTGGCGTTCCTGTAGGGGGCGGCACCTTCAATGCGCGCTATCTCCGCCTTGCTGAAATGCGCTGATGCGTCTGCAGGCGATGCCACCTTAACGGGAGGAATCAAAAGGACATAACATATAGCCGCGGCAAGCCACAGAACCGCCGCCACCCTCATCGCAACTACCCACCAAGTGATGCTGTCAAGTCCTCCATCTTCTTCTCAATCCATTTCTCTGTCCATCTTTCCCAGTCCTTGTCGTTCATATGCGGGTCTCTGACGGACACATTCCAAGCGTCGTATAAATAGCAGGCGAGAACATAGCGTTTTTCAAGGTTGATGTAAGCGGTGAGATAACGCTTCATTGCCTCGTCCTTCTGCTGCTCCCACTCCTTTGTGCGCCCCTCCTCCACATAATCCTGCTTTTCGTTCAGGATAGAGACGAGAGTTGAGGCAAAGTTGCGTGCCATCTTGGGCATCTCCTCGCAGACAGTGTAAAGTTGTGATTTCTTAAACAGGTTTTCCACAACATCTTTGTCACCTGCATTTGAGAGGTTCTTCTGATAGCGGGCAAATATCTTCTTTGCGCGTTCAGCGAGGCGATTCAAAACGGTGGCATCTTCAGGAAGCGCCCGCAGAGGAACGGCATCCAGAACATCCTTGCTGAATTTGTTGATGAAGGCGGATGTAGCCTCCATCGCTCTGACCCAAGTGAGATAGCGGCGCTTAATGGGTCCGAAATAGAAGATGTGGGAGACGATAAGACCTGCGATGATGAGAACGCCAACAGCAGCGAGGATGATAAGTTGACGCTTTTTTCGTTTGGCGGCTGCTTCGGGGTCAAATTCGCGCCTTTTTGCTTTTTCGCCGCGTTTTGAGGTCAATTTCTGCGTAGCGGCACGGCGTTGCAGTTTCGGCGGCAGTTTAGCGGCGCTTTTGGTGCTGCGTCTCCTTGTGGGGGCGCTACTGCGGCGCGCCGTCGGTGCGCGCGGACGAACCCGCCCCTTAGCCGCAGGTTTCTCCTCCATAGAAACCTCCTCAAGTGGAAGGGGAATGTCAACAAGCATCCCGCAGGCAGGGCATTTCCCCTTCTTGCCCGCCGCACTGTCTGGAACCCGCAACCTCTTCCCGCAGCCCGGACAAGTCAACTCAATCGCCATCGCCCCTCTCCTTCATACCACCACCATTTTAACAGAGACAATGTCCTTTGACAAGTCCGCTTTCAGTGCCGAAGCATATGAGTTTCCAATTTGCAGAAAACATTCCCTTATGGCTGCCTGCAAATGGCACCTCTTTGAACTGATGGTCAATGAGGGCGCTGCTGCTGTTCGGTTTCACCTTCCATTCAGCACCGTTTGGCATCAGATTTGCTTATACAAAAATGTGGTTTTTGTAAGGAGAAGCAACAATGCAGGAAGACAAGTTCACATTCAAGGCGTTGGAGGCGCTACGGAGTGCCCACGATATGGCGCAGAAATTGCGTCATCAGGAGATACAGCCTGTGCATCTTGCAATAGCGCTTCTTGAGCAGGAAGGGGGGGTGGTGGCACCGATAGTGCGCAAAATCGGCGCAGAACCCCAGACCCTGCGTGCCGATTTGACCCCGCTTCTGGATAAGATTCCACAAGTCGTCAGCCCGCTTGAGCGGCTATACATATCCGCTGCGCTCAACAATGTGATTGTGAAGGCGGAGGAGGAGATGCGGGCGCTGCGGGATGAGTTCATCTCAAGTGAGCATCTGCTTCTGGGTCTGTGTGATGGTGTGGCGGGTGAGGTGGCGGAGGTTCTGCGGCGCTATGGCGTAGTGCGCGAGCGTGTTCTGATGGCGTTGAAGGAGGTGCGGGGCGCTCATCGTGTCACTGATCAGGAGCCGGAAGAGAAGTATCAGGCGCTGAAGAAATACGGGAAAGATTTAACCGCATTGGCGCGGGAGGGGAAGTTGGACCCTGTGATAGGGCGGCACGAGGAGGTGCGCCGTGTTATGCAGATTCTCTCACGGCGGACAAAGAACAACCCGGTTCTCATCGGCGAGCCAGGTGTCGGCAAAACCGCCATTGTTGAAGGTCTGGCGCAGAGAATCGCAAACGGCGATGTGCCAGAGGGTTTGAAGAGCAAAAGGCTGATCCAGTTGGATATGGGTGCGTTGGTGGCGGGAACAAAGTTTCGTGGTCAGTTTGAGGAACGCTTAAAGGCGGTGTTGAAGGAAATAGAGGATGCGGCGGGCGAGGTGATACTGTTCATAGATGAGTTGCATCTTGTGGTGGGCGCGGGGAAGGCGGAGGGTTCGGCGGACGCGGCGAACCTGCTGAAGCCCGCATTGGCACGGGGGATGCTGCGCTGCATTGGTGCCACGACTCTGGATGAATACCGTAAATATGTGGAGAAGGATGCGGCATTGGAACGCCGTTTCCAGCCGGTTTATGTTGGCGAACCGAGCGTGGAGGAGACGGTGGCGATATTGCGTGGTCTGAAGGAGCGCTACGAGGTGCATCACGGAGTGCGGATACAGGATGGGGCGCTGGTGGCGGCGGCACAGTTGTCTGCACGCTACATAACGGGGCGCTTCCTGCCCGACAAGGCGATAGATTTGGTGGATGAGGCGGCGAGCCGACTCCGCATTGAGATTGATTCCCTTCCCAAACCGTTGGACGATGTGGAGCGCAAGATAACCCAACTGGAGGTGGAGAAAAGGGCATTGTCCAAGGAGAGTGATGCGGATTCAAAGGAGCGTCTGACGCAGGTGGAGAAGCAGTTGGCGCAGTTGGCGGAAGAGCGGAGTCGCCTACGCGCGCAATGGGAAACCGAAAAAAGCATTATAACCCAGATACGCAATCTCAAAGAGAGGATAGAGCAACTGAAGGTGGAGGAGCAGAACCAGCAGCGTGTTGGGAACTTAGAGCGGGTGGCGGAAATCCGCTATAAAGAGATTCCTGAAGCCGAGAAAGGGCTTGAGGAGGCGCGCAGGAGACTGGCGGAGGTTCAGAAAGACTTGCGGCTTTTGAAGGAGGAGGTGGAGCCTGAGGACATAGCACAGGTGGTGAGCGAGTGGACGGGCATACCGGTAAGCCGTCTGATGATGAGTGAGCGTGAGCGGTTGTTGAAGATGGAGGAAGAGTTGGGCAAGCGGGTAATAGGACAATACGAGGCGATAGAGGTGGTGAGTGATGCGGTGCGTCGTGCAAGGAGCGGTTTGAGCGACCCGCGCCGTCCGCTCGGCGTGTTTATGTTCCTCGGTCCAACAGGAGTGGGAAAGACGGAACTGGCAAGAGCGCTGGCGGAGTTTCTGTTTGACGATGAGAACGCGATGGTGCGGATTGATATGTCAGAATATATGGAAAAACACAGTGTAAGCCGTCTGATAGGCGCGCCACCTGGTTATGTTGGATATGAGGAAGGAGGGCAGTTGACAGAACGGGTGCGGCGCAGACCTTACTCTGTCGTCCTCTTTGATGAGATAGAGAAAGGGCATCCTGATGTCTTCAATGTTCTGCTGCAGGTTCTTGATGATGGGCGGTTGACGGATGGGCAGGGACGCACGGTGGATTTCCGCAACACTATACTGATAATGACATCCAACCTGGCGGCGGATGTGATACAGGAATCTGCGGAGGCGGATTTGTCGGATGTGCGCGGGCGTGTGATGGAAGTGGTGCAGAGGCATTTCAGACCCGAGTTTCTGAACCGTCTTGACGAGGTGGTGCTGTTCAAGCGCCTGACACGGGATGACCTGCGGCGGATAGTGGAGTTGCGGATAGAGGAGGTGCGCCAACTGCTGAAAGAGCGCCGTATGGATTTGCGTCTGACGGATGCGGCACGGGAACAACTGCTGCAGGAAGGATACAACCCACAGTTCGGCGCGCGACCGCTCAAACGCGTCATCCAAAAGCGTATACAGAATCCTCTGGCAAAGCGGATTCTGGCGGGTGAATTTGCGGAGGGCGATGTGATTGAGGTGGACTGGCAAGGCGGAGAATTCGTCTTCCGCAAAACCACCTAATGCGGCGCATACTATCACAAGACACGGCAAAATTTTTCAGTTGTTGAGGAGTCGTGCTGGGTATAAAATGGGTGGAGGCGGTCTGTAGGAGAGTCGCGATGAAGATGGTGGCGGCTGCGTTCTGTGTAGCGGCGGTTTCTCTCTGTTTTGGCGCCCCGCCTGTTCCGAAGGTGCCATCAGAGAAGAAGTTGCGGAAAATGGTGGCGGAAGCACTGGAAAGAGGACGCGCTTATCTGAAGTTCGTGATGAGCCTTGAACGCGACAAAATGTTCCATAAAAGATATCAAACTCTTAAGACCCGCATAAGCCGTTTGTCAACCAACCGCTACCGCGCCGAACGAGGGCAAAAACTGCAGGAACCTGTGGTCACACCGCTCAAAAAGCGCAAGAAGCATCCGAACAGGCGGGTTGAGGAGTTGATGAAGGAGTTGGACAAAATAGAGAGGCGGGCATATGAGTTGGAGCGTGCGCTTGCGACGGGGAAGAAGGTAAGCGTGAACGATACCGCGGCACTATCGCGGAAGTTGAGCGGGATAGCGGCGGAAGTGCAGAGCAGAGAGGCGGCACTTGTGGGACTGGCGCTGCTGAGGGCAGGAGAACCACCCGACAGCGCTGACATAACAACCCTGATAAGTAAATCCAAAAGTTACATAAAGACGCGCACATCGCATCAACAGAATGTGCGGCTCTACTATGATTACACCGCTCCGCTGATACTGATGTTTTGGGAGGAGTTACTGGCGCGGCGGGGAATGCAGTCAGGTCTGACCTACAGAAGTGGTCTGAAGCAGGCGGCTGCATCTCTTTCACCTGACGATAAGAAGTTTCTGCAGTCAATAGTGGACGCTCTTGTCAGTGGAGCGGCTTACAACGCCACCCGCCAGAAAGCCAATCAGAAGTTCTGGATATGGGGCGCGACCGACAACTCCTGCACTCAGTTCGTTATGATGGGGCTGCGCTGCGCCTTCAATATGGGGCTTAAGGTTCCCGCAGACCTTGTGGAGCAGGCAGCAGAAGCAGTCCTCTCAAGCCAGAAAGAGAAAGGTGAGAAAGTGAGGTGGTTTTTTGTGCCGTTCGCGGAGTTGAGTTATGAGGAGTTGAAAAGAATAGAGGAGAAGAAGGGGGTGAAGCGTGTGCTGGAGCAGTCTGGAACGCGGCGTTTCAGGACACGCCCCGACTGGGGGATAAGAAGGCGGCGCTATCGGCGTGAGGGCAAGATGTTCGCACGCGGCTTTCCCTACTCCGTCAGACCCCCATCCCAGCGCCGCTCATCCACAATATCCCCACGCCTCTCCACCAGCGTAGGCGGGGTTTGCAGTCTCGCCATAGCAAAAGCGCTTCTGTCACGCCAGCACGCCCTCAAAAAGGCGCTTGAGGAACGCTTAAACAGCGCGATTCGTGACGGCTGCGGCTACACCGCCAAACATTTTGACGAATTGCTGAATCTGCAGAAGAAGGACGACTCATATCTGCCGCCGCGGGGCGGTTGGTATTTCTACACTTGGTGGGCGCTTGAGCGAGCGTGCGCTATGACGCTGCTGGAGAAGTTGGCGGGGCGTGACTGGTGGCGTATCGGTGCCTCCGTCATCGTTCGCCTTCAGAAAAAGGACGGTTCCTGGGGCTATTATAGTGTGACGAATGAGCAACCCACGGTAGCAACAGCGTTTGCGATGCTTTTCTTGGCGCGGGGAACGCTACCTGTTGTGGGCGAGCCACGCGGCGATGTCGTCGCTACTGGCTCTTCTATGTTCAAGAAAAAGCCCAAAGAAAAAAAGAAACACTCCCCGACTGGTCAGAAAAGCCCTTGATACGGACTGTCTGGCGCATCCAAAACGCGATACGCCAATGCTTCTGCTATGTGGTGCTCCTCCACCCGTTCGCTTTCCTCAAGGTCGGCAATGGTTCTTGCCACCCGCAACATACGAACATATCCGCGGGCAGTAAGGTTGAGTGTCTCCATTGCCGCATCCAGCAGCGAAAGCGCCCCATCTGTTGCGGCGGTTAACTCCCGCAGACTCTCGCCCGCCACATCGGCGTTGAACTTGAATGGTGTGTCGGCATATCTTTTGCGCTGCAGGCGCCAGGCACGCCCGATGCGAGCGCGCACATCATCGTTCTGTTTTCCCGCTTCTGTTAGCGGTCGCACTTTAACGCGCCCCACCTCAATTTGTAAGTCAATTCTGTCAAGAACAGGACCCGACAGCCTTGAGAGGTATGCGCGAATCTGGCGTGGTGTGCAGCGGCAGGGGCGGGACGCATCTCCCAAGTGACCACAGGGGCAGGGATTCATCGCCGCAACCAGCATAAACCGTGCCGGCAGCGTTGTGGTGTATCCTGCACGGGTGACAGTAATGCGTCCTTCCTCCAACGGCTGACGGAGCGCCTCAAGCGCAGCCCGCTCAAAAAGCGGCAACTCATCCAGAAACAGAACACCACGATGCGCAAGCGATATCTCACCCGGGCGAGGTGTGATTCCGCCGCCGACCAAACCCACCCCTGAAACGGTGTGATGAGGTGACCGAAACGGTCGCCAGTGTAGCAGACCGCCTTTGAGCAGCCCCGCCGCGGAATGGATTCTGCTCGCCTCAAGCGCCTCCTGCTCCTCCAGCGGCGGCAGTATTCCCGGCAGAACCGAGGCAAGCAGCGATTTACCACCACCTGGTGGTCCTACCATAAGGATGTTATGGAATCCCGCGGCTGCGACGATAAGCGCCCGCTTAGCGGCATCTTGCCCCACAACCGCAGATATGTCGGTTGCATCAGGCGGTGGTGGCGGCGGCAAATCCTTTGACTTGAGGGGTGCGCCGTCTCCTGCGACGACGGCGGCGGCTTCCTGAAGACTCCCCGCACCGAAAACTTCAGCGCCCACAGCCAGAGCCTCATCGGTGTTGGCGCGCGGCAAAAGAATCGGAACACCCCGCTCCTTCGCCACAAGCGCCGCAGAAACCGCACCTGCAAGAGGCGGCACCACGCCATCCAGCCCCAACTCTCCCACAGCCAGAAGGGAACGCGCAATCTTAATCTGTGCGGTGGCACCAAGCAGCGCTAAAGCGATAGGCAGGTCAAAGACCGCGCCGAGTTTCTTCACCGCCGCTGGTGCAAGGTTGACCGTCACCCGCTCCTGTGGAAATGTGAAACCAGAATTGCGGATTGCCGCCCGCACACGCTCACGCGCCTCCCTCACCGCAGCATCAGGTAAACCCACTATGTTGAATGCAGGCAAACCCGCCGAAACATCCACCTCCACACTGACAGGTATCGCATCTATCCCGAAAAGAGAGCAGGAGTCAATCTTGGCAAGCATCTTTCTTTGCGTCCAGCAGTTTTTTGAGGGTCTGGATGGCGGTTTTCGGGTCGGCGCTGCCGCGGCTTGCGCGCATCAAAGACCCCATAAGAAACTTCAGCGCCCCGTCCTTGCCCTTTATGTAGTCCGCCACCGCCTTTGGGTTCTCCTCAACAACCCGCCGCGCTAACGCCTCTATCTCCCCCACATCCCTCCTTCGCCCAACTCCCAACGCCCGCACCGCCTCCTCCACCCTACATCCCTTCTCCATCATATAACGCAGAGCCTGCTTCGCCGCCAAATTGGTCAAATCCCCCCTCTCATAAAGCGCCACAAGTTTCCCGAACTCCTCTGCGGCAATCCCCAATTCCCATACCTCCCTCCCGCGCTCATTGGCAAGCCTTGTAAGGTCGGTTATCAACCAGTTGGCGACCGCCTTAGGACTCGCTTCCCCTAATGCCGCCTCAAAATAGTCCGCCAGAGCCCGCTTTGAGGTCAGTATCGCCGCGTCGCACAAACGCAGACCAAACCGACTGACGAAGCGTCTCTGACGCGCAAGCGGCAACTCGGGCAACTCCCTCTTAAGATTCTCCACCCACTGCCGCTGCAGAACGAGTGGCGGCAAGTCAGGCTCAGGAAAATAGCGATAGTCGTGAGCGAACTCCTTACGCCGCTGCACTATTATCCGCCTCTCCTTGGGGTCGTAATCCAGAGTCTGCTGCTCAATTCTGCCGCCAGAACCAACTATCTCCACCTGCCGCTCAAACTCCAGACCTAACGCGTCCTCTACCTGACTGAAAGAGTTGAGATTTTTTATCTCCGTGCGAACGCCTAAGGTGTCAGAGCCCCGTGGACGCACGGATAGGTTGACATCGCAACGGAGTTGCCCTTTCTCCATATCGCAGTCGGAGACGCCGATGTAGGTGAACAGACGGCGAACTTGCTCAAGGAAAGCGCGTGCTTCTGCGGGTGAGCGCAGGTCGGGCTCTGTTATTATCTCAACAAGCGGCACACCGCATCTGTTCAAATCCACAAGCACCTCGCCTGTGTCGTCGCGATAAATTATCTTGCCGGAGTCTTCCTCCAACTGGATTCGCTGAATGCGCACGCGCCGAGTCTTGCCACCAAACTCAAACTCAAAATAGCCTCCTTCGGCAAGCGGAGTGTAGTGCTGGGTGATTTGGTAGCCTTTGGGCAGGTCGGGATAAAAGTAGTTTTTTCGGTCAAAGGAGGAGGTAAGGTTAACGCGGCAATTCAGGGCGTGTGCGCAGATGAGCGCAAGACGCACCGCCTCACGCGATGGCACAGGCAACGAGCCAGGGTATCCCAAACAGACGGGGCAGACGCGGGAGTTGGGCGGGGCGGCGAACTCAACAGGACAGCGGCAGAA
>CAZPBO010000041.1:0-4220 GCA_964584815.1 uncultured Planctomycetota bacterium
AGGGTTGACAGCGGCGTAATGGTTGTTATAATGATGGGGTGGAGGGGCCCTTAGCTCAGTTGGTTAGAGCGCTACCTTCACAAGGTAGAGGTCGCTGGTTCAAGTCCAGCAGGGCCCATTAAAGAAGGGGGGTTAGCTCAGTGGGAGAGCGCTTGGCTGGCAGCCAAGAGGTCGCGGGTTCAAGTCCCGCACCCTCCATTTTCTATTTTTAGGCGGTTTTGTATGGTGTGGTTGTTTGCGGCGATGTTGCTTTTTGCTCCTGACAGCGCACCGAAGAAGGTGGTGGTGATACCGTTACGCGGCACGGTGGACTATGTGATGTTTTCTTCGCTGAAGCGCCGCCTTGAGTTGGCAAAGCGTTACAAGCCTGATGTTGTGGTGGTGGATGTGGACACATATGGTGGGTATGTGATAGACGCTGAGCGGATAGTGTCGTTGCTTGAGCGGCATTGGGGATTTGATGTGGTGGCGTATGTTGGTAGGAAGGCGCTGTCAGCGGGCGCGTATATATGTCTTGCGTGTCGCGGGATAGTGATGGCTCCGACGGCGACGCTGGGGGACTGTATGCCGATACTGGCGTTTGGGACGATGGATAAGGACTTGGCGGAAAAAGCGCGCTCGCCGCTGCGCACAAAGTTCGCCGCACTTGCAAAGCGCAACAACTATCCTGAAGCCCTCGCCGTTGCTATGGTTGACCCCACTATTGAGACGCTTGAGGTGGTGGTCAGAGTGGACGGCAAGCAGCGTAGGTTGTTTGTGACCAAAAGCGACTATGACAGGGTTGTGGGTGGTCTGGTTCGTCAGGGTGCTGACATAGTGTCGGAGCGTGTTGTGGTGCCGGCAGGAAAACTTTTGACGATGGACGGGGAGCAGGCGAAGCAATTCGGTTTTGTGCGTTTCCTTGCGCCGAGTCTTGACGCAGCACTTAAAAGCCTCAACGCTCAAACCCCTGTTGTGGTTCTCTCCAAATCGTGGTGGGAACACATTATCTCTTTTGTTAACTGGGGTCCGATAGTGGTGCTTCTGCTTGTGATAGCGGGAATAGGTGTATATATAGAGGTGACGCATCCGGGAATGGTATTTCCTGGTGCGGTGGGGGTGGGGTGCCTTGCGATTGTGCTTTTGTCATCCTACCTTGCGGGGCTTGCTGCGGTGATTGAGATGCTTTTGATAGTTGCGGGCATAATTCTGCTGCTGATAGAGATATTTCTGATACCTGGATTTGGGGTGACGGGGATAATTGGCGCAGCACTTGTTGTGTTTGGGGGTTTTCTGCTGTTGCAGCCGTTTGTTCTGCCGCAGAACGCGTGGGAGATGGAGGTGTTCAAACGGAATATGCTGGTTTTGGGGAGTTCGGTGGTGGGTGTTGCGGTGGCGATATTTTTGTTGAGTCAGTATCTGCCGAGGAGCCGCGCGTTTGGGAGGTTGTTTGTGGTGGAGCCGCCTGAGGGGATGAGTGGGGTCGCAGCGTTGGAGGAGAAGACATCAGGTGTGAAGGTGGGTGATGTGGGTAAGACGATAACGCCGCTGCGCCCAAGCGGCAAAGCCATCTTCGCTTCAAAACCTTTGAGCGTCGTTACGCAGGGTGAGTTTCTGGATGAGGGTGTGGAAGTGGAGGTAGTGGCGGTGAGCGGTAATCGGATAGTGGTGAGGAAGCGTGGATGAGTTGTGTGGTGCTTGCGCTGTCAGAGACGACGAAGTTGGTGGTGTCGCTTGTGTTGTTTGCGGTGGGGTTGGGGCTTGTGGGGATTGAGGTGTTTGTTCCGTCAGGGGGAGCGATATCTGTTGCGGCGGCGGCGTTGATAATCATCGGCGTTATCTTCGGCTTTACCTATTCAACAGTTCTGGGAGTGATTCTGGTTTTGTGTGCGTTGATAGCGGTGCCGCTGCTTGTCTGGTATCTTTTCAAGGTGCTGCCGCACACGGGAATAGGGAAGCAGTTGATATTGAACGGTCCTGCAGACCACGAAGATGTTGCGACGGCGCAGGAACGCCAACTGCGCCATCTGGTAGGCAAAAGTGGGGTGGTGGTGGGGCGGTTGCGTCCTGCTGGGGTCGCCGAGATTGACGGTAGACGCTATCAGGTCGTTTCAGAAGGAGTTATGGTGGAGGAAGGCACAAAAGTGCGTGTTGTGGATGTCTCGGGTAACAGGATACTGGTGCGCGTGATAAGAGAGGATGAGGACACACGCGCTATCGGTGAGGCGCCGCAGGATGAGAAACCGTCTTCCCCTCCTCCGAAGCAGAACTCTTGTTAGCCTTCTCCTTTTTCTTTACCATTTGGTCTGCCTTCCTGAGCAAATCATGCTCTATCTTGTAGATACGAACCTCCCCCGGACGGTCATCCCGAAAATGGGCAAGTCCTACCGCCAGAATTCGTCCATCAGGTCCAAACACCGCAGCCCTGGCGCGCAGATGAAACTCTTCCTCCCAGACGACCTTGCCTGTCAGGGCGTCCGTAACCTTCACCTTTCTGTCGTAAAGACCCGCTGAGGCGAGAAAACGCCCGTCAGGAGAGAAGGTGAGACCGAAAACGCAGCCGTTGTGGAGGTGCAGCACCTTCACGCTTTTGAACTTGAATGTTCCTTCTCCGTCAAAGATTTCCACATCACCGTTAGCATCAGATGAGGCAAGCAGACCTAAGCGCGACCAAGTCAAGCCGTACTTATGACCGTGCGTTTTGATTGTGGTGCTGGCAACTTCACGCCCGGTGCCTGCATCCAGCACAACAAGGCGTTTGAACCCCACAAGCGCTATTTTCTTGCCGTCAGGAGAGGAGGTCATCTCAACCATCACCATATTTTGCAGACTTTTTGACCAGCGTAAACGCCATCCATCGTCGTCAAATAACCAGATTTGGGAGGAGCCTGAGACCGCAACACCACCGAAGACGAAACGCACGCAAAAGGTTATCCCCACCTCAAACTTGGCGACCTTCTTTCCCGTTTTCGGACTTATAACTCCATAAGTGAAGGCAAGGAAGCGTCCGTTAGGGGCGACATCTATTCTGCGCACGAAACTCCTCATATAAGTTTTGTTTCTGAAATTCGGGGCACCGCTCCAGTCGTCTGTCTCCCACCTCCATATCCGTCCGTGACCTCCTCCAGCATAAAGGAACCGTCCGTTATGGGAGAACCGCAGGTCAAATACAGCACGCTCGCATTTAAGCACCCTGATTAAGCGCAGGTGTTTATAGGGTGCGGCGGCAAAGTCCGATATCGCCTTTGCCTCAGCGTTGTGGGGGTCGTTTTTCAAAACCTCTTTTGCGGCTTTGAGAGCATCATCCCAGCGCCCTTGCCGAAGCGCATCCCAGGCTTCTTTGAGTTCGTTCTGCGCCCACAGCGTAGTTGCAAAGACCACAACACAGACAACAACCGCAAGGCGCATAAGGTTCTCCTTACCCTTTCCTTCTGTTTGACCAGTTATAAGGGGGTGATGGTTCGCTATTTTTTGGCGTTCAGTTTGAAGGATGCGCCGAGAATCTGAACAGATGCGCCGTTTCGCAATTGAAGCATCGGCACACCAACAGGTGGATTTGGTCTTTGGGACATCGGTAGGGATGGGTCGCGCAGTTTGAGATTTTGTGGAGCGGCATTGCCTACATTTATGGTGACATTCTGTCCGCTGACAGTTACCTTTATGGTGAATTCCTTTCCAACTGCCTGTTGGGGGAAAGAGACGCCCTGACCATATCCGAAAAGTTGCCCCGAACGGGTGGAGCGGAAGATAAGTGCCCGCAACATAAGAGTCACCCCGCCACCGAGGTTGACAATCTTCATTTTGAATGTAGCGGTATAGTCCCGAAACTCATAGGCGTTTTTGAAACCGAAGAAAATCCATCCAGCCCCGTTCTGGGCAGCAGTGTGAGTGTTGCCCTGCCTCTGGATTGCACCAAGGCTGACCAAGGGGATTTGTTGGGGGGACTGTCCTACGGTCAATTCTGGCGCATTGTTAGAGACTATGTTCTGTTTCCAGAAGCGCCCGTAGTTTTGCTTGAAGGCGTCCCAGTTCGCCCACGGTGGCTGGTTCTGCTGTGGCGGGTTCTGCTGGTTATCAGGCGGCTTTGGATTTCTAGCGGCGGTTTTTTGCAGTTCGTCGCGCTTCTTGCGCAACTTCTCCGCGCGTTTCTCCAGCCGCTCCTTCAGTTCCTTCGCTTTGTTGATGTAGGGAGCAAGCAGTTCTGCCCGTCCTTTCATTTCGGGGTCGTCAGGGTCGTCTTC